>JAGWTB010000061.1 GCA_028869175.1 Sphingomonadales bacterium
GGGGGCTTATTAACTGTGATCGTGGTGTTGTTCGCAGTCGTGAACCCATATTTTGCTGCGATGATCGCCGCCTGCTGATTCAAGTCCGAGCTACTATTCGCTGTGTAAGCATAAGCAGCACTCAATGCGGCTTCGTCGGCTGCGTGTTGTAGACGGTCTGCATTGAGATAGGCCAGCGACTGGTCGACCCCCAGGCCGAGCGCCGCAAGAAACAATGGCAGCGAAAATGCAACGATCAGTGTCGTGTTGCCAGCACTGCATTGTTCAAACTTCGATCGTTGAGTTGATTTGTCCGGCATCGCTTGCGCGAGATGGACGGCATTACAAACCCACGTGTCGAAGCGCCGTGGGGCGACATTCATGGCGCTGCTTCCCATCATTTTATCGAATCGTATTTAGCTCATCCTCCCTGCCAAAATCCTAATATGAAATATATGCATTTATCCTATTGATTTAGTCGCGCCGATCAGTCGCAGCTAGAGCGCCAGGTCAGTGACGAGCGCGACGCATGACAGGAAATGACGGCGATCTTATCGTAGCGGGTAGTGACGGGCCGGAAGTCTTTGGCGGCGTCTATAACGCTGCTTATCGTACCGGATTGCGCTTTTCAGGTTGTAACGATAGGGGATGACGCGGCTAGCACCGGTCTCGCGAAGCGTTTTGCGTAGGCTGTTGACCCAGTCACTTGACCATGAAACTTTGAAAGATGAGCTTAGCGGCCCTGTCGCCAACGCGGCGACGGCGAGGAACCGAAGTTCCTCGCCGCCTTCTTGCTCGAACGGTTGTGGGTTCAGCAAAAGATCGCCTTGCTGCCGCTCTTCGCCTTGCTGCTTCCCTTGGCCGCGCTGCCGCCCTTGGGCTTGCTGGCCGACTTCGCCTTGCTGCCGCCGCTCGACTTGCTGCCGCCCTTCGAATTCGAAGGCGGGGTGCTGGTGGAGCCGCAACCGCCGGCGCCATAGACGTGACCGAGTTCGAAGCTGGTAAGATCGCGCATGTCCGTTTCCTTTTCTGAACCTGACGGGGCAACTTGTTTACTGATTGGCTCCGTTGATCTTGGGATATGGCGCAGATTTGTTTCTGTAAATCGCAGTTTTCCGCTATTCTCGAAATGAGACGATGGCGGTTGAAGGTGTTAATTTGGCCTATTTTCGGCTTCGGCAATTAAGCATTTCCGTGAGGTATTTGTTAGTCATTCAAGCTGTGGGCAGCACATGATTTGGATGTGCGTGGCGCGTTATTGTGCGCGTACAGATGTTTTCCTGTGGCGAGCGTTGCACTCGCAAATCGGTGCCGATCCCGGAAAATCAGGTGTGGCGGCAGGTCATGCCCGGCGCAGAATCGGGGCGTCGTCAGGCGCGAATCGGGAGGAGACCGCGATCTTGCCCTTGTCCAGGCGCACGACGATGTCGGCCCGCTCGACCAGCGCCGGCCGGTGCGCGATGACCACGCGGGTAATGTCCATGGCCGCGATCATGTCGGCGATGCGGGTTTCGCAGGCGGGATCGAGATTGGCGGTGCCCTCGTCGAGGAACAGCACGTCCGGCTGGCGGTAAAGCGCCCATGCGGTCGCGCCAGCCCGCCATGCTTCCGGCCGACAGCGGTGCGCCATCCACCACCACGCGCCCGCGCTGCGCCGCCAGCAGCCTCATCAGCACACGGAACAGCGTGGTCTTGCCGGCGCCACTGGGGCCGACGATGGCGACGAAAGCGCTGGCCGGGATATGCAGGCTGATATCGTCGAGGATCGGCGCCTCGCCCTCGTTATAGGCGAATCCTGTCCCAAAATTTGGATCGAAGGCGTCCAGAAACCTAAGGGATATTCAACTATAATAATGTAAGATTTATACTTTTCGAAGCGCTTTTAGATCGACTCGAGGCTGCAGCACACGGTGGAGGGTCGAAACTTGCCAAATGTGAGGTTTGGGGTCCGACGCGACCGTTTTGCATAATTCTAGCGCCTCGCTCTCGAGGATTTGCATGAACTCGACGCCAAACTGAAATCCGCTGGTCCAACGTATTTTGGCGTCTAAAGGGCCGATGCCTTGGAAGGAAATTCTAATTTGATCCCCGATCTGTATTCCAGCCTCTTGCCGTAGGGTGCCACCCAGCCCTTTAAAAGACAGGTTTTTGATCAAAATATCGAATCGCTCTCCGCCAATCAGATCCATCTGACCCTGAATCAATCGCCGATGTCTTGTCGGCCGAATTGACTGGCTCGGTTCGAAAGCGCTGTGGTCGTGGAGAGACATCGGTAGCTGATTCCGCAGTCGTTATTCCAACATGGCAGGATCACATATTACAAAAGGTTAAACGCCACATACGGCCAACGATAGGGGAAAACCGAAGTTACAATACTCCACAGGCCGTAATGGCCTGCACCTCAAGAGTAACCAAGTTGGGTAGCTTTGAACCGCCCCGAGATTCCCTCTGGCAATCTCGGGGCGGTTTACTTTCGCAGAAAACTCGCATCTCTAATGCATCATTCCACTCCTACATGGATGTTGCACCATCAAATGCTGGGGGGAAGCCTATCTTTGAAATTGCAGATGAAACTAAGGCAAAATACCGAGATTTGGCCAAACAAAATGTAAGCCCTCGCCCTACTAAAATGATGTTGCGTTGGCGCCTTTCATTCGCGTGCCCTAGGAGCGAATGCATGTCCAGAATCGACATCAGCAACTGTTTGCTTATTTCACGATTGGAAGCCATTTACGAGAAATGCACAGTCTCATCGGCTGAGGATGAGGCGTCAAATTTTTTTGACGCCCTAGATGCTCTCGTCAACCTCCCCGATCGATTTGTAAATATACTGGGCTTAATTGTTAAATCTCCGCAAAATAAAAAATTTGTGATGTGCCAGGCCTTCGAGAGCGCAATAATTTCTATGCTCGGAAATAATGCTACCTATATATTTTCGCGAAGGTGCGATGGAGCATATTTAGCCTCGATCGTTCTGCCCGGAATGGAATCCGAAGTCACCTGTGAATCCCAAACAGCAGCCCTCGCACTTCTCGCAGCACTACTATATGCGATAGTATCAATATTAGAAATCAAAAGTGTGCCAAAAATACAATTACTTAATTAAGTGATTAATTGCCCAATCTTGGAGTCCTCCCCGATTTACCTCCGCACGTCTTGGTCAGTGACTTCGTTCGCCGGGCAAAGGGACGCTCGATGAGCAAAATTCAGCAGGAGTTCGGGCACATCCACAGCCGCTACTGGGGCGAACGTTTCTGACAACATCACCTATGAAGTGGTCATGCGTTACCTGGACCGCTGTTCTCACAAGGATGGCTCAACCCCGCCACATGATCCGGCGCCAGCCGATCAGTCATTCGGGGTCTTCAAGCGCCGACCTAAGTTGTATGAGGCGACCAGTTCAGTCAATGGAGCCATCCGGTGCCAATCCCTTCACGTTCCATTACCGCGGCGACAATCAACTGAATAGCTTCGGCTCTGGATATGCACGGCACTTCCTCCATAATCCATGCATCGAGTAACACGAGGGTGGCTGAGTCCAATTTCACATCGACCGATTGGCAATCATCGCCATTGTTTTCAGTTTGGGACGATTGCGTGCTCATACCTTCTATGCACCCGTGAGATTTTGGACATCACCCATGCCAAAGCACACTTCGACTATGCAGAACAACTGATCGGCAACCCAAGGTCCTCAGTCACTTGGGAAACATTATGACGGATTTGCAAAACAATCAACAGTGGGTAACGACGATGCATTTTGCACGTGGGCACTTCCATCGGCTCGCCCTACCGTATTTGCCCCCCCCCGCAGCGGGATAACTGCACCATTTGCCATGCTACCTTGGAATTTTTCGCAGTGCAGTACACACACTCTTAATACAGTTCCTATTTAAGCAAATGCGCAGGGCAACATCCCTTCGACCCGGCTCTTGCCACCTGCGCCCCGCTGCCATTGACCCGACCATTGGCAGCGGGGATTCTTCGCAGTCCGTCAGCCGCTCAGCATTCATTCGGCATATTGGCGAAAGCTAGGCAGAAAAATCACGCGGCGACGGCATGCGCGAAATTGCGAAAATTACGAGGCGGAATCGTACAATCAATGGTGGCACATCGACGTATGGGTGCACTTGGCGAACGCACCGGTCCGCCTGTTCCCCGCTGTTGATTCGACCCGGCAGCGGGGAGCATCGCTGAGCATGAAACCTTTCCTTAACCGCGGCGGGCTATGAAAGGCCAGTGGACCTGTCCCCGATTCCTCGTTCCACAGCCCCGCTGACTTATCTCGACGTTCGGCAGCGGGGCACCTCTCCAAAACAGAAATGCTCAGCGCTAGACCCCATTGCTAGCGACGCCGAGGAAAGTTCCATCTTCACAAAATTCTGCGTTTGAACGCAAGCGTGCCGATGGCCCTGGGCACAGAGCTCAATGCGTTGCCCTCCTACTTGCCGAATTAGCCGGCCCGTCGATACCATGTGCTGCGCGCTCGTTCACCATGGGTCACAGAAGACCACGGAGGACCATTTCAATAGTTATGGCTCAAAATATGGTAATTGATCATTATCTTGATATATCCGTTTATAAACAATCGTTATTGAATCCCTCCCTCTCCGCCAATTCCTCCAAGTAACCGATATAGAAAATGAAACCTGCGATAGACTCCCGCAATCCGGGCGGTTTGCGCGAATTTTGGGTGCTGATAGAGCGCTGCTGAACCGCAAGAATCTGCCAAATCCGGGCGAATTCGCCGCAGGTTATGTGGGCAGTACCCATCGGGCATGGTCGCAGTCAGGTAGCAGCGCTTCTTCTTCATGGGCGCCTCAACATTGCCATCGACATCGTCGAGCACGATCGCCGGGTCGTTACCGCCCAGTTCCAGCGTGAACCGCTTCATGGTTTCGGCGGCACCGGCGAAGACTTTGCGCCCGGTGGCGGTGGAGCCCGTGAAGCTGACCTTGGCGACATCGGGATGGCCGGCCAGGCTGGTCCCCAGGTCGTTGGCGTCGGTGATCACGTTCACCACGCCGGCGGGGACGGCCCCCGCGATAATTCGCGCCACCAT
This sequence comes from Sphingomonadales bacterium, assembly GCA_028869175.1. Classification (GTDB taxonomy): domain Bacteria; phylum Pseudomonadota; class Alphaproteobacteria; order Sphingomonadales; family Sphingomonadaceae; genus Novosphingobium. Next base: position 5,042 of record JAGWTB010000061.1, read on the forward strand.
CAGCGTTGCCAGCGGGGTCGTGAGTGCGGGCTTTAGCACGACGGTATTGCTGGCAAGCAGTGCCGGCGGCAGCTTGAAGCCGACCATGAACAGCGGGAAGTTCCACGGGACGATCGCCGCGACCACGCCCAGCGGCTTGCGGTGTTCGACGACGCGACGGGTTTCATCGTCGAAAAGCACCCGGGGCGCCAGTTCCAGCTTGGCGGTCTCGCGGAAGAAGTTGCCGCCCAAAATGGGCAGCGAAGGCCATGCTCGAGCCGAGAACCCGGGTAATATGGCGGCCGGTCGAACGCCCGGCAGTGGTCAAGACGGAGAGAGGTGAAGGCGCTAACGAAGAAGAAGTAAGCGCAAATTGCCGTACATTCAAACTAATTTCCATATCAAATTTCTCATATACATTCATGACCGGGAGTTTCATTATGAATAAACCACCGGGTTCGCTCGATATATTTTCACCAGAATCCTATCTGGATGAATTGGAAGTATCGCTCCGCTGCAAAAAACTGCGTGATCAGGGGCGGGTTCTGTGGATAGACCAGGAACCGTACCGGCCATTCTGGGCGATACTGGGACGCGACGAGATCATGGCGGTGGAGCGCGACGGCAAGACCTGGCTGGCCGCCCCCCGGCAGACACTGATCCCGCGCGACATCGAGGACGCCATCATCGCCCAGTGGGGCGTGCGCACCGGACCAGTCCGCACCCTGCTGGACATGGACGGCGCCGAGCATCGCGACCATCGCAACCTGACGCAGACCTGGTTCAATTCCGCGTTCCTTGAGACGCTGCGCTCCCGCATGACCGATCTGGCGCGCGAATATGTCGATAAGCTGGCCGCCCTCGGCGGCGAGTGCGAATTCGTCGAGGAAATCGCCGTCCCCTATCCGCTGATCATGATCACCTCGATACTGGGCCTGCCCGACAGCGATGCGCCGCTGGTGCTGCGGCTGACCCAGGAACTGTTCGGCGCGCAGGACCCGGAGCGGCAGCGCAGCGGCCAGTACGGGCAGGACGTGGCGATGGAATTCTTCGGCTACCTGGGCGGGCTGGTGGCGCAGCGGCGCCAATCGCCACAGGGCGACCTGATGTCGGTGGTGGCCAACGCCACGCTCAATGGCGCGCCGCTGTCCGACATCGATACGCTGTCGTATGGCATGCTGCTGGCGGCGGCGGGGCACGACACCACCAGTTCGTCGGTCGGCGTCGGCATGATGCAGTTGGCGCGGATGCCGGGCGAATTCGCCAAACTTCAGGCCGACCCCACGCTGATCCCGTCCGCCGTGCAGGAGATGTTCCGCTGGGCAACGCCGGTGCGCCACTTCCTGCGCACCGCCGCCGTGGACACGCAGGTGGGCGGGCAGGCGATCAAGGCCGGTGAATCGGTCTGCCTGATGTACCTTGCCGGCAACCGCGACGAGGCGGCGTTTCCCGATCCGGACGTGTTTCGCGTCGATCGCTCGCCCAACCGCCACGTCGCCTTCGGCTATGGCGCGCATCACTGCCTGGGCCGCATCCTGGCCGAGATGGAAATGGAGGCGCTGTTCCGCGAGATCGTCGCGCGGGTCGAAAGTATCGAACTCGCCGGCGCGCCGGAATGGGTCAAGACCAATCACACCGGAGGGCTGAAGCACCTGCCCATCCGCTACCGCATGAAGCGCGCCTGATCGCGACGGTCGCTCGCGCACGGCAATTGGGGGGAGGCAAAACAGCATGTCAGCGGATTTCGTGATTGTCGGCGGCGGCTCGGCCGGCTGCGTGCTGGCGGATCGCCTATCGGCCGACCCGTCGTGCCGCGTGGTGCTGGTCGAGGCGGGGGGCACGGGCACCAGCTTCCTCGTCTCGATGCCCGCCGGCTATGGCAAGACCACCGGCGAATTCGGGCACTCCTGGCACTATCACAGCGCCGTCGAGGACAGCATCGACCAACGGCGCATGTTGCTGCCCCGTGGGCGCGGCCTAGGCGGATCGTCCAACATCAACGGCCTGCTATACGTGCGCGGGCAGCACGCCGACTATGACACCTGGAGCAACCTCGGCGCGCTGGGCTGGGGGTGGAGCGACGTCGCGCCCTATTTCCGGCGCAGCGAGACCTATGCCGGCGGCGGCGATGCGCTGCGCGGCGACAGCGGCGGCTTGCGGGTCGAGGAGGTGAGCCACCGCGATGCCACCAACGATGCCGTGCTGGCGGGCTTCCGCGAACTCGGCGTGCCGATGGCGCGCGACTACAACGGCGCCGACCAGTACGGCGCGTTCTATTACCAGACCACGATCCACGAGGGTAAGCGCTGCTCGGCGGCGGACGCGTTCCTGCGCCCGGCGATGCGCCGGCCCAACCTGCGGGTGATCACCGGCGCCCATTGCCGCCGCGTGCTGTTCGACGGGCGGCGCGCCACCGGTATCGAGATCGAGACGCGGCGCGGCGTGGAGACGATCGCCGCCGCGCGCGAGGTGCTGCTGTCCGCAGGCGCCTATCACAGCCCCAAGTTGCTCATGCTGTCGGGCATCGGCCCGGCGGCGCACTTGCAGGCGATGGGCATTCCGGTGCTGCATGACAGCCCGGACGTGGGCGAAAACCTGCAGGACCACTATATCCTGACGATGAGCTGGCGGCTGCGCTCGCGCAGCTACAGCTACAACCGCGAACTGGGCGGCGCCCGGCTGCTGTGGAACGTGCTGCGCTATGCCGCCACGCGCAAGGGGCCGATGACCATCCCGGTGGCGCAGACCGGCGCTTTCGTGAAATCGGACCCGGCGCTGCAAGCCCCCGACATCCAGTTCCATTGCCTGCCGGTGACCGGCGACCTCGACCAGGTGATGGATGGCGGCAAGGCCACGCTGTCGAACTTCCCCGGGCTGACACTGGGACCGAATGTCCTGCGACCCGAATCGCGCGGTCGGTTGCGGCTGGCCAGCCCCGATGCGCAGGCCGTGCCGGACATCGTGCATAACTACCTTGAGGCCGAGGCGGACCGCCGCCTGTCGCTGCGGGCGATGCGGATGGCCCGCGAACTGGTTGCCACGCGGGCGCTGGGCGCGCTGGTGGATGCCGAAACCTGGCCCGGCAGCCAGTGCACAACCGACGACGAACTGCTCGGCTATGCCCGTCAGTTCGGCAACACCGGTTATCACCCGGTGGGAACCTGCCGCATGGGCATCGACACGCGCGCCGTGCTCGATCCGCAGTTGCGCGTGAACGGCGTCATCGGCCTGCGCGTCATCGACGCATCGGTCATGCCGCGCCTCGTTTCCGGAAACACCAATGCCCCCGCGATCATGATCGGCGAAAAGGGCGCCGACATGATCGCGGGGGGACACTGATCGCCCCGCCACCCGACGATAGCGCGAATGCAAGGGAGAACGCCGTGATACCGATCCTGTCGATGATGCTGGCCGCCGCCGCCCCGCTGCCCGGCGCCGAGCAGTGCCAGGCTGCCGCGATCGAACCCGAGGTGGCGCTGGCGCAGGCAACCGGCTTGCAGGGCTATGTCTACGGCTATCCGATCGTCGACCTGCTCAAGCAGCAGCATAACGAGACGCATCGCGTGCGCGCCGACCAGCCGGTCGCGGCCCCGGTCAACCGGATCGCGGTCTATCCGGGTGTGCTCACCCCCGCCACCCAGGGACAGTTGCGCGCGCCCAATGCCGATACGCTCTATCTCAACGCCTGGATCGACCTGTCGAACGGGCCGGTTCTGCTCGACGTGCCGGAGATGGGCATGCGGTACTACACGCTCGCGTTCATGGACCTTTACGCCAAGCCGCATCACCTCGGCACGCGGACCAACGGCGGCAAGGCGACACGCTATGCGCTGGTCGGGCCGTCGGGCGGCACCGTTCCTGCGGGATACACGCCGTTCGTGCTGCCGACCGACACCGCCTGGATGCTGGGCCGCGTGCTGGTGTCGGGCGCGCGCGACGAGGCGGAAGCGAAGCGGCTTGCCGGTGCGATGGTCATGCAGGGCCGCGAAGGTCCGGCGGTGACCGAGGCCGAACCGATGCGCCCGTTCGATAGCCTTGCCTACTTCGCCCTGCTCAATCACGCGCTCCGCACGCTGCCGGCAATCGCGGGGGAACAGGCGCTGATGGCCGGGTTCGACGCCGCCGGCTTCGGCCCTCATCGCGAATTCGATCCCGCCGCGCTGACGCCAGGCCAGGCGAAGGGGCTGGGCTGCGCGCTGCGGATCGGCCCGCAGGTCCTTGCCCGGCAGGGATTCAGGCCCACCCAGACCGCCAATGGCTGGCTGCTGTCCAGCGCGGTCGGCGATCCCGGGTTCGATTACCTGCTGCGCGCCGAGGTGGCCCGGGGCGGCTATGTCAACGATCCGCGCGAATCGATCTATCCCGCCGCAATCGCCGACCAGGCCGGCGCGCCGCTGTCCGGCGAGAACCGCTATCGCATCCGGTTCGCGAAGGGTGCCCTGCCGCCGGCGGACGCGTTCTGGTCGATCACCGCCTACGATACCCGCACCGCGCAACTGGTCGAAAACCGCCTGAATCGCTACACCATCGGCGATCGCACGCCGGGATTGCGCTTCGGCCACGACGGATCGCTGGAGGTTATCCTCTCGACCACCAGGCCCCCCGAAGGGTCCAGCAACTGGCTGCCGGTGCCCCCGGGCCGCTTCCATGTCGTGACCCGGCTCTACCTGCCGCGCGCGGACGCGCTTGACGGGCGATACGCGCTGCCCCCGGTCGTGCGCATCCCGTGAAGCCCCGTGGATGAGCGCCGGGTGTTTACGCGCGACCGGTTCCCCCATATTCAAGCCGCCGGCACCACACGGGGGAAGAGGCGTGAGCGAGGAGACGCTGCGCAGGAATTTCGGCAAGCTGCACGCAATGCACGTCGCCGCGCTGACCCGGCATCTCGTGGAATGCCGCCGGTTCTGCGACGGCGACCTCGACATGTTCCTGGTGATGACCATCATTGGCGAGCGCACTTTCCCTGTCCGCAACGCCCCCGAGGCGATGAGCCATGCCGATTTCCTGGAGGGATCGGTGAGCAGCCTGGAGCCGGCGGCGATCAACCTGCAATCCGTTTCCGATTACAGCGGCATCCCGCGCGAGACCGTGCGCCGCAAGGTCGAAGCGCTGATCGCCAAGGGCTGGGTGGTGCGCGACGAACGCAAGTTCGTGACCGCGACCGACAAGGCCAAGGACAATCTGGCCGGCCTGACCGACAGCACCCTGCGCTACCTGCGCGACATGGAAATCGCGCTGGAGGCCAGCCGGGCGGGGTGACGCTCAGTCGATCGCGCCCAGTTCCCCGTTGTGCTCGCCCAGCAGCGGCGGCGGCAGGCGCACCGAGAATTCGAACCCGCTCATCCGGATCGGCAGTGCGTACTGCATGGTGGTCGCGCCGCCGCCGGCCACCTCGACCACCATCCCGCGCGCGCGCGCGTTGTCATGCGCCAGCGATTCCGCCAGCGTCAGCACTGGCGTGGCGCAGGCATCTACAGGCTCCAGCACCGCCAGCCATTCGGCCAGTGTCTTCGCCGCGATCACATCGGCCACTTCCGCCACCGCGGCATCGCGCTTCGGCCCCATGTCCCAGCCGCGCGCGATCAGGTCGGGCCGGTCCAGCGCCATGCAGAACGCCTGCCAGAACTTGGATTCAAGCGCACCGACCGCAAGGTAGCGGTCATCCGCCGTCCGGTAGGTGGTATAGCAGGGCAGCCCGCCCGACAGGATGTCGCGCCCCGGCACCGGATCGTGCCCGCCGAACGTGACCTTGGACGACAATGCCGCCACGTTGAGCGCCATCGCCGCATCGGCCATGGCAATGTCCACATGCCGCCCCTGCCCGGTGCGCTGCGCGTCATAAAGCGCGGCGAGGATGCCCACCGCCGAGGTCAGCGCGCCGCCGCCCAGGTCCGCCACCGGCACCGCGCCGGGCGACGGACGACCACCGTCGATCCGGTTCTGGCCGACGATGCCGCCCATCGCCTGATAGTTGATGTCGTGCCCCGCCTTTTGCGCCAGCGGGCCGTGCTGGCCATAGCCGGTGATCGAGCAATAGATCAGCGCCGGGTTCACCGCCCGCGCCTGTTCCCAGCCCAGCCCCAGCCGCGCCAGCACGCCGGGCCGGAAGCTTTCCACCAGCACCTGCGCGCCGGCGATCAGGCCGCGCACCGCCTCCACCCCCGCCGGCTGCTTGAGGTCGATGGCATAGGACTTCTTGTTGCGATTGGTGACATGGAAGATGCCCCCCGGCGGCGTGCCCTTCGGCCCGCGCGCCGCCTCGCCGTGTTCGGGTGGCTCGATCTTGACCACGTCGGCGCCCAGATCGGCAAGAAACTGGGTGCAGATCGCCCCCGGCAGCATCGCGGTGAAATCGAGGACGCGGACGCCCTGCAACGGTGCGCGCGACATCGGCTCAGCCCTCCAGTTCGCGGAACGGCACATCGCGGTCGGTGCGGAGCTCACCCGGCAGCCCCAGCACACGTTCGGCAATCGTGTTCTTCTGGATCTCGTCGGTGCCGCCGGCGATGCGCGCGCCGGGGGCGGAAATCCACAAGAGCTGCGGCAGGCGCCATTCGGGGCCGAGGTCCTCCTGCGCGATCAGCCCTTCGGCTCCGCCCAGTTCCACCGCCAGCGCCCCGCCGGTCTGGAACGCTCGCGCGCCAACCAGCTTGACCGCCGCCATTTCCGGCCCCGGGCTTTCCCCGCGCGAAATCGCGCTCATCCCGCGCCGCACGATCAGTTCCACGCCGAACTGGGCGATGTAGGCATCGGCAATGCCACTGCGCACGCGCGCGTGCTCGATCGCGGGGCGCCCATCCCATTCCACTTCGCGGGCCAGGTCGATGATCTGCGCGTAAAGGTCGCCCGAGAAGTTCTCGCCCAGCGAGAAGCGTTCCTGCATCAGCGTGGAAAGCATCACCTTCCAGCCCTGGTTTTCCGGCCCGAGCCGCGCGCTGTCCGGCAGGCGCACCTCGCTCAGGAACACCTCGTTGAAGTGCGCCTCGTCGCTGATCTGGCGGATCGGGCGCACCTCGATGCCGGGCAGGCCCATGTCGAGGATGAACATCGTCAGCCCCTTCGACTTCGGCTGGTCCCAATCGGTGCGCGCCAGCAGGATGCCGTACTGGGCGAAATGCGCGCCCGACGTCCATACCTTCTGCCCGGTGATCACCCACTCGTCGCCCTCGCGCGTCGCGCGGGTGCGCACATTGCCCAGGTCCGAGCCGGCGGACGGCTCCGAGAACAGCTGGCACCAGACGTGATCGCCCTCGAACGCGGGCTGCAGGTAGCTCGCCTTCTGCTCGGGCGTGCCCCACATCGCCACGGTGGGCAACGCGGTGCCCAGGCTCACCTCGAACACCCGGTCCGGGGTCAGGAACCGGGCTTCCTCCTGGCTATAGACCACCTGCATGGCGGGCGTGCCACCCAGCCCCCCCATTTCGCGCGGCGCGGCGATCGCGGCATAGCCGGCGGCGGCCTTGCGCTTCTGCCAGGCCCGCGCGGCGGCCAGGTATTCGGCTTCCGAAAGGCCGGCGCGGAACGTGTCGTCGCGGCCCCGCTTCGCGGTGGCGTTGGCTTCCAGCCAGGTGCGGACCTGCGCGCGGAACGCCGCTTCCTCGGGCGTGTCGTTGAAGTCCATCAGGCGGCCTCCTCGATCAGGGCACTGGCAAGCTTTTCGCGCCAGGCGTGCTCGCTGCCCAGGATCTGCCCCAGCCAGCGCGCGCGGCGCAGGTGCAGGTGGCAATCCAGCTCCCAGGTATAGCCGATGCCGCCGTGCAGATGCAGGCTCTCCTCGGCGGCGGCGTTGTAGGCGGTGGTGGCGGCCACCCGCGCGGCGGCGGCGGCGCGCGGCAGTTCAGCGGCGCCGGTGGCCAGCGCCCACGCCCCGTAATAGGCATGGGCCCGCGCGATCTCGATCTGCGCGAACAGCTCGGCCAGCTTGTGCTTCACCCCCTGGAACGATCCGATCGCCCGCCCGAAGGCGCGCCGCTGCAAGGCATGGTCGCGCGCCGCGTGGAGCGCGCGCGCGGCGCCGCCCACCTGCTCGAACGCCAGCAGCACCGCCGCGCCGTTCACCACTTGCGCGGCAACCGTGGCCCCGTCGGCGGCATCCAGTGCCTCGGCGACGGCGCCGTCGAACACCAGCCGGGCGAGCGGTCGGGTGGGATCGAGCGATTTGAGCGCGTGGCGCTCCACCCCCTCGCCGCGCAGATCGACCAGCACCAGCCGCCCATCGACCAGCAGCAGCGCCGCTTCCGCCGCCATTCCGTCGGGCACCGCCTGCACCGCACCGGACACTTTGCCATCGGCCAGCGACAGCTTTGGGTCTTTAAGCACGCGATGGTTGCGTTCATCCAGCACGGCGGCAATCACCGCCTCGCCCGCCGCCAGCCGGGGCAGCCAAGCCGCCTGTTGCACGGCGCTGCCGGCGCGCCGGATCGCTTCCGCCGCCAGGTATATGCTAGGCAGCAACGGCGCCGCCACCAGCGCGCGCCCAGCCTCTTCCGCCACCAGGCACAGTTCGAGCAGGCCCATTCCCGACCCGCCGTGCGCTTCGGGAATGGCGATGCCCAGCGCGCCCAGCGCGGCGAGTTCGCGCCACGTATCGGCGCAGAACGGCGCCGCGCCATCGAGCACGCGGCGAACGTGGACGTTGGTCGAATGGTCCGCCAGCACCCGGCGGACTTCGTCCTGAAGCCGGCGCTGGTCGTCGGAGAAATCGAAGTTCACGGGCGCTTCTCCTGTCAGGCGGCGCGGCGCGCGCCGGGCGATGTGGCCGCGTTCACGCCGTGGAAGGTCTGCCCGGCCGCCGCCATCGCGCGAATGCTGTCGGGGATCGCGTAAAGGCCGCCATAAGCCGCGCAAAGGCGATCACATTCGGCGATCACCGCGGCCAGCCCCAGCGTGTCCATCGCCGCATAAGGCCCGCCGAGGTAGGTGGGAAAGCCCACCCCCAGCGTCGCGCCCAGATCGCCGTCGATCACGCTGACCAGCACGCCTTCGGCAAAGCACCGCGCGCCTTCGGCAAGCTGCGCATACAGGATGCGCGCCTTCACCTCGTCGATCGACGGCTGCACCGCCAGCGTCGGCACCAGCGCGGCCAGCCCGGGCCATATCCGCTTTTCACCGTTCGCTTCCCAGTCGAAGAAGCCCTTGCCGTTCTTCATGCCGTGGCGCCCGGCCTCGTATAGCGCGCCGATCACGCCCAGCGTCGGTTCGGTGCCGCGCTCCTTCGCCTGCGCCAGCCCGGCGTGGTAGCTGACGTCGATGCCAATCGAATCCGAGATCGCCAGCGCGCCCATCGGCATGCCCACCATCCGCGCGCCGTTCTCGATCAGCGCCGGATTCACACCTTGCTGCAACATGTCGAGGCTGGCGGTCACGAACGCGCCAATGAAACGCGTGGTGAAGAAGCCGGGGCCGTCGTTGACCGTGATCGGCGTCTTGCGCAGTGCCCCGATGAAGTCGAGCGCGTGGGCCCATGCGCTGTCGTCGGTGCGGGCGCCCCGGATCAGCTCGACCAGCGGCATGCGTTCGGCGGGCGAGAAGAAGTGCATGCCGATGAAGCGCTCGGGCCGGTCCGAATAGTCGGCGAGGCTGCCGATCGGCAGGCCCGAGGTGTTCGACGCGATCAGCACCCCGGCGGGCAGCGCCGCCGCAATCCGGCCGATCACTTCCTGCTTGACCGCGCGATCCTCGAACACCGATTCGATCACGAGTTGCACCCCGCCCAGCCCGTCGTAGCCGTCAGCGGGATGGATGCGCGCCAGCAGCGCGGCCATCTTCGCCTCGGTGGTGCGGCCTTTGTCCAGATCGCGACGCAGGCGCTTTTCGGCATAGGCCTTGCCCCTCTCGGCCGAAGCGAGGTCGCGATCGATCAGCACCACCTCGATCCCCGCACGCGCCGCCGCGAAGGCGATGCCCGCGCCCATCGTGCCCGCGCCCACCACGCCAATGCGGGTGAACGCCTGCCTGGGCACCGCGCGCGGGCGGGCGGCCAGGCTGTCGGCCTGCCCCTTGTTGATGAACATCGTGCGGATCATCGCGCCCGCCACCGGATCGAGCATCAGCTGGGTCAGGTACTTCGCCTCAACCCCCAGCGCCTTGTCCATCGGCAGTTGCAGCCCTTCGTATAGCGCGGACAGCAGCTTCTCGGGCGCTGGATAATTGCCGAACCCGTTGGCGCGCGTCATCGCCGCAGCGCCCATGAACGCGCCCCGGAAGTTCGCGTCGAGCGGGCCGGTGGTGCCGGGCAGCACGAAGCCCTTGCGATCCCAACGCTGCACCGGATCGCCGTGTTCGCGCAGCCAGGCTTTCGCGGTCTCGATCAACCGGTCCTGCGGCACCACCGCGTCAACCAGCCCCAGTTCCAGTGCCTCTGCCGGCGCCACATTCTTGCCTTGCATCATCATCGGCATGGCCTTCGCCAGCCCGATCAGGCGCGGCAACCGCTGGGTGCCACCGCCGCCCGGGATCAGCCCCACCATCGCTTCGGGCAGGCCCAGCATCACGCGCGGATCGTCCGCCGCCACGCGATAATGGCTGGCCATTGCGATCTCCAGCCCGCCGCCCAGCGCCAGCCCGTTCAGCGCGCACGCCACCGGCTTGCCCGCCGTTTCCATCCAGCGCAGCAGCCGCGACAGGTACGAGAACATCTCCACCAGCTTGGCCGCGCTCATGCCCGCCAGGTCATAGCCGCCGCCGATCTGCTTGAGATCGCCGCCCGCCACGAAGCTGTCCTTGCCCGAGGCGAGTACGATGCCGGTCACCGCCGGATCGGCCATCGCCGCCCGCAGTGCGGCCTCCAGCGGATCGGTCAGTGCCGGCCCCAGCGTGTTCATCTTCTCGCCCGGCAGGTCCATCATCAGCACGCGGATGCCGTCGGCGTCGGTGGTGATCGTGATTACTTCGCTCATCTCGTCCGCTCCCGACTCAACCCACGCGTTCCAGGATCATGGCGATCCCCATCCCGCCCGCCGCGCACAGCGTGACCAACCCCAGACCCAGCCCCTGCCGCTCCATCTCGTCGAGCATGGTGCCGGCGATGATCGCCCCCGAGGCGCCCAGCGGATGACCCATGGCAATCGCGCCGCCATTCACGTTCATGCGCTCGTGCGAGATCGCCAGCGCCTCCATCAGCCGCAGCGGGACGGCGGCGAACGCCTCGTTCAATTCCCAGATGTCGATGTCGGCAGCCTGCAATCCGGCCAGGGCGAGCGCCCGTTCGCACGCGGGCAGCGGCCCATCGAGCATGAGCACCGGCTCCGAACCCACCGAAACGAACGAACGGATGCGCGCGCGCGGCTTCAGCCCCTGCTTCCCCCCCGCGTCGGCCGAACCGACCAGCATCATGCCCGCGCCATCGACGATGCCCGAACTGGTCGCGGCGGTGTGGACATGCTCGATCCGGTCGAGCTGCGGGTAGCGCTGGATCGCCAGCGCATCCGATCCCCACGCCTTGCCGATCTGCGCGAACGCCGGCTTCAGCGCACC
>JAGWTB010000062.1 GCA_028869175.1 Sphingomonadales bacterium
TTCGGACGGCGAAGGCGTCGGCCGGGCACTGGTGCAGTTCTACGAAGGCGCGAAGCGCGGGGTGCTGGATTCCGTGCTGTCCTTCGACGCCGCGCGGATCGAAGCCATACGGCAGGACTTCCTGGACGTGGCGCAGGCCATGTCCAGGGCGCGGGGTTAAGCAGTTTCCCTTACGTTTTACTTCCAAAATGGAACGAATGAGCTGCCTGAATGGATGCATCTCCGCGCCACTCCCTAGGCGATTCTTGCTAGGGATTAACCATGAACAGGGGCACTCATCTCATCCTCGTCGATGGCGATTTCCGTCGCCGTGCGGCTATCTCCCACTGCCTGTCGGACAGCGACATCCACGTCGAGCCTTTCGAGGACGTCGGCGAACTGATGGCGCACTGGCCGCGATCGGGCATGTTGCTGGTGCATGATGAAGGCGAAGCCATTTCCGCGCTGCTGGCCTACATGGGCCGGACCGGCAACTGGCTGCCGCTGATCGCGTTCAGCGAAAATCCCGAGACCCGCCAGGTGGCCAAAGCAGTGCTGGAGGGGGCGATCGACTATGTCGGCTGGCCGTTCGACGAAGCGCAGATCGCCCAGGTCCTTGCCGATGCCCAGTCCCGCGCCAGCGCTACCGGCAATGCCAAGCTGCGCGAAGCCGTTGCCCGCAGCCGGATCGAGCGGCTCACCCGCCGCGAACGCGAAGTGCTGGCTGGCGTGGCCGACGGCCTGTCAAACCGCCTGATCGGCGACAAGCTGGCAATCAGCCCGCGCACGGTGGAAATCCACCGCGCCAACATGCTCAACAAGATGGGCGCGAACCACACGTCCGAAGCCATCCGCATCGCCATCGAGGCAGCGCTGGTGGATTAGGACTGCGGCATGATAAGCTGAATCGCTTGCCCCCAACCCCGTCCGTCCTGAGCTTGTCGAAGGACAGCTTTTTCTTCAAGCCGAACCGTGAGAGGCACAGAGAAAAGGACAGTACTTCGACAAGCTCAGCACAGACGGGAATTGGTTCAGATTTCGGCAACTTGCCCTAGACAATCCCCGCGCCAAGCCCCACGGCCTTGCGCTCCTGCGCCTTGCGCACCCGCCACTGGCTGTCGCGGTAGGCAGTGAGCACATCGATTGCCCCGCCCGCTTCCATCCGCGCCATGGCGAGGATCGGCGCGACGTCGATGGTATAGGCGCGGCGGAGCGCCTGGAAGGCCATCATCGTGTCGTTGGCCTCCTGCGCGGCGTGCAGCGCCTGCCGGTCCACCAGCAACGCCTTGGCGTAGCACTGGCTGATCGCTTCGGCAGAGGACAGCATTGATTCGATCGGATCGGTGACGTTGTGCGACTGGTCGATCATGTAGCTGGGGTTGAAGCCATCACGCGGATTGAGTTCGGCCTCGACCAACTCGTTGAACACGAGGAACAGCTGGTGCGGGTTGATCGAGCCGGAATCGAGATCGTCGTCGCCGTACTTGCTGTCGTTGAAATGGAAGCCGCCGAGCTTGCCGAAGCGGTGGAGCCGGGCGACGATCTGCTCGATGTTCACGTTGGGCGCGTGGTGGCCCAGATCGACAAGGCACTTGGCCTTGGGCCCGAGCTCCTGCGCGGCGAGGATCGACGAGCCCCAGTCGCTGATCACCGTGGAATAGAACGCCGGCTCGAACATCTTGTGCTCCAGCAGCATTCGCCAGTCGCCCGGCAGCGCGGCATAGACCTGCGCGGCGGCATCGAGATAGCGATCAAGGCTGCGGGCGAAGTCCTGCTGGCCGGGGAAATTGGTACCATCCCCCACCCACACCGTCAGGTCGGTCGAGCCGAGCTGGCGGCCGATCTCGATGCATTCGATGTTGTGCTCCACCGCCTGTTGACGCGTGGCTTCCACCGTCGAGGACAGCGAGCCGGTGCTGTAGCTGTGCGCCTGCCCCGGCTGGTCCTGGAAGGTGTTGGAATTGACCGCATCGAAGCCGAGGCCGAGGCTGGCGGCTTCCTCGCGCAGCGCGGCATAGTCGCTCACCTTGTCCCACGGAAAATGCGGACTGACGCGCGGGGTGACGCGGCTTAGCTGCTGGATGACGGCGCAGTCCTCCAGCTTTTCGTGGATATTGGTCGGCTCGCCGGCAATCGGGAACTTTGCAAAGCGCGTGCCGCCACGCCCCGCGCCCCAGCTTGGCACCGCGACAGAGAAATTGGCGACGCGGTGCTTGATCGCGTCGATGTCGATCCCGCTGCGCGACAGCTTGCGACCGAGCGATCCGTAATCGTCCTCCAGCGCTGCCACTTCGCGGGCATTGGTTTCGGCAATCAGCTCGGCGGAGAGGGGAAGGTTCACTTGGCGTCCTTTCGGGTGAGAAAGCCCTGCATCGAAAGCCAGGCAACGAATTCATCGAGCATCAGGGCGTTGGTGCTGCCCGGCTGGCCCAGACCGAAGCCGTGGTTGCCCTGCTGGTAGCCGTGGATCTCCACTGGACGCTTTGCCTCGCGCCACGATTGGGCGATGGCGAAGCCCTTGTTGGGAAACAGCCCGTCGTCCAGCGCGATGGCATCGAACAGCGGCGGGGCATCGGCGGGCACCGTCTCGGCATCCTGCGGGCCATAGATGTAGCCGACGAAGGCCGGGCGCTCGGCAGCCGGGGCGTCGATGGCCACCCGGCGCGAAGTCATGGCTCCGGCGGAAAAGCCGATGATGCCAACACGCGCCGGGTCGATGTGCCAGCGCCCGGCGTTGGTGCGCACCATGGCGAGCGCGGCGCGGGCATCGGCGGGGGCAAGGCTCTGTTTCAGCAGGGCACCATCCATAGGCGCGGCGACTTCCTGCATCATCGTGCGCGACATGAACTGCCGCGCGTCCATGCCGTCGGCGGGAGTCTGGACCAGCCGGTACTTGAGCACGAAGGCGGTAATCCCCCGGGCGGCGAGCGCGCGAGCGACGTTCCAGCCTTCATGCTCCATCGCCAGCAGCATGAAGGCACCGCCCGGAGCGACCACCACCGCCGCGCCGTTCGCCTTGCCGCGCGCCGGGAAGACCGGGGTCAGCGTCGGGCGGGTGACATTGCGCACCACCACGTCGGTTCCCATGAACTGTTCCCACTGCTCGGTCCCGGCGTTGCCGACATCGGGGTAGAGCGGGATTGCGCCGGGTTCCGCCGGAACGGCAACCTTCACCGGCACCGGCGGTGGCGCGCCGACCTGTGCGGCGAGCGGGGCTGCGACCAGCGCGGACAGGGCCGCAACCAGGGGTGCAAAACGCTTCATCCATTCTCTCCTGTTGCCGCCGCGCCGCTTGGCGTCAGCGCGTGAACGCCTGGGCATTGCCCGCATCGACATTGATCATGTTGCCGGTGGACTTGGCCGACATGTCCGATGCCAGCCAATAGGCTGCTTCGGCAATGTCTTCGGGTAGCACGTCGCGCCCCAGCATCGAACGCTTGCGGTAATGCTCTTCCAGCTCGGTACCCGGATCGATGCCGTGGGTTCCGGCGCGTTCCTTGCGCCAGTCCCCGTCCCAGATGCGGCTGCCGCGGATCACCGCATCGGGGTTCACCACGTTGACCCGGATACCCTCCGGCGCCCCTTCCAGCGCCAGACAGCGCGCGAGATGGTTCGCCGCCGCCTTGGCGCTGGCATAGGCCGAGGCCCCTGCTGCCGCCGCCACCGCGTTCTTCGATCCGATGAACACCACCGCGGTGCCACCTTGCGCCTTCATGGCCTTAAGCAAGGGCCAGGCGTGCTTGGCAGTAAGGAAATAGCCCTGCGCCAGCACATCGAAATTGCGGTCCCACAGTTCCACCGTGGTCTGCTCGATCGGGGCGGAACTGGCGATGCCGGCATTGGCCACCAGCACGTCCAGCCCGCCAAACTCGCGCGCGCAGGCATCGAAGGCAGCCTTGACCTGGGCCTCGTCGGTGACGTCGCAGGTCACCGCGCGGACCACGTCCTTGCCGAACTGGGCCGCAAAGCCGGCGCGGACCTCTTCCACCACCGCGCCATCGCGGTCGGCCAGCATGACGCAGCCCCCGTCGCGCAGCAGCCGTGCCGCCGTCGCCGCGCCGATCCCGCCTGCGCCGCCGGTAACCAGGGCAATGCGCCCGACCATCGGTTTGGGTGCAGGCATTCGCTGCAGCTTGGCTTCTTCGAGCAGCCAGTATTCGATGTCGAAGGCTTCCTGTTCGTCCAGCCCGATATAGTCGCCGATAGCCTCGGCCCCGCGCATGACGTTGATCGCGTTGCCGTAGAATTCACCCGCCAGCCGCGCTGTGGTCTTGTCGGTGGCGAAGGTGATCCGCCCCAGGCCCGGCACCAGCACCACCACCGGGTTGGCATCGCGCATGGCGGGCGAGTTGGTCCGCTTGCAGCGCGTGTAATAGGCCGCATACATCGCGCGGTAGGCTTCGATCTTTTCCGCGAGGTAGGCCTGATCGTCCAGCCGTGCCGGATCGAGCGTCAGCGGCGCGATCTTGGTGCGCAGGAAGTGATCGGGGCACGACGTGCCGATGGCGGCAAGCGCCTCGAACCGCGCGCTGCCGGTAAACTCCAGCGCCTCGGCATCGTCGGAGAAGTGGCCCAGCTTGCGGCGCGCGCCGGTCATCAGCCCGCGCAGGCGGGGCATCAGATCGGCGGCAATCGCCGCGCGGTCGGGGTTGGGCGCGACCACTTGCCCGCCGAAGGCCGCAGCGGTAGCCAGCCTGGCGTTGAGATAGTCCGCCGCCTGCGCGATCAGCGTGACGGTGTGTTCGTAGCAGGCCCGTGCGCTGTCGGCCCAGCAGATGATGCCGTGGCCCGCCAGCATGACGCCTTCAAGGCCGGGATGGGCAGCAACGTAGTCACGCAGTTGCACGCCCAGCGTATAGCCGGGGCGCTTCCACGGCAGCCAGCCGATCCTGCCGCCCCAGATCTCCCGGGTTGCCGCCTCGCCGCCCGAACTGGCCGCCAGCGCGATGATCGCATCGGGGTGGACGTGATCGACGTGGGCGAAGGGCAGCAGCGAGTGCAACGGCGTGTCGATGCTTGCCGCGCGGCCATTGAGGTTGAAGGTGCAGTGCGGCAGGTAGCCGACCATCTTGTCGTCATCGTCCGGCCCGGCGTAATGCGCCTCAAGCCCCAGCAGCTTGTCCTGATAGAGCGTGGCGAAGCCATCGAGTTTCATCGAGCCGATGTCTCCGCCCGAACCCTTGACCCACAGCACCTGCACCGTTTCGCCGGTAAGCGGATCGGTCTCACTCAGCTTGGCCGAGGTATTGCCGCCGCCGAAATTGGTCACCGTCAGGTCGGAGCCGAGCAGGTTGGAGCGGTAGAGCAGCAATTCCGCCGGGCTGAGCGTGGCAGCGTGCGATTCGTCCCAGCGGCTGGCCGGGATGGCAAAGGGAATGGCGGCGGGCGAGATCGGGCTTTGCATGTTCATGAGGCCCCCTCTAACATTTCCGCTTCCCTTCATCAATCGGGTTCGATAGAAAACAATCAATAGCAATCAATCTGCGATAGAGGGACGGTTCTGGAAGCGGGCACATATGTTGTTGTCGATCTTGGCAAGACCGTGGCGAAAGTCTCGCTGTGGTCGAAGGCCGGGCGTTGCCTGCAGAAAGTGACCCGCACCAACGAAACGCCTGTCGCCGCGCCCTATCGCCCGCTGGACATGGCCGCGACGGCGGACTGGCTGGTGCAGGTACTGGCGCAGTTTTCCGCGCACCCGGTCGAAGCGATCATTCCTGTCGCTCACGGCGCGGCGGTGGCGGGGATCCGGCAGGGCGCGCTGGCCTTCGCCTCGCCCGATTACGAATGGGACATGCCCGCCGCCGATCTGGCCGCCTACCGGGCACAGCGCGATCCTTTCGCGCTGACCGGATCGCCGGCGCTGCCTGCCGGGCTGAACTTCGGCGCGCAGCTGCACATGCTGGAAGCGCTGGGATCGTTCGAGGGCGTCACCCTGCTGCCCTATGCGCAATACTGGGCCTGGCTGCTCTCGGGCACGGCGGTGAGCGAGGTGACCAGCCTGGGTTGCCATTCGGACCTGTGGTGCCCGGCCGCAGCGGACTTTTCGCCGATGGCCAGGGCGCGCGGCTGGGCGTCGCGGTTCGCCCCGATGGCGCGCGCAGGCGATGTGGTGGGCAGGCTGCGGCCCGAACTGGCGGCGCGGACCGGACTATCGCCGCAGGTCCGCATCCACGCCGGGCTGCACGATTCCAACGCCGCGCTGCTCGCCGTGCGCGGCTTTGCCGAGATCGCCGGGCAGGAGGCGACGGTGCTGTCCACCGGCACCTGGTTCATCGCGATGCGCAGCCCCGCCGGCCCGGCAGACCTCGCGGCCCTGCCCGAAGACCGTGATTGCCTGGTCAATGTCGATGCCTTCGGCCAGCCGGTGCCCTCGGCCCGGCTGATGGGCGGGCGCGAGGTGGAATTGCTGGGGGAACGGATTGACCGCGCCGGCACCAATGGCCTGGCCGATGTGCTGCTGGCCGGCGGTATGGCGCTGCCCTCGCAGGTCCCCGGCTGCGGCCCCTTCCCCACCTGCACCGCGCGCTGGGTGGACCGGCCCGGCGATGCTGCCGAGCGCGGTGCCGCCGTGGCGCTCTATGCCGCGCTGATGACGGATGCCGCGCTTGACCTGATCGGCTCTAGCGAACGTCTGGTAATCGAGGGGCGCTTCGCCGCATCCGAACTGTTCACCCGCGCGCTGGCAAGCCTGCGCCCCGGTACGCAGGTGTGGACCGCCAGCGGCGAGGCGGACGTCTCTTTCGGCGCGCTGCGGCTGATCGATCCTGCGCTGGTGCCTGTCGAGGCGCTCAGCCCGGTGGCCCCGCTCGACCGCAGCCTCGATCCCTACCGTGACCATTGGTACGACGCGCTGGAGGCCTTCGCATGATCATCGCCAGCGTTGCCGATTACCGCGAGGCCGCCCGCCGCCGCCTGCCCGCTTTCCTGTTCGAATATATGGACGGCGGCTCCTTTGCCGAGGAAACGCTGCGTCGCAACGTGTCCGACCTTGCCGCCATCGCCCTGCGCCAGCGAGTGCTGCGCGATGTCTCGAACCTTGATCTCTCGACCGAGCTGTTCGGCCAGAAGCTGGCCATGCCGGTGATGCTCGGCCCGGTCGGCCTGGCCGGGCTCAACGCGCGGCGCGGCGAAAAGCAGGCGGTGCGCGCGGCGGAGGCGGCGGGGATACCCTTCACCCTCTCCACCGTCGCCGCCTGTTCGCTCGAAGAGACGATGACCGCGGCAGCGAAGCCGATCTGGTTCCAGCTCTACATGATCCGGGACCGCGGCTTCATGCGCGACATGCTGGCACGGGTGGTCGCGGCGGGCTGCTCGGCGCTGGTGTTCACGGTCGACATGCCGGTGGCGGGCAGCCGCTACCGCGACTGGAAGACCGGGCTGACCGGTATGCCCGGCCTCAAAGGCGCGCTCTACCGGGTGGCGCAGGGCGCGGTGAAACCCGGCTGGGCCTGGGATGTCGGGCTGCTGGGCCGGCCGCACTCGCTCGGCAATGTCGCGCCGGTGCTCAAGGGCGGCTCGGGCGTGGAGGACTTCTTCGCCTGGCTGGGGCAGAACTTCGAGCCTTCGATCGGCTGGCGCGATCTCGATTTCATCCGCTCGGAATGGAACGGCCCGCTGATCATCAAGGGCCTGCTCGATCCCGAGGACGCAAGGGAAGCGGCGAAACTGGGCGCGGACGGCATTGTCGTTTCCAACCACGGCGGCCGCCAGCTCGATGGCGTGCTCTCCAGCGCGCGGGCGCTGCCGGGCATCGCCGATGCGGTGGGAGACCGGCTGACCGTGCTGGCCGATGGTGGCGTGCGCTCCGGGCTGGACGTGGTGCGGATGCTGGCGCTGGGAGCGAAGGGCGTGATGCTCGGCCGCGCCTGGGCCTATGCGCTGGGTGCGCGCGGCGAAGCCGGGATGCGGCACATGCTGCAGGTGATCGAACACGAAATGCGGGTCGCCATGTCGCTGACCGGCGTGACCAGAATTGCAGACATAGACAGAACCATACTGGCGGGAGAGCAGGGGACATGACGGCAGCAACGACGGACAAGGGCAGCTGGCGGGACACGATCCTGGCCGGCCTGGCCAACTACATCGATTCGGGCTCGATCGTGTCCGGCTCGGTCGCGCTGGCGCTGTGGAAGGATCTGTACCACCTGTCCGACAGCTTCATCGGCCTGATCGCCGCCTTCAGCGCCAATGCCATTTCCGCCGGCATCGGCGCCTTCATCGGCGGCTGGCTGTGCGACAGGCTGGGGCGCAAGAAGATCTACCAGTATGACATGCTGTTCTACGCTTTCGGCATGCTGTTCCTGATCTTCGCGAGTGCGGCGTGGATGATCATCGTCGGCTTCCTGCTGGTCGGGCTGGCGGTGGGCGCGGACATTCCCGCCAGTTGGTCGCTGATCGCCGAGCAGGCCCCCGACACGAAGCGCGGTGCCCATTCGGGCGTGGCGCAGGTGCTGTGGTATCTCGGCCCGGTCATGGTGCTGAGCGCCGCCTATTTCCTCAAGCCCTTCGGCATCAGCGGGGTGCGCTGGCTGTTCATTCACCTCGCCATCCTCGCCCTGGCGCTCACTTTCATGCGCAGCCGGATGAAGGAATCGCAGCGCTGGGAGGATAGCCAGGCGGCCAGGGCCGACAAGTCGGCAGGGATCGACTGGCGCGAACTGTTCAGCGCCAGATACGTCATGTCGATGCTCTACCTGATTTCGATGTACGGGCTGTGGAACCTGTGGGCGGGCTACAACGGCTTCTTCACCCCCTACCTGATCCAGCAGAACCACCTGCCGCAGTGGGCCGAAACGGTGGTGCCGGCGAGCTATTTCGCCATCGGCATCGTCTCCATCCTGACCGTGTTCATGACCCTGTCCGACAAGCTGAACCAGCGCACCCTGTTCGGCATTTCGGCACTGATGCATGTGGTGGGCATGGCGCTGCTGGCAGTGCTGGGCTTTACCCTGCCGGTGGTGATCGTCCACATCCTGATCATGGGCGTGGCCAGCGGCTTCGGCGCGCAGAGCTTTTTCCAGCTGTGGAGCGCCGAACTGTTCCCCACCGCGATCCGCTCCACCGCGCAAGGGGTGACCTTTGCCGTGGTGCGCGTCGGGCTGGGCATCTGGAGCCTGGCGGTGCCCTCGCTCGCGTCGAACGATTTCACCACGCTGGCGTGGATCCTGACAGGATTTCTGGTTGCGTCGGGGCTGATCGGCTATATCTGGGCACCCCGCAACGAGGGCAAGTCGCTGGAGCAGCTTGATGCGGAGCGACAGGAAAGCAGGTAGGGTTGATGCACGCCGAAGAACGCGAAAGGCTGATCGTCGAAGCCCTGCGCCCGTCGGGCTTCGTCACCTATCGCGAACTGGAAGCGCTGCTTGACGCCTCGCCGGCGACGATCCGGCGTGACCTGACCCGGCTGGAAGGCGAACACCGCATCGTCCGCGTCCACGGCGGGGCCAAGCTGCCCGACGACGCGCGCGACGAACGCGCGCTGCGGCTGGCCGGGACGCCGTTCGAGCAGGCAATCACCCAGAACCTCGCCGCCAAGCAGGCCATCGGCAAGGCCGCCGCCACGCTGTGCTCGCCGGGCGAGGGGGTGATGATCGACGGCGGCACCACCACCTTGCAGATGGTTCCGCACCTAGCCGGGCTGGGGCTGCAGGTGCTGACCAATTCGCTGCACATCATCAACGCGCTGCTGCCGCAAAGCGACACCCGGATCGTCGTCCCCTCGGGAGCGCTGTTCCGCGAACAGAACATCATCCTGGCTCCATCGGGGGAGGATTCGATGCCGCGCTTCCACGCCCCCAAGCTGTTCATGGGCGCGGCGGCGGTCGGCCCGCAGGGGGTGATGCAGACCGACGTCATCCTCGTCGCCGCCGAACGCCGCCTGATGGACCGGGCCGAACAGGTGATCCTGATGGTGGACAGCAGCAAGTTCACCCAGTCCTCCGGGGCGATCGTCTGCGGGCTGGACGAAGTGGACGTGCTGATCACCGATGCCGCCCTGCCCGACTCCATGCGTCCGGTGCTGGCGGAAGCCGGGGTGCGGCTGATGATCGCGGGGTAGCCGCGCAAACGTCTCCAGTTCAGGGGATAGCCCGCGATATCGTCATGGCGAGCGCAGCACAGCAATGACGAATGTGTCATGCCGGAAGTCCAAACACCTGCTGCCAATCGTAACCTGTCACTACCTCCATTTGCTCGTCATTCCCGCGCAGGCGGGAATCCATCTCCCAACGCTTGCGTCTTCAAGCGGCGCAGTTTGGCCGGGAGAGGGTGGGAGATAGATTCCCGCCTGCGCGGGAATGACGAAGGTGCGTTCATCACGGCAAGAAACCACAGGTATCAGGTCACCCGCTGCTGTTCGCCACCGCCGTCTTGAACAGCCCCTGCTCTGATTCCCAATCCAGCCGCACCCGGCGGTGGGCGATCAGCCATTCGCCGTCCACCTTGCGGAAATCATCGAGATAGTACCCGGCGTGATCGGGGCCGATGTCGGTCCATGCGGTCCAGTAGGTGCGCACTTTCGCACTATCAGGCCCGGTCAGATCGATCTTGCAGGTGGACAGGTGATGGCGCACGAAGCTGGCCCGGTGGACCGCCACGGTCTCCCCCGGCTCGCGGTTCCGCCAACGGCTCTGCCAGGCAAGGATCGCGGCGCGGGTTTCGTAGCGGAAGGTCTTCTCGCCCGAAACCCGCTCGCTTTCGATGATGCCGTCTTCGGTGAAGCAGGCGGCGAAGTCTTCGGCCTTCAGCCGGTCGCCGCTGGTGTTGTACTTCGCCAGGGTGTCGCGGATCGCTTCGCGGGCGAGGAGGTCGTCAAGGGTCATGTCCGGTCCATCGGTTGTGCGCGGGCTTTGACAGGCTCAGCCTGAGCGGGATTGGAAAAGCTACAAGGCTCGCTCAGGCTGAGCCTGTCGAAGCCCGCGCGCACCACTCGCCTCACGACATCACCAGCCCGCCGTCGACATTGATCGACTGGCCGGTGATCGTCCGGGCATCGTCCGAGGCGAGGAACAGGGCGAGGTTGGCGACGTCCTCGGGCGTGGAGAAGGTCTTGAGCGGCAGCGGAGCCTGGATGCCGGCCTTGATCGTTTCCAGGCTGACGCCCTTTTCGTCGGCGATGCGCTGCATGTAGTTGACCATCAGATCGGTCTCGATCGCCCCGGGCACCACGCAGTTGCAGCGGATGCCATATTCGCCCACTTCGCGCGCGACGGTCTTGGTCAGGATGCGCAGCGCTCCCTTGGCGGCGGAGTAGTGGCTCTTGCGCACCATCCCGTCCCAGCCCGCGCCGGACGAGAAATTGACGATCGCTCCCGTCGTCCGTTCCAGCATCGAGGCATTGAGCACCTCGCGGGTGCACAGCATCGCCGCCATGCAATCGACCCTGTAGGTATCGAGGAAATTGTCGACCGTCTGTTCCCAGATGTAGAGGTCCTTTCCCGGCACGGCGGCGTTGTTCATCAGCACGTCGACCTGCCCCCAGGCATACATCGCCGTGCCGACCATGCGGGCAACGTCCTCCTCATGGGTTACGTCGGCCTGAACCGCCATTGCCGCAGGGCCGATGGCCGCTGCCGCCGCTTCGACCAGATCGAGCCTCCGCGCGGCGAGCAACACTTTCGCACCTTCGTCCGCCAGCATTCTGGCCATGATCGGGCCAAGACCAGTGGAAGCACCGGTGACGATGGCAACCTTGCCGGCAAACCGCCCGGTCATTGTGCCAGCACCCGGCGCATCACCGCGTGACTGTCTGCCCCGCCATCAAGCGTGCGGTTGAACCGCTCCCTGATCCGCCAGCCATCGGCGGTGCGCACCAGCGCCCATTCGTTGACCGCGCCGCGCCAAAGGAACCAGCGGTCGCCCTCTTTCAGCACGACGAAGGAATAGCCCACCGCGCTGGCTTCGTCGCCCTTGACCACTACCTTGGGCGTGCCGGTGAAGTGCGAGACGCCGGTATTGACCAGCCCCATGTGCCCTTCGCTCTGGTACATCGCCACCAGTTCCGCGGGGGCTTCAAGCCGGGTGCCACCGCTGATCCCGCCGGAGAAGTTGTAGCCGCCGCCGGGAGCCCACAGCGCCGCCGCTTCCGCTGCCGAACCGCTGTCCACCAGCGGGCCATAGGAATTGAGCAGGTTGAGGATTTCGAGCGTGTCTTCGGCAACGCGCAGCCGCGCTTCCAGCGCCTGCAGGCGGTCCTCGACGGTGGCGGCCATGTTCTCTCCCGGATTCGCGCTTGCTGAACCAGTGTTCAGCCGAATGCCGGCGCGGTCAAGCGCGATCGCGGGGGCATTTGCCCTTCTCATCGCCTTCGTCATCCCCGCGCAGGCGGGGATGACGAGCGGTATGCGAGATGGATGACACGGGGGACGGCCCGCCCTCAGCTCAGCGACCAGCCGGCATCCACCGCCAGCCGCTGGTTGGTCACCATGCGCGCGGCGGGGGTTGCAAAGAACAGCACGGCGGCACCGATATCGCGCGGGTCGTTCATGCCGAACACGCCACGGCGGCAGGCCGGGCCTTCGGTGGGCGGCCCCTTTGCTGCCATCGCGCCCGGCGTCATCACCGCGCCCGGCAGCACGCTGTTGGCCGTGATGCCATGCTCGGCCAGTTCGAGCGCGGTCTGGCTGGTGAGCGCCGCCACAGCCCCCTTGGAGGCGATATAGGCGGCGGTGCCCTTGGTCATCATGCCGTGGATGGTCATCGAGGCGATGTTGACGATCCGTCCGCCCTGCCCGGCGGCGACCATCGCCCGGCCCACTTCGCGAGTCATCAGGAACGGCCCGCGCGCGTTGATCGCCTGGGTGCGGTCCCAGCCGGCAACGCTTTCTTCCAACAGGTATTCGCGGTCCTGCACCCCGGCGTTGTTCACCAGAACCCATGGCGCGCCGTGACTGGCGACGACTTCGGCCACCGCGCGAACAATCGAATGTTCGTCGGACAGGTCAACCGTCACCCCGTCGGCCCGGTGCCCGGCGGCGTGGAGCAGTTCGACCGTGTGGGCGACGCCTTCCTCGTTGATGTCGGCAACGATCACATGCGCCCCGGCCTCGGCCAGGATCTCGGCGATGCCGGTGCCGATGCCGCTGGCCGCGCCGGTGACCAGCGCCACCTTGCCATCGAGTGTGAAAATCCCGCTCATCCCGTCAAGCCTCCACCGCGAACGCAATTTCCGCGTGTTCGCGCAGCCGTTCCACCAGTGCCGGGCCGAGCAGCGCGCCGGGCGTACCGATGCCTCCCGGCGCGGTGCAGGACAAGAGCGCCAGCCCCGTCTCGGCGATCATGCGGCTGGTGGAGCCGTAGCCCGGATCGTAGCGACCCTTGATGCCATAGCGCAGCGACCGGCCGTCGGGCAGTTCGCCCAGCATCAGCACATCGTAGTAGCCGCTGTCGCGCTCTGCCTGCGATGGCCCCTCGCCGGGCTTGGGATCGTTCGGCCCGCCGATCATCGGGGTGGCGGCCATGGCGCGGGCCAGAGCCTCGCCCTTGTCCCCCGGACCGGTCAGGACCATTTCGTCATAGGTGAAATCCGCGCCCCACGGATGGCCGAGCAGGGCATGGGTGCGATGGACGTTCTTGGTGTTGATCGAGGCCATGACGAAAGGTGTCGCCCAGCTGCCGCAAGCATCGTCATAGATCACCGCATCGCCGCGCGGCTGCGGCGGACCGGCAAAGCCCGGCACCAGCGCGAAGGGATCGGTCAGCAGCGCTATCAGCGAACGGTCCCGGCCCAGCGCCGCCATCGTTTCATGGAAACTGGCCGCCGTGCCGCCCGAGAAGGTTCCCTTCATGCCGCGCACCCGGCCGCGCACGCGCGGCGCGTATTGCCCGAACCGCTCCTGGCAGGCCTGCTGCAGCATGACCACGCCGAGGTCGAAGGGGATCGAATCGAAGCCCGAGGAGAAGCATATCCGCGCGCCCGATGCCGCCGCGGCATCACCGTAGCCATCGATCATCCGCCGCATCCACAGCGGCTCGCCGCAGAGGTCGGCATAGTCGGTGCCCGCCGCGATGCAGGCCCTGACCAGCGGCTCGCCGTAAAGCTGGTATGGCCCCACCGTGGTCAGCACCACCCGCGTCTGCCCGGCCATGGCGGCAAGGCTGGCCGGATCGGCGGCGTCGGAGACGATCAACGGGGTGTCCGCCGGCGCGCCGACGAGGTCTCGGACCTCCGCCAGCTTGTCCGCGCTGCGCCCCGCCATGGCCCAGCGCGGCCCGCTGCCGTTGTAGTGCGACGCGAGGTATTCGGCGACCAGCCGCCCGGTAAAGCCGGTGGCACCATAGATCACGAGGTCGAAAGGACGGTCGGCCTTGGTCATGCGGATTCTCCCATGGTCCTCGCCCGGGCAGGACGGTGCTCGATCAAGCCCCTCCCCTGAAGAGGAGGGGTTGGGGTGGGGTCTCTCCGCCGGGCCTGACGCCGCACCCGGCGGCTCTCCCCCACCCCGCTGCGACATAGGCAGCAAGCTGCCAAGTCTCGCTGCCCCTCCCCTGAAGAGGAGGGGGAAAGATGCGCCCTACAACTTCGGCAGCGTCACCCCGCGCTGGCCCATGTATTTCCCCGCGCGGTCGGCATAGCTGGTTTCGCACGGTTCGTTGCCCTGCAGGAACAGGAACTGGCACGCGCCTTCGTTGGCATATATCCTGGCCGGCAGGGGCGTGGTGTTGGAGAATTCCAGCGTCACATGCCCTTCCCAGCCCGGTTCGAGCGGGGTGACGTTGACGATGATGCCGCAGCGGGCATAGGTGCTCTTGCCCAGACAGATCACCAGCACATCGCGCGGGACGCGGAAATACTCGACCGTGCGGGCCAGCGCGAAGGAATTGGGCGGGATCACGCAGACGTCGGTCTTGCGGTCAACGAAACTGTCGGGATCGAAGTCCTTGGGATCGACCACCGATGAATTGACGTTGGTGAATATCTTGAACTCGTCCGCCACCCGCGCGTCATAGCCGTAGGAGGAAAGCCCGTAGGAAATACACGCATCGCGCTGCTGCCGCTCGACGAACGGCTCGATCATCCCGTGGGACTGCGCCTGTTCGCGGATCCATTTGTCGCTGAGAATCGCCATGGCGGGGTGATGACGCGGAGCGCGGGCTTCGACAAGCCATGTCGGGGCAGTTGGTGTGGATGAGTAGCCACCCTCACAGCCAGCGTTGGCGCTCCATCTGTACGTCGTGCAGTTCGGGGCGGTTCCTGAGCTGGCGCAGTTTGCGTTCCGCGCGTTCGCGGTTGTCCGATTCGAAGGCGAAGATGTCGCCGTGGTTGTCACGCGCGATCACGCGAAAGCGTTTCGCTGCCCCATTTTCGGTAGTCACGTTGCTGTTGCTCCCTCAAGCATGGCTGGCCTGCTGCGTCAGAGCCCGTGGTAGGTCTTGTACCATTGCACGAAGCGGGGAACACCCACATCGATGCTGGTGGTCGGCTGGAAGCCGAGATCGCGCTGGATCGCGGCGATGTCGGCGAAGGACTGGCGCACGTCGCCCGGCTGGATCGGCTGGAAATCGATCTGTGCCTTGCGCCCGCATTGCTCCTCGAGAATCTCCACCACCTTCATCAGGTGTTCGGACTTGTGGTTGCCGATGTTGTAGAGCCGGTGCGGCTTGGTGCTGCCGCCCGCCTTTTCCAGCCCGTCATCCGGCGCGGGATTATCAAGGCTGGCGACGACGCCGGTGATGATGTCATCGATATAAGTGAAATCGCGCCACATGTCGCCGTGGTTGAACACGGGGATCGGTTCGCCCGCCATGATCTTGCTGGTGAAGATCCACATCATCATGTCGGGCCGGCCCCAGGGTCCGTAGACGGTGAAGAAGCGCAGTCCGGTCAGCGGCAGGCGATAGAGATGGGCGTAGGTTTCGCTCATCAGTTCGTCCGCCTTCTTGGTGGCGGCATAGAGGCTGATCGGCTGGTCCACCCGGTCTTCCACCGCGAAGGGCAGCTTGGTGTTGCCGCCATAGACCGAGGAGGAACTGGCATAGACCATGTTCTCCACC
>JAGWTB010000063.1 GCA_028869175.1 Sphingomonadales bacterium
GCAGGGTGCGTACCGACATGCCGAGCCGCTCTGCGCAGCGTTCGATTGTGCAGGCACCCGAGGCGAGTGAGCCGCGAATGTAGTTGTCTACCCGGTCCACCGCCGCGTGGCTCTGGGCATTCTTGACTTGCTCCAGATAGCCACCGAGCAGGCGGAACAGCATGCGGTTGGCGCTGGGTACAGCCGCTTCCAGCGCCTGCACCGGAAAGGCCACCGAATTGCGCGTTGCGCGGCTTGTCACCTTGCACCCGAGCAGGTGCTCGATCTCGGGGATGTCGGCGGGACGGGTCTCGGTGGTCAGGCTCACCCATGACAGTTTGAAGTTCGGCCCACCCATTGCCTGCAGCAATTTGAGATTGAGCATCACCGCCTGGTAGTTGGCCTGATCGTTGACTCCTAGATCGGTGTTCACCAGCCAGGTCAGTTCCGCCGTCTCGCGCCCTTCGATCAGCACCAGTTCGACGTCGGGCGCGTGGATCACCGGGAGAAACTCGATCAGGCAGCGAATGCCGGCGCGCATGGTCGGTGCTGCGCGGCAAAGCGCTGTAACACAACCAAAAACCTCGGGGTCTTGCAGTGAGGAGAGATGCAGTCCGAACAGCGGATCGTCAAACAGTGCGCTGCAATATTCCAGCACGTCCGCCACCTGCTGCGGCGCGACGAGGCTTTCGGGATCGGTGAGTACCCGCGCTTCCAGTCCGTGCCGCTCGACGATGCCACGCGGATCGCGGCCCAGCTGCCGCGCCACATCGGCCAGCCCGGAAAAGTTCGCCGCGCGGCACTGCCCGCCCGCTGGCGCAAGATCTAGCGGCCCGTCCAGGCTGAAAAAGGTTTCTCGTCCCATGATGCCCGATCCGATCCGGTGCGCAGGTTTGGGCCAGGCTAACACTGCCTGGCACCGGCTGCCAGCGTGATCGCGTGCTCTATCGAAATGGCTGCGCCATCTGCCCATACGTGCCACCGTGGCTTGTGGCAGTCCGTAGATCAAAGCACACAGCGGGAGAGTGGAGATGGTGACCATAGCCGACCTGAAGAAGGAGGCCGAGAGCCAGGTTCTCTACAGCAAGGACAAGGCAACGAAGATCGCCACGATCACGTTCAGCCGGATCGACAAGCACAACACCGCGACAATCGGCATGCGTGCGCGATTCGGCGAGCTGGTTCACAAGGCCAACATCGACGATGACGTGAAGGTGCTGGTCATCCGCGGCGAGGGCGAAAATCTTGGATCGGGCGGGGATCTGGACGAGCACGGCGATCTCTATCTCAACCCCAAGCCGGGCGACGGCTTCCTGGTTGATATGGAGATCGACGATCCCGACGTGAAGTACCCGCCCCCGGGCAGCTTTCGCTATCTCCACGGGCTGACCGACTATTATGCCAAGGCGCGATCGGGCAACCGGCCGCTGCAGGAATTCAAGAAGATCAGCATTATCGAGGCGAAGGGCTATTGCTATGGCTGGCACTTCTATCAATGCGCCGATGCCGACCTGATCGTCGCGTCTGACGATGCGCTGTTTGGCCACCCATCGTTTCGCTACGCCGGTTGGGGGCCGCGCATGTGGCAGTGGCTGGAGATGGTCGGCCTGCGGCGGTTTTCGGAAATGCTGTTCACCGGACGCCCGTTCACCGCGCAGGAAATGCTGGGCAGCAACTTCGTCAACTCGGTGGTGCCGCGTGGCGCTCTGGAGGCCGAAACCGCAAAATATGCCCACGCCTGCTCGATCACCCGCCCGACCGACGTGGTTGTGGCGCAAAAGACCTTTATAGAGGCCTACAAGCAGTATCGCGGCGAGTATTTCGGCAGCCTGCTCACCGGCTGGCTCGAAGGCATGTTGCCGCTGATGAAGGACGACGGCGAGGCGGACGTCAACCTTGGCAAGGACAGCACCTTCCAGCAAGGCATCGGCAAGGTGGTGAAAAACAACGACCTCAACTATCCGCCCGAATGGCGCCTGTCGAAGAAGGGACGGCTAGGCTGAGGCGGTGTTGCGCGAAATGCTCATCAAGCCGCGCGCGCTGCATGGCGGGGATTGCCTAGTCCGGTAGTCTCAGCTGACCGAGAACCGGCCCGCAGGCCGGCCACCAACCAGAGGATCGCCCCATGGCGGAGATGCTGTTCTCCTTCGATCGCCGCAATTTCCGGGAATGCCAAAACCGCTTTCGCGGCGAGCGCGAGCAGGAATACTACAGCGGCGATTACTGGATCGAGGAAGGCTCCGCCATCGACGTGAGGGCGGAACGCAAGGCGGTCGGGCCGATCTCGATCATCAGGCTGCGCTCGATCACCAAGTCATTCTTCCGCCGCACCCGCCAGCACATCCGCGAGGACGCGACCGATCTTTCGGTCTTGTGGTTCGTCAAGCATGGTCGGCTCGCATTCTCCAACCAGTGCGGCAACAAGGTGGCCAATCCGGGCGACTTTGCCATCACCCGGTCGATGGCGCCCTTCCTGATCGAATGCCAGGTCGATGACGATTCCGTGCACGAAGTGTTGCACGTAACCGTGCCCACCCACATCCTGCGGGCACACATTCCCGGCGATTTCAGTACCGGGCTGTTCATGCCGGTAGAGCGCCCCGAACTGGCGATTGCCGAGAATATCCTGACCGACGTGTTCGAGGACGAAGGCTCGCTCGCGCCGGAATCGGCGCGGGCATTGGTCGATACGGCGCTGGCGATCATCGGCAACGCGGTGCGCGCCGATGCCGAAAATGCGCCTGTGCGCCAGACCATCGCCGACCGCAGGCTGGAAGACGTGCTGCGCTTCATCGAAGTCCACTTGTCAGACCCGCAACTGTCCACCGCAATGGTGGCCAAGGGCTGCCGTATCAGCCCGCGCTATCTTTCGTTCCTGCTGCGGCTCAAGGGCACGTCGTTTTCCGGGCTGGTGTGGGAGCAGCGGCTGGAAAAGGCGCGGTCGTGGCTTTCCGCATCCGACCCGCGCGACATCTCGATCAGCGAGATCGCCTATGGTGTCGGCTTCAAGAGCCCGGCGCATTTCAGCCGGATGTTCAAGCGCGTGTTCAAGGTGAACCCGCGCGAATTTCGCGGCACCGAGGGGCAGGGCGACCGGCACATATCGGTGGACTTCGCGGCCTTTGGCGAAGTGAGCGAATTGCTGCAGTAATACTCTTGCAAGATTGTCAGCGCGGGGGCGGACAACCGGGACTTGCACAGCGGCTGGTAATTCCCCCACAACCGTGCAGCAACAGCCACCTGTCGGAGAGAAAAATGCCCCGCTACAAGATGATCGCGCTGACCAATCCGGTCGAAGGGCGCGAGGATGAATTCAACGACTGGTACCAGAACGTCCACCTGCCGCAGGTCTGCGCATTGCCGGGGATCAAGGGCGCGCAGCGCTATCGCTCGGCTGCAGCCCTGCAGGACCCGTTCGGCCGCAAGTACCTTGCCGTCTATGATATCGAGACTGACAATCTCGGTGCCACGCTGGGTGCATTCGGCCAGGCTGCGCAAAGCGGCGCGCTGACCAGCAGTGATGCGGCTAACAACGCCGATGCCTATACTGTAATCTTCGAGGAATTCGGCGAGCGGGTGGGCGGCTAGGCTCTCCGTTACCAAGATCCCCCCGTCGCAAGTCGATGGGGGGCGGCGAAGTTCGCGCTACCCCTGTCCGAACACCGGCTTGCGCTTCTCGCGCAGCGCGGCGATGCCTTCGCGGTGATCGGCGCTGCGCACGCTGACCGATTCATAGGCGATGCCGGCATCCATCACCGCATTGGCGAGCCGTTTGATTTCCAGGTTGGTGAGCACCTTGGTCGCCCGGATCGCGCCCATGGCTCCGGCGAGCAACCGGTCGCAGAAGGCATCTACCGCATTGTCCAGTTCGTCCAGCGGCAGGCAGTGATTGACCAGACCGATCTCCGCCGCCTTGCTCGCGGTCAGCAGGTCGCCGGTCAGCAGGTATTCCTTGGCACGGGCCAGGCCGATGCGCTGCGCCCAGATCACTGCGCCGCCATCTCCGGCCACCAGTCCAATGCCGACATGCGGATCGCCGATTTTCGCGCGTTCTGCGGCGAAGACGATGTCGCAGAGCAGGGCGATCGATGCACCGAGGCCAACGGCGTGGCCGTTCATTCGGCAGATCACCGGCTTGTCGATGTCGAGCAGGGTATTGACGATCCGCTTCGCCTGCCGGGCTTCATGGTCGAACAGGTGCGGGTTGGCGGCATTGTGAGCGATATGATCGAGATCGCCGCCCGCCGAAAAGGCGCGGCCGGCTCCGGTAATCAGCAGCACGTCCGAATCCGGATCGCCCTGCGCGAACCACAGCGCATCGGGCAATTCGTCGTGCAGTTCGCGGTTGATCGCATTCAATGCGTCGGGGCGATTGAATGTCAGACGCAGCAACCGGCCTTTGCGTTCCAGCAGGATGGTGTTGAAAGTGGGCAGGTCACGCATGGCGGGTCGCTTTCCGGAGAGCGGCAGTTGCTGGCCTTTTGCGGGGTGGCTCGGGCCAGTGCAAGGGGGCTCGCTTCACGCCCGTGCGATATGGCGGAACGGGTCGCTCACCCCTGCCAAGCCTGCTTGCAATGCGCGCGGGCTTGCTGAACAACAGGACAAATTTGCGCGATGGCAAGGGAGAGGCACCGTGGCTCAATTCGACGAGACGTTTGACTGGGTGGTGGTCGGCAGCGGTGCCGGGTCGATGTCTTCCGCCATGGTCATGCGCAAGGCGGGCAAGACCGCGCTGGTGCTGGAAAAGACGCAGTTCGTCGGCGGCACGACGGCGAAGTCGGGCGGGGTGATGTGGATCCCGAACAATCGCTTCATCCGGGCGGATGAGCCGGACGAAAGCGCCGAAAAGGCGATCACCTACCTCGATGCGGTGTGTGACGACGGCAGCGATGCGCCCGGCACCAGCCACGAAAAACGGCTGGCCTATGTCAACGAAGCGCCGAAGATGCTGGAATTCATCATCGGGCAGGGTGTGCAGCTGGAGCGCGCCGCGACCTATTGGCCCGACTATTACGACGAGCTGCCCGGTGGCTGCAAAACCAGCCGCTGCGTGACGGCAAAGTTCTTTGACCTCAATGAATTGGGGGCATGGAGCAAGAAAATCCGCCCTGGCTTCGCACCGTTCCCCGCCAAGCTGGACGACGGCATGAAGGTGACCAACTTCATGCACAAGAGCTGGTCGATCAAGGGCAAGTTCGCCAGGATCGCGGCGCGCGTGGTGCTGGGCAAGCTTACCGGCAAAAGCTGGACCACCGCTGGCGCGGCACTGCAGGGGCGCATGCTCAAGGCGGCGCTGGCAGCAGGCGTGGAAGTGCGCACAGAAACCCCGGTGAAGGAGTTCATCCTTGAGGATGGCAAGGTCATCGGCGTGGTGTTGGAAGTCGGTGGCCAGACGAAGCGCATCGGTGCCAACCTGGGCGTGCTGGTCAATGCGGGCGGCTTTGCCCAGAATCAGGCGATGCGCGACAAGTACATGCCGGGCACCAAGGCGGCATGGTCCAACACGCCCGAAGGGGATACCGGCGACCTGTTTCCCGAGATCGAAAAGGTTGGCGGCGTGCTGGCGCAGATGGACCAGATGGTCGGCTATCAGACCAGTTACGCACCCGGTTTCGATACCGACTACGTCAAGCCCGGCGGGCAGGGCATCACCGGCAAGCCCGGCGCGATCCTCGTCGACCAGAACGGGCAGCGCTATCTCAACGAAGGCGGTTCCTACGAACTCTATTGCCAGCGCATGCTGGAACGCAACCGCACCGTCGGAGCAGTGCCGAGCTGGGCCGTGTTCGACCAGCGCTATGCCGAGAATTACAAGGTGCTGAACCTCTGGGTCGGCAAGGCGGAAAAGCCGCAGAAGCTGGTCGAGACGGGCTACCTCAAGGTCGCGCAGACGCTGGAAGAACTCGCCGGGCTGATCGGGGCCGATCCCGCCAAGCTCAAAGATACGGTGGAGCGCTGGAACGGCTTTGTCGACAAAGGCGTGGACGAGGATTTCGGCCGCGGCAATCGCGAGTATGACAAATGGCTGGGCGATCCGTTCCACGGGCCGAACCCGGCGCTCGCCCGTATCGACCGCGCGCCCTATTACGCCATCGACATCATCCCCGGCGACGTCTCCACCTATGGCGGCGCGCTGATCGATGCCAAGGGCCGCGTGGTCAAGGCGGACGGCGCGCCGATCCCCGGGCTCTACGCTTGCGGCGTCTCCACCGCCTCGATCATGGGCGGGGTCTATCCGGGCGCGGGAGCAAGCGTCGGCCCCTCGATGACCTTCGGTTATATCGCCGCCAAGCACGCGGCAGGGGTGGAGAACCAGGACTTCTGAGGGGAATTCCCTCCGCGCTCGCGGGGAGGTGCTTTTGCCTACAGCAAGTTTACTCCCACTTTCCCGAAGAACTTGCCGCTCAATAGATGGCGGTAGGCGTCCTGCAGACGGTCAAGGTCATAGACGACATCGACTACCGGGCGAATGCGGTGGTGCGCGATGAAGGCGGTCATGGCCTCGTGCTGGTCGCGGTTGCCAACGGAAATGGGGGCGAGGTTGACGCCGTCCTGCTGGCGGTTCCAGCTGAAGTCGGAGCCCAACATGCCGATGGCGGAAAGCTGCCCGCCTTCGCCAAGCAGCGCGGTGTTGTCGTCAAACTGGGCAACGCCCACCGTGTCGATCACATTGGCCAGCGGGCGTTCACCAAGGGCCTTGCGGATCGCGCCAGCCCAGTCTGGGGTGGAGCGGTAGTTGATCGTCAGGTCCGCGCCCAGCGCGGCGGCGCGGGCAAGCTTGGCATCGGAGGATGAGGTGATCGCCACCCTGGCTCCCATGGCCTTGGCCAGTTGCAGCGCGGCAATGGAGACGCCGCCCGTGCCGTGGGCCAGCACCCAGTCCCCTTCTGCTGTGGCGCGATACTGGGTGAGTGCGGACCACGCGGTCAGCCCGGCGCAGGTCAGCGTCGCGCCTTCAAGATCGCCGAGTTCGTCGGGCAGGTGGCACAGGCTTTCCGCCGGGAATACAGCGAATTGCCGCGCAACCCCGTCCGCCGTGCCACCGAGCATCTGCATCGAGTTCTGCGGCCCGCTGATCCAGCCCAGCGCGAAGATCGGCGTCACCCGGTCCCCCGGCTTGACCCGCGTGACATCGTTGCCGATCGCGACAACTTCCCCTGCGCCGCAGGACAGCGGCACGTAATCAGGCTGCCTGGTCATGCCCTTGAGCACGCCATCGGCAAACAGGTGATCGCGGAAGTTCAGCGTTGCCGCCTTCAACCTGACCAGCGCCTCGCCCGGGCCGGGCTCTGGAATCGCTTCCTCGCCTATGCGGATCGCATCGATCCCTGCTTCGCCGATGGCGCGTGCAACGCGATTGGTCATGTGTTCTCTCTCCGATGTGCTTGGCGGACTATTCAGCGACACGGCCCCGCACGCAACCGCCATCACGATTTGTCTGGGGCGGCGCGGCGATGTGACTGGCGTGCCGCGCCCGTTCCGTTGGCGCGGGGGGAGGGCTACAAAGCTGGCAGACGGGCCCTTCATCAAGGTCCGGCAACGCGTTGGAGAGGAAACCCATGGGCATTCCGCCCGGCATGCATGTGTCCGACAGCGGACTCTCGATCGCCTTTGGCAGCCCGCTGCTGGAGGAGCCCGGCCAGGGAGCGCAGACCATCGGCGGCTACCTGCGCGAAGTCGCCGCACGCTATGGGGCTGCCGAAGCGCTGGTGATGCACGAGAATGGCCAGCGGTTGTCATGGTCCTATGACGAATTGCTTGCCCGTTCGCTGGAGGTTGCCCGCGCGCTGGTCGGTTGCGGGCTGGGCAAGGATGGCCGGGTAGGCATCCTGATGACCAACCGTCCCGAGTTCCTCGCCGCACTGTTTGGCACGGCGCTGGCGGGCGGAGTGCCGGTGGCGCTCAGCACTTTCTCGACCCCGGCGGAACTCGCCTGGCTGGTGACTGCTTCGCAGGCATCTGTGCTGCTGTTCGAACCGCAAGTGCTGACGAAGGACTTTCACGCGATGCTTGCCGGGATCGAACCGGCAATCCTCAGCGGCCAGCCCGGCGCACTGGCGTCGCACACCTTTCCTTTCCTCAACCGGCTCGTCGCGCTGGGGTCGTTGGCAGCCGGGGCGGTCGAACCTTGGGACACTTTCCTGCGGCACGGCGATGCCGTTCCCGAAGCGCTTGTCCTCGCGCGTGCGGACAGCGTTTCGCCGACTGACACCGGCGGCATCTTCTTTTCGTCCGGCACCACCAGCCTGCCCAAGGGCATCGTCCATTCGCAGCGCGCTTTTGCCATCCAGTGGTGGCGCTGGCCGCGCGTGTTCGCCATGCGCGAACCGGTGCGATCATGGACCGGCAACGGGTTCTTCTGGTCGGGCAATGTCTCGATGGTGGTGGGATCGGCCTTGTCGACCGGCGGGGCGGTGGTGCTGCAACGCTGGTTCGATGCCGATGAGGCCATCGACCTGATCGCGCGCGAAAAGGTAGCCTTTGTCAATGGTCGCCCGCATCAATGGGTGCGGTTGCAAGCCTCGTCCCGGTGGGGCGACGCGGACTTGTCGAGTGTCAAATATGTCCCGCGTGGAGACATCCTCTGGGCCCATCCGACGGTGGACACCGCGTGGCGGGTGCCGATGTCGTTCGGCACGACCGAAACCATGACGATCTGCACCTCGTTCACTGCCGACACCCCGGCGGATTTCTATGTCACTAGCTTCGGCGGGCCTTTGCCGGGCAATGTCCTCAAGATCGTTGATCCGCTGACCGGCGCGCCCGTGCCGCTTGGCGAGCGCGGCGAGATGTGCATCAAGGGACCGACGCTGATGTCGGGCTATCTCGGCAAGGCTCCGGAAGACTGCTTCGATGCCGAAGGGTTCTACTGCACTGGCGACGGCGGACGAGTGGACGCGGCAGGACGCTTCTTCTGGGAAGGCCGCCTGACCGACATGATCAAGACCGGTGGGGCCAACGTCTCGCCCGAGGAAGTCGATGCGGTGATCGCACGCGTGCCGGGGGTGAAGCGCAGCCAGACGGTGGGCGTGCCCGATGACCTGCTCGGCGAAATGGTGGTGGCCTGCGTGGTTCCGCTTGACGGCGTGGAGCTGGCGGAAAGCGCGGTCATCGCCGCCTGCCGTGCCGAGCTTGCCAGCTTCAAGTGCCCGCGAAAGGTGCTGTTCTTCACCGACGAAGGCTTCGCCCTGACCGGCAACGAGAAGATCAAGGCCGCCGATGTGAAGGCGCTGGCCATGGCAAGGCTGGGGGTGGAAGCTCCGGCCAGCCCGGCGGGGTAGATGGGCCATAGAGCCTTCGCTGAAGCAGAGGGGGGATAGCCCGCCCGCCTTAGCCCGCGAACTTCGCCAGCGCCTGCCGCCCCGCTGCCTCGCGCCAGTTATCGGCGCTGCCGCAGAGCTGCATGTTGAGCAGCGCGCGCTTGAGGAAGAGGTGGCTCTGGTGTTCCTCGGTCAGGCCGATGCCGCCGTGGAGCTGGATCATCTCTTCCACCACCATGAAATAGGTGTCGGTCGCCATGGCCTTCATCGCGCCGAGATCGATGTTGCTGGCCGCGTCATCGATGCAGCGCGACCACAGCAGTGCCTCGGCCGAGGCGATGTGCGTCTTGAGATCGGCGCAGCGGTGCTTGAGCGCCTGAAACATCGCGAGCGGGCGATCAAATTGCCGCCGGGTCTTGAGATACTCCACCGTCAGATCGAGCGCGGCAGAGGCCCCGCCCAGGCTGTCGGCGGCAAGTGCCACCATGGCGGCGGGTGAAATCCGGTCATGCACGCGCGCCGCAGCTTCGTCTTCGGCCAGTACCAGCGCCGGATCGGGGCGAAACCCGTCAAGCGCGATGTCGAACAGCCGGCGGCTGCGGTCCCACAGCGGCCGTTCGGTCACGGTCACGCCCGGTGCGTCGTTGGGGATCAGCACGTAGCGACCCGGCAGGCCGGCCAGCACGTGGCTTGCCATGTCCGCCTCGAACACCCCGGTGATCCTGCCCGCCAGCGTGCCGTCTGCCTGAACACTGGCGCTTCCCGGCAGCAGGTTGAGCGGGACATATTCGCCGCCGCAAATTCGCCCGATCCAGTCTTCGCGCCCGGCGAGGTCCGGAGAGGCGACGATTGCCTGCAAGGCGAGCAGGGCAGGGATCAGCGGGGCGGTGGAGAGGACGCGACCCTGTTCGAACAGGATCGTCGCCAGCGCATCGCGCCCCAGCCCCAGCCCGCCGTCGGCCTCGGGCAGGTCGATCATCAGCCAGCCCATCTCGGCAATGAGCTTCCAGCTGACGTCGCGGTCAGGCACCAGCCCGTCGGCGGGGAAGGCCTTCTGCGCCGCGTCCTGCAGTTCGGACAGTTCGATCATCATGCCGCCCACCCCTTCGGTTCGCGCTGCATGCCCAGCATCCGCTCGGATATGATGTTGCGTTGCACTTCCTCGCTGCCACCGGCGATGGTCCAGGCGTAGGAGTTCATGAAGTCGGCCATGAAGTTGCCAGTGTTG
Source organism: Sphingomonadales bacterium (assembly GCA_028869175.1). Taxonomy (GTDB): domain Bacteria; phylum Pseudomonadota; class Alphaproteobacteria; order Sphingomonadales; family Sphingomonadaceae; genus Novosphingobium. Next base: position 10,468 of record JAGWTB010000063.1, read on the forward strand.
AGATCGCCGAAAACGATGGGGGCAAGGTATTGCTCATCCATCCGGCCCAGCCGCAGCCCCAGCGCGGAATATTCGCGCAGCACCCGTGAATAGGTGTTCTTGACCAGCGAGGCGTCGCCCACCCGCTCGATCCCGGCGATGCGATTGGCAAGGAACCGGTCGGCGATGGCGCAGGCAGCATCGGCGCGGGTGACGAGCTGGCCGAAATCGCGCAGCACCCCGGCATCGTTCTCAAGGCCGTTCTTGCGGATCAGGCTGGCGATGTAGTGCATCGCCCCGCGCATCCGGTAGGACAGTTCCATCAGGGTCAGGCCGCGCTCGGAAGACAGCGTTGCCTGCGCCACGGCCCAGCCGGCTCCTTCCTCGCCCACCCGGTCTGCCACCGGCACTTCGACATCGTCGAGGAACACCTCGCAATATTCCTCGTCGCCCTGGATCTGGTGGATCGGGCGGACGGTGACGCCCTTGGCCTTCATGTCCATCAGCAGGAAGGTAATACCCGCCTGCTTCGGCCCGTCGGCGCCGGTACGGACCAGCAGCAGGCACTTGTCGGCGTATTGCGCCATGGTTGACCAGACTTTCTGGCCGCTCACCACATAGACGTCACCCTTGCGCACGGCCCGTGCCTTGAGCGCGGCGAGGTCGGAGCCGGCATTGGGCTCGGAAAAACCCTGGCACCAGGTCTCCCCCTTGAGGATGGCGGGAAGATATCGCGCCTTCTGCGCCTCGCTACCGCATTCGAGCAGGGTAGCGGCGGCGTGGTAGGTGGAGACGAATGACAGCAGCAGCCGCGGACAGTCGGCACGGGTCAGTTCCTCGTAGATGACTTTCTGTTCCGCCAGGCTCCGCCCGCCGCCCGGCCATTCGGCCGGCCAGTGCGGAATGGCATAACCGCCCTCCACCAGCTTGAGGAACCAGGCGCGCTGATCGGCGGCGAACTGCTCATGGCTCTGGCGTGCGTTTCGCCAGCCCTTGGGCGCATGGACATCGAGCCAGCCGCGCACTTCGCCGCGCAGGGTTTCGAGATGGGCTTCGCTGGTCATTCGGGCCTCTGGCAGAGCGCTTCGCGGGGTGATCGTCTTGCGGCTAAACGCCCGCTTCGTCGAGTGCATTGGCCGTATCGAGATCGACCATCGCCGCAGCGTAGCGCTGCGCCAGCGCCAGCGAAATCTCGTGTCGCTGCCATCCATCAGTGCCCAGTGTGGAAAGCCAGATGGCCAGTCCGTAGGCCGGCGAGAGGCGATAGCGGTGCCAGACCTCTTCCGGCGACGGGGTGTTCGCGCCCAGATCCAGCGCTTGCCGATAATGTTCGACCAGTTCGCGTTCGTGCGCCCGCCGGTCAGCTTCGGTCAGCGCACCGACCAGGAAATAGCCGAGATCCTGAGACCAGTTGCCCCGACGGACCACCTGCCAATCAAGCCAGCCCACCTTGTCGCCCGGTAGGACATAGCAGTTGCCGATATGGGCGTCGCCATGCAGCAGCGTGTGTGGTCCCTGGCTCAGGCTGCGTACGTAGCGCGTCCAGTATTCGAGCACGGCATCGCCCGAAAGTGCGTCGATCCCGCCCGGCAGCTTGCCCGCTGTGCGTTCCAGCCCGATGGGGATGCGCTTGCCAAGCCCCATGGTCCAGCCCTTCGACACGGCCCAGGGCTTTACCCAGCCGAGCCCGCGATGCGAGCGGGCACTGAGGCCCCAGAAGATGCGGTGGACTTTGGCGAGTTCTTCCAGACCGCTTGCCACTTGTGCCGGAGTGAGCGGGCGAGTGGCATCGCGCGGATCGCCGCCGCGCAGGGTGATGTCTTCCATCACCAGCAGGAAATCGAGCCGGGGGTAATCCGGCACGGCCAGGTAGACTGCGGGGTGCTCGCAGGGAATGCGGTCACCATGCGCGAACAGCCGCGCCTCGTTGAACAGGTTGCCGTTGCGCAGGTGGACCATGCGGTGCGCAGCGGCATGCGCCTTGACGAAAACCTGTGCCGGGCCGGTGCCGCTGGCATAGTGCAGCGCAAAGCGGGCGCGGCGGTTGGTGCCATCGTCGCGCATGACGATGTCCACTCGGTCAATCACGGCGTCGGGATGGTGCGAGGCGATTGCCCGCGTCATCCAGTCTGGCGTGACATCGGCCCAGTCGTGCGGGACGACGGGCTTGAGCGAGAGCCAGCGCGGTAGGCTCAAACCGCAACCTCGATGTCGTCGCCGGTCACGCGCACTGCGAAAGTGCGGATCGGTTGGGTGGCGGGCGGGTTCATCGCCGCGCCGGTTTCCAGATCGAAGCGCGCGCCGTGGACCGGGCAGGCGATCCAGCCCGCGCGCATCCGCCCGCAATCGAGCGGTTCTTCCGCGTGTGAGCACAGGTTCTCCACCGCAAAGAAGCGATCCTTGGTGTGGCAGACCAGCACGCCGGTGCCATTCACCTGCACCAGCTTTTTCGCGCCGGGGGCGATCTCATCCACCTTGGCCACGGCAACGAACGTCTTCTCGGTCATCGATACTCCCCGCAGGTTTGTTGATGGTGGACATGGAGTGGCCCGGCCCGCCGCGCAATCGGGCCTTGCGGCGAAACTCGCGCGGAAGCAAGTTGCTCTGCCGCACCGGTCATTTCACCCTGGCGGTGGCGGGCCGATAAACCCGCAACAAGGCGCCGGGCGGCGTCCGGGGGAGATTGGGCCGGTGGAAGGCAGCGAGACATTCGATGTAGTCGTGATCGGTTCCGGCGCGGCTGGGGCCATGGCGGCGCTGCGCGCGGCGGAGCACGGGTTGAAAGTGCTGATCGTTGAAAAGGCGCACAAGTTCGGCGGCACTTCGGCAACATCGGGCGGGGTAATGTGGATACCCAACCACGGACTTGACGGTGACAAGGGCGATTCACGCGAATCCACGCTGGAATACCTCGGCAACGTCACCAGCGGCCCGGTCAATCCCGAGCGGCTTCATGCCTATGTCGATGAAGCGCCGAAAATGCTGCAGTTCCTCAAGAATACCGGCGTTCCGGTCTTCGCCGCTGCATGGCCGGACTATTTCCCCGAAGCCGGCGGCGCGCGGGCTGATCGCTCGGTGATCTGCCCCACCTTTGACGGGCGGCAACTGGGTGATCAGCGCTATCCGCTGATGCGCGAGCAATACAACCGCTTCAAGCTGTTCAACCGCTACGCCATGGACCTGACCGAAACCTTCTCGCTGATGATGCAGCAGAAGGGCTGGCGGATGACCGTGGCGAAGATGATCACTCGCTACTGGACCGACTTTTCCACCCGCCGCGTCTCGCACCGTGATCGCCGCTTTACCCAGGGCGCGGCGCTGATGGGCGCGGTCTACAAGCAGGTGTTTGACCGGGGGGTGGAACTGCGGATGAACACCCGGCTGGAAAGACTGAGCATCGATGATGCAGGCCGGGTAACCGGGGTCGAAGTCAGTTTCTTCGGCAAGCCCTACCACATCGCCGCGCGCCATGGGGTCGTGCTGGCGGCGGGCGGGTTTGAATGGAATCAGGAACTGCGCGACCGGTTCTATCCGGTGCCGGGCCTTACGCGCCATTCCTCCACGCCTGAGGACGGCAACCGGGGCGAGGCGCTGATCGCTGCCGAGCAGATCGGTGCTTCGGTGGAGCATACCGAGGAAGGCTGGTGGATTCCCACTATGACCCTGCCCATGCCCAAGGCGAGCAACTTCCACGAAATCCACCAGGCCGCCTTCGACGTCGGCCGGCCGTGGAGTGTCTGCGTCAACCGCAACGGCGTGCGCTTTGTCGACGAGGCGACTGGCTATGACAGCTTCGGCCAGGCCATGGTGCAGGACCATATCAAGACCGGGGCGAACATGCCGTGCTGGCTGGTGTTCGACGCCAAGTTCCGTGCCAAGTTCAGCGCTGGCGGCCTGATGCCCACGGTCCACACGCCGGACCGCCGGGTACCGGGCGACTGGTGGGACAAATATGTGTTCCGCGCCGGCACCATCGCGGAACTGGCGGAAAAGATCCATGTGCCTGCCGATGCCCTGGGCGAAACCGTCCGCAAGATGAATGGCTATGCGGTGACCGGCGTCGATCCGGAATTTGGCCGGGGCGGTAACATCTATGACCAGTTCTTCGGTGATCCGACGGTGAAGCCCAACCCCAACCTTGGGCCGATCGATACCGCACCGTTCTATGCCGTGGCGATCAACAACGGCGATCTCGGGACCAAGGGCGGGCTGCGCTGCGATGGCCGCGCGCGGGTGCTGGACCAGAAAGGCCAGCCTATCGCCGGACTCTATGCGGCGGGCAACTGCTCGGGCAATCCGTTCGGCAATTGTTATCCGGGGGCGGGCGGTACCATCGGCCCGGCCATGACCTTCGGTTACGTCGCCGCCAATGACATTGCCGAGCGTTCGGGCAACCAGCGCGGCTAAAGGGAGAATTCAGCGTGACCACAAGTGAAGTTGCCATCGTCACCGGGGCAGCCGGGGGCATCGGCGAAGCCATCGTGCGCAAGCTGGGTGAACAGGGCGTCGCGGTGGTCGGCACCGGGCGCGACGAAGCGAAGCTGAAGGCGCTGGCCGAAGGCCTGGGTGATACGATGCGATTCAGCTATGTCTTGGCTGACGTGACGGCGGAGGATGCTCCGGCGAAGATCGTCAGCCACACGCTGGAGACATTCGGGCGGGTCAACTATCTGGTCAACAATGCCGGTTCGGGCAGTTGGGCACCGGTTCACCTGACCACCGATCAGGTGCTCGACGAAGTCATCGCCATCTCGCTGCGCGCACCGTTCCGGCTGTGCCGGGAAGTGCTGCCGCACATGGGGCGCGGCTGCGCCATCGTGACCATCGGATCGACCTTCGGCATCATGGGCGGTCTGGACGGCGGCATTTACTGCGCGGTCAAGTCCGGGCTGACCGGGCTGACCCAGACCATGGCGGCGCAATATGGCGAGCAGGGCATCCGATCAAACGTGGTAGCCCCCACCGTGGTACGCACCCCGATGACCGAGGCGGCATGGGACTATCCATCGTTCCAGCGGATCAACCAGGGCCTCACCCCGTTCTACCGTGATTGCGTACCGGATGACGTGGCCAATGCCGTTGCCTTCCTGTGCTCTGACAAGGGAGAGTTCATCAATGGTCAGGTCCTGCCGATCGACGGCGGCTGGTCGACCACCCGAATGATCAATTCGAAGTGGCTGCCCGAGGGGTAGTTCTCAATACGCGATTGGAACGAATCCCCCCTCCCCTTCAGGGGAGGGGCCGGGGGTGGGGCGTGTCTATG
>JAGWTB010000064.1 GCA_028869175.1 Sphingomonadales bacterium
CATATCGCCCAGCGCGAGCGCAGCGCATCGAGTACCGAGGCTTCGGGCATCGGTCCGATGGCTGCTGCTGCTGCCGCGATCCGGTGCCGCTGCAACAGCACGAACACGGCCAGCACCGCCAGCATCGCCGCCATGATCGAGAAGACGTGATTGATCGCCCCCAGTGCCTCCAGCCGCTGGCCGGGGTCGGTAATGGCCCCCTTGCCGGTGGCGATCACCCGGTCCCCCAGCATGATCTTCGAGCCATACTGCACGCCGACAACCACGCCGAGCGAGTTGAACGTCTGGGCCAGACTCAGCCGGAAGTGGCTCGTCCGCTGCGGCCCGAGCGCGGCGACCAGCGGATTGGCGGAAACCTGCAGGGTCGTAATGCCGACAGCCAGCACGAACAGGGCAGCCAGGATCGGCACAAAGCCGTCAAACCGCGTGGAGAACCGCACGAGCAGGCAACCGGCGATCATCGTGCCGAGAGCCAGCGCGATGGTGTTGACCGGCCCGAGCCGATTGCCGAGCGATGCCGCCGGCAGCGAAACCAGGCCATAGGCCAGGAAGAACACCAGCTGGGTCAGCAGGCCTTCGGTATAGCTGAGCTGGAACACCGCCCGCAGCGCGACGATCAGGGGATCGTTGTTCGAACTGATGAACCCCCAGACGAAAAACAGCGTCGTGACCGAGACGAAAGCCCCGGACAGGCCAAGCTGGCGCAGGCGGTCCACCCGCCGTGTCTACTCGTGCCAGACGAAAGTGCCAACCTCGCCAGGGGGCAGCGTCAGGCGGAACGCCTTGCGGCCGCTGCGCACAGTGGCCGTTGCCGCTGCCTTGCCGCCATTGTGCGCGATCAGCACCAGCGTACCGTCGGGGTTGCGGAAGGCGACCTGCGCCACCGGCCCGCCATCGCTGCTTGCCAGACGGCGCGCGCCGGGACGGACGAACCGGCTGGCGTGGCCGAGCACATAGTATTCGACATTGCGCGTCACCGCGCCGCTGCGGCTGTCGATGGTCACCACCGCCCGGCAATTGCCGCAACCGCCCAGATGCGGTCCATGCTGCTCGTCAAGCGCGAGGTTCCACAGCAGCGTGCCGCGCGAACCGGCCCGGCTGGCGGCAATCAGCAGCTTGTCGGTCATCCAGCCGAGCGTGCCGCCCCAGTCGGGTGCCCAGTCCCCGCCCGAACATTCGGTGAAGAACACGTCCTTGTCAGGGCGAGCGGCGCGGACCTGCTCCATCGCGCCGACGTCTCCGGCATAGCAGTGCCAGGCCACCCCCGCGACGTAGCGCCCCGCCTGCGGGCTGGCCAGCACGGCAAGCGGGCTTTCGGGCTGGTCCCAGTTGTGATCCCAATCGAGAATGCGCGTACCCGCGCGCTGCCGGGCCAGCATGGGGCCGAGATAGCCGCCGATGAAGGCCGCCCGCTCGCGCGGGTCCACGCGCATGCCGGGATAGTCGGCAGGCTCGAAATGCGGCTCGTTCTGGATCGACAGCCAGCCGACCGGCAGGCCGTGCTGCCGCATTTCCCGCAGGTAGCGCGAAAGATAGGCGGCGAAGGCGGGATAGTCGGACGGACGCAGCCGCCCCTTGATCAGGCTGTCACTGCTTTTCATCCAGCCCGGCGCGCTCCACGGGCTGGCCATCAGCGTCAGGCGCGGGTTGATCCGCTTGGCCGCCGCCAGCGCGGGAAGCTGTCCAGCCTCCGCCTGCGCCATGGAATAGTGCGCCAGGGCGGGATCGCGCTGGCCGGGCGGCATATCGTCGAAGCTGTAGTGGCGGGATGAGAAATCCGAAGCGCCGATCGGCACGCGCAGGAATGACAGGGCGATGCCCTGCCGCCCGAACAGGTCGGCAAACAGCCGGTCGCGCTGCGGGCGCGAAAGCCGCGACTGGAACAGCTCGGCCGAGGCGTCGGTCATTGCCGCGCCGAAGCCGACGATCTTCTGAAAGCGCCGACCCGGTTCGACGACGATGCTGTCCGCCGATGCGCCGCTCGCGCGCGCCAAAGGGAGGTCAGCGCCGCGCTCCAGCTTGCGGGTGGCATCGGCACTCGAATACCAGGCCGCCACGCGCCCGCTGCCCGCCTGCGCGGGCTGAGGCGCGATCAGTGCCAGACCGATCATCGCAAGGATCGCGCGCCAGCGCGTCAGCCGATTCATGCTTCGGCGGGACAGGTCTTGGCGATGTAGTCCGCGTGGCTGGGCATGACCTTGACGCATTTGCCGATCACCGAAGCGATATTGCCCAGATATTGCGAAAGCTGCGCGTCGCTCTTGATGTCGACGAGCGGATCATAGCCGCGCGGCACCATGCCCTGCCCCAGGAACACCTGAATCCAGCTTTCCTCGGCAAACAGTTCCTCATCCTCACGGAAGATGCGGCCATTCGCCATCCACAGGTCCATCTTGCGCTGCAGGGTGGCGGGGACTTCCATCGTCCGGCAATAGTCCCAGAACGGCGTGTCGCTGCGTTCGGTCGCCTTGTAGTGCAGGATGATGAAATCGCGGATCCGTTCGAACTCGAAGTCGGTCTGGCGATTGAATTCCGCAATCGTCGCCGCATCGAAGCCGGCGTCGGGCAGCAACCGCACCATGCGGATGATGCCTGCCTGGACGAGATGCAGGCTGGTCGATTCGAGCGGTTCGAGAAAACCGCCGGCGAGGCCGATGGCGACGCAGTTCTTGTGCCACAGTTCCCGCCGCTTGCCCGCCTTGAATTCCACCCGGAACGGATCGGCGCGCTGTGCGCCGTCGAGATTGGCCAACAGCACTCGCTCGGCCTCGGCATCGTCGATGAACTGGCTGGCATAGACATGGCCGTTGCCGGTGCGGTGCTGCAGCGGGATACGCCATTGCCACCCGGCATCGTGCGCGGTGGAGCGGGTGTAGGGCGTGAAATTCGCCGAGCGTTCGCACGGCACGGCAATCGCCCGGTCGCAGGGCAGCCAGTGCGACCAGTCATCAAACCCCACCTTGAGCGCCTGATTGATGAACAGCCCGCGAAAGCCGGAGCAATCGATGAACAGGTCGGCCGCGATCACCTCGCCATCGTCCATGGTCACGCTGTCGATGAAGCCGTCTTCGGCGCGCAGCGTCACATCGACGATCTTGCCTTCGCGCCGCCGCACGCCGCGATCCTGCGCGTAGCCGGACAGGAAGCGGGCAAACAGGGCCGCGTCAAACTGGAAGGCATGGGCAATATGGCCCAGCGGACTGTCGCCCATTTCGGGCTGCGCACGAACAAACTTGTTTTCCAGCGCGGCGGCGGTGTTGATCGAATAGGCGGCGAAATCGTCGGCGCGGCCCTGCTGGTGCGCCTTCAGCCAGTAATGGTGCATGCGCAGCCATTCCCAGTCCTGCCCGATCACCCCGAAGCCATGGATATAGCTCTGGCCCTTGCGCCACCAGTCAACGAACTGGATGCCCATCTTGAAGCTGGCCTGGGTGCGCGCCATGAACTCGTTCTCGTCCAGCCCCAGCAGGTCGTTGTATTTCTTGATCGCGGGAATCGTCGCTTCGCCAACGCCAATGGTGCCGATGGCCTCGCTTTCGACCAGCACGACCTCGTAAAGCCCCTGGAACAGCCGCGCGAGCAAGGCGGCCGTCATCCAGCCCGACGAACCGCCGCCAGCGATAAGAATGCGCCGGATCTGCTTCATGGCCTCAATCCCTCCCGCTTGCCTAGCTGCCCGTTCCCGCCCGCGCCATCAAGGGCAGGTGTTGACGGCTGCCGCCTCCACGAGGCGTCCGGTCGCGTGCGCGTGTGCATAGGACAGACCGTAGAGGCGGGGGAAGAGCTGCTCGCCAGCGGGATAGCCGCCCGAGGGACACGGCGTGTTCGGCCAGGCGAAGGACAGATGCCCGCTGAAATCGAGGCTCTGGCGGCCCGCGAACAGGTCCGCCAGAGTCCCCGCTTCGCTGCCAGGGAGGGAGGCGGCAACGAAGGCTTGGGAAGCGTTGATCAGGTCGGTCGCATAGGTGGTGCGGCCCGAATAGAGCACGGTGACGACCGGCACGCCCTGCCCGGCCATGCGCTGCAGCAAGGCCGCCTGATCGGGATAGAGCGCGGCGTGGGCCAGCGGCGCGGGCCAGCGCACATCGCCCTTCATCTCGGCGTAGGGCCGCTCGCCCAGCACGGCGATCACCGCGTCAAACTTGCCGGAAGCGGCCAGGCTGCCATCGGGCGAGAAGGTCACCTTGTCTGCACCGTAGACGCGGCGCAGCCCGTCCAGCAGCGTCTCGCCGGTCGAAAAATCGGCGTTGTTAACGTCCTCGCCCTGCCAGGTGACGGACCAGCCGCCGGTCTGGTTGGCGAAATTGGCCGCCGAGGCACCCACCACCAGTAACCGCTTGCCCGGTGAGAGCGGCAAGGCACCAGCATCGTTCTTGAGCAGCACCGCAGACTTGCGCACCGCTTCCTGCGCCAGCGCGCGGTCGGTGAGCGCCGCAGCGTCACCGGTGAAGCGGCCTGCGGCTGTCGGCCGGGCAAACAGGCCCATGCGCAGTTTCACCCGCAGAATGCGGCTGACCGCATCGTCGATCCGCGCCATCGGCACCCGGCCTTCGCGCACATCCGCAACGGTGCGCGTGATGAAGCTTTTCCAGTCATCGGGCACCATGAACAGATCGACCCCGGCATTGATCGCCGCCGGGCAATGATCGCGTTCGCAGCCGGCGACCTGCTCGATCGCGTTCCAGTCCGAAACGACCAGCCCATCGAAGTTCAGCCGCTGCTTGAGCACACCGGTAACCAGCGCACGGTTGCCGTGCATCTTGCCCTGCGGTGAGGCTCCGTCGCGCGCCCAGGAATTGTAGGAGACCATCACGGTCTGCACCCCGGCGTCGAGCGTGGTGTAGTATCCCACCCCGTGCAGCGTCGCGAGCGTTTCGGCGCTCGACCGGTTCTCACCCTGGTCGACGCCCCGCCAAGTGCCACCATCACCGACGAAATGCTTGGCCGAAGCAATCACGTCACCGTCGCCGGTCAGGCTGCCCTGCAAGCCGCGCACCAGCGCCTCGCCATCGCGGGCGACTTCGGCGGGGTCGCTCGAATAACTCTCGTAACTGCGGCCCCAGCGCTGGTTCTGCACCACGGCGAGCGTCGGCGCGAAAGCCCAGTTGATGCCGGTCGCGCGGACCTGCCGCGCGGTCGCCCGGCCGATCCGCTCGATCAGGCCGGGATCGTGCGCTGCGCCCAGCCCGATGTTGTGCGGGAAGATGGTTGTGCCGTGGACGTTGTTGTTGCCGTGAACCGCGTCGATCCCCCAGATCAGCGGCACCGGCTGCTGCATATCGGTGGCGAGCGCGGCCTTGGCATAGTCGTCGGCCAGCTTGGCCCAGTCGGTCACGCTGGCATGCTTGTTCATGCCCGGCCATGCCCCGCCGCCGTTGAGCACGGAGCCGATATAATAACGCCGCACATCGTCAGGCGTAGCCGAAAGGATGCTCGGCTGGGTCATCTGCCCGATTTTCTGTTCCAGCGTCATGCCGGAAAGGATCGTGCGGATGCGCGCCTCGATCACCGGATCGGCCTTGGCCGCTGCGCGCGTACGCCAGGCGGAGATGATCGCGGATTCTTCGGCGTTGTAGCCCTCTGCCGCCGCGAGCGGCGCGGCGGGCGCCAGTGCCGCCTGCGGTGCGGCGCAACCCGCCAGCAGGGTCGGGGCGATCAGGGCGGCAAGGCTGCGTCGGTTGAAGGGCAAGGGACTCTCTTCGGTCTGGTACGCGAGCTTCAGTCGGCAACGCGCGTGATGTCCGGAAATGGGCGATGCCGGTCGGGGCCCTCACGGGAGGCAGGATTGCAAGCGCTGCAAGCCCGCCGCCCATCCCCAACCGGCATCACGATCGGTGCGACCCGATCAGAAGTGGTAGCTCACCCCCAGCATCCACTGCCGTCCGTACTTTTCGTACGTTTCCAGCAGCGCGGTGCCATCCTTGGTGCGGGTGCCGCCAGTATCGAGACCCAACCGCGTGCGGTAAGGTGAATCGAGCAGGTTGTTGGCCTGCAGCAGGATCCCTACCCCAGCCAGCGGCGAACCGTCCTGGAAGGTGTAGCCGATCTGTGCGTCCAGCTGCCGGTCCGGGAGGATTTCGGTGTAGGCCAGGTTGGTGAACAGCGCGACCACCTCACCCTTGTATGCCGAACGGTAGCGGTACGATGCGCGGGCCTGGAAACCGCCCTTCTCGAAGTAGCCGGTGACGTTGTAGACCCACTTTGAAAGACCGGGGATACGGACCAGCGAAGTCGAGGTTGTCGGGCTGAGGTTGGATTCGGTCAGCGCCACCGAACCGCTCACGCCAAATCCATCGAGCGCCGGCGAGAGCAGGCGGAACTCCAGCGCACCGCTGAATTCCAGGCCCCGCACATATCCACCCTTGCCATTGGCCGGCGCGGTCAGCGTGCCGATCGGGCTGCCGGTAACCCCGGTGGGCAGCGGCGTCGCGGTCGGCGGTACCGGGAATCCGGAGAAATCGGCGGCCAGCGTCTGGTTGTAGATGTAGTTGTCCAGCCACTTGTAGAAGCCGCCGATGCTGATGTAGCTCGCCCGGCTGATGTACCATTCATAATTCGCGTCGATTTCCTTGGCGCGCCACGGCTCGAGGTTCGGATTGCCGCCCGACGCCGACCACGGATGGACGGTGCCGCCCGGCAGGCAGTTGGTGTTGGTATTGCCGCCGGTTGCGCAGGGATTGCTGTAGCTTGGCGTGAAGTTGGCCCGCATGTCATCCATGCGCGGCCGCGCCATGACCTTCGACGCGGCGAAGCGCAGGCGATGGCCACCGCCAAGGTCGTAGAACAGGTTCAGGCTTGGCAGCCAGTCGGCATAGCTCGCCGACTGATGAACCAGCCCCAGTGCGATCGGGCTGACCGTCTGGTTGATGCGCAAGCCATCGGAAGCCTGGTTCTGCTTGACCATCTGCACGCCGATGTTGCCGTGCAGGTTGCCCCAGTCGATGTTCGCCTTGAGCTTCAGCGTCAGGATGTCTTCGGTGATCTTCCACGACTTGTCGAAGTGGTTCGCGTCGGTGAGCTGCACCTGATCGTAATAGGTGCTCAGCGCCGCCGGGACGTTCCACGCGATGACATTGCCGAAACCGGTGAAGTCCAGCGACGTCGGTGCGATCACGAACTGCGAGCCGATCAGCGATTGCGCCCGCCCGTTCTTCAGGTTGAGATCGAGTTCATCCACCGACTTTGTCTTGCGCCGGTGCGTGTAGTTCACGCCCAGTTCCAGCTTGCTGAACAGGCCTTCCATGTCGTGTTGCAGCGCCATGTCAACCGCACCAACGGTTTCCTTGATGTGCGGCGACTTGAGCAGCCCGTCATGGCCCCATCCGCCCCACGGTGCGCGGTCGCCAAGCGAAACCTTGGTCGCATCGGCATAGTTCAGGCCAAAATTGGAATAGGTCGGATAGCCGTCAAGCGGGATCGAGAAATCATAGCTGTCATTGACCCGGGTCAGCTTGGCTCCGGCACCGTAACCGCCGTAGGTTTCGATGTAGGTTTCATCACGCTTGTTGGTCGAATAGCTCAGATCGGCGATGAACCTGGTCTGATCGTCGAGCTGGAACTCGTTGTTCAGCCCTGCCGAAAACAGCTCGTCCTTGCGGCTGTTGTGATCGTTGCGCAGGATCGGCACGACGTTGGTGAAGTGCCCCGACGAACCCAGCGTGGAACCGCCAAGATCGGTGGTCTTGACGTTGCTGAAGGTGGCGTTGTCGGCCCAGCCGTTGGAGAACCACTGCGCACCGCGCGTGACCTCGTCCTGCTTGAAGCGCGAATAATAAAGATCAAGCACCGAATGGACGCTGTCGCTCGGCTTCCACTCCAGCGTACCCATCACACCATCACGCTTGTTGCGCCGGCCGACCGCCCACATTTCCTCGCCGTTGAGCTGCAGCGCGTTGTCGGCCGTGTCCGGGGTCACGGCAAAGCCAAAGGCCTCGTAGCCATAGGCCTTGTAGTGATCGACGTGGCCCGGCGCATCGAGGTGGGCATAGCCCAGCGCCCAGCCCAGCGTGCCATCGGCATTCTGGTCGATATAGCTGACCGAACCGCGCCAGCCGTGCTTCGACATGTCATGGTTGCGCCCGCCACCCTGATCGAGTTCGCCGCGCAGGTTCAGCGCGATGGCGCGCTTGCCGTAGGCAATCGGCCGGATCGTGCGCAGATCGACACTGCCGGCCAGACCCATGCCGGCGATGTCGGCATCGGGGGTCTTGTAGACCAGCACCGATGACATCAGTTCGGAAGGATACTGATCGAATTCGACTGCACGGTTGTAGCCCGAGCTCGCCTGTGCGCGGCCGTTGAGGAAAACGGTTGTGAAATCTGGCGGAAGGCCGCGGACGGAGACAATCTGCGCCCGGCCCGCAACGCGCTGCGCGGTCAAGCCCGGCAGGCGGGCGATCGATTCGGCGATGGAAACGTCGGGCAGCTTGCCGATTTCCTCCGCCGAAATCGCTTCGACCAGGCTGGCGTTGTCGCGCTTGAGGTTGATGGCGTTTTCGAGCGAGTAGCGGATGCCCGAAACGACGATTTCGGTGCCCTCGCCATCGTCAGCCGGCGCTTCCTGTGCAACCGCCGGTGCGGCAACGCCCAGCGCGATCACCGAAGCAGCCGTCAGGCCAAAACGGTAAGCCGCAGGACCCTGATTCGCACGACGACCCGAAGTTTCCCTCACTACCATCAATCCCCTCCTCAACGCGTGGATTTCCCACGATTTGCCCGCCTGAGGCGCAGCCATGTTCGCGTTACCATATTGGAAGCGCTTCCAAATGTTTGCCGCATTCACGACCGGAGGTCAAGAGTCACGCCGCATTTTCGCATATTTACCGAATTGGAAACGCGTTCAGAGCTCGATCCGGCTTGAATCGCGGACCACCAGCTGATGGGCGACAACCTCGTTGCGAACGGGCGTTTCCCCGCCTTCCGCCGGTTCGGGGCCGGCCAGCCATTCGACCGCCCGCGCGCCCATGCGGCGAAGCGGCTGGTGGACCGTGGTCAGCGGTGGCCAGACGATTTCGGACACCGGCGTATCGTCGCAACCGGTGATCGCCACGTCCTGCGGAATGCGCAGGCCCGCCTTGTGCGCGGCCAGCAATGCCCCGGCGGCCATGTCGTCGTTCGCACAGACCAGCGCGGTGACCCCGCCCTCTCCGGCCAGCAGCCGCTGGGCGCAATCGAGCCCCGAACGGAAGGTGAAATTCCCGCGCTCCCAGCACACCGCCGTCTCGTCCAGCCCCGAGTCGACCAGCGCGGCAAGGAAGCCGTCAAAGCGGCTTTCAGCGGAAAGGTGTTCCTGCAGCCCCTTGACGAAGCCGAACCGGCGGTGGCCCAGTCCGGCCAGGTGCAGGCCGATGTCATAACCGGCCTGCCGGTCATCGATGCCCAGCGTATCGGCAAATTCCCGGGACTGCGGTCCGGCGGCGATGCAGACGATCCGGATTCCCGCCTCACCCAGGGCGCGCAGCAAATCCAGATTGTCGGCAAAAGGCGGGGTCAGGATCGCGCCGTCGCACTGATCGTCGCGCAGCAGGCCGACAATTGTTGCCACCACGTTGCGATCATTGAGGTTGACCACATGGGTCTGTAACTGCGCCCCCAGCCGCGCCGCCGCGCGCGTCGCCCCCAGTTCCAGCGCCGAGGTGAAGTAGGAGTTCGGTTCGCTGTCAAAGTCCGATGCGTGGACCAGCCCGATCCGCAGCGTCTTGCGACCGGCAAGCTGGCGCGCCTGCATGTTCACCCTGTAGCCCAGCATGTCCACCGCGCGCAGCACCTTGTCGCGCAGTTCCTCGCGGACGTTCGGCTGATTGTTGAGCACGCGCGAAACCGATGCCCGGGCGACACCGGCCAGTGCCGCCACATCGTCGATCGTTGGCCTGCTCACGGGAAGGGAAATCTCTGCACCTGGCTCACCAGCGCAGTGTTGGCGGGGACCGGGCGCGAAATCAAGCCGTGCCGCTCAGCGGCAATCGCGGGAAAGGTCGGCAATCACCGGAAAATGATCGGAAGCCAGCCGCCCGTCGAACTGCTCGGCCAGTACGTGATGCCGCAGCACTTGCAGGCCGGGGCCGACCAGGACGTGATCGATGGTCTGTCCGCTCCGCGCCAGCGGGTCGAAACCGTTGAAGGTGAAACCCGCCCCGGCTGGCGGTTCTGCCGACGCGGAGCGGCTGTCGCGCAGCGAGCCAGTGGTCATGTCCGCGAGCGACGCTTCGGCCAGCGGCGCATTGAAATCGCCGATCACCAGCACGTGCTCACCTTTCCGCCGGTTCGCGGCAATCCAGCCGCGCAGTTGCTTCGCGCTTTCACGCCGGGCGACCTGCCCGGTATTGTCCCAATGGGTATTCACCGCGAGCAGGCGTAGCGCGCCGCGCCGGGAAACCAGGTGGGCCCAGGTAACCACGCGGCGATAACCGGCATCCCAGCCAAGCGAGGGCCGGTCTGGCGTTGGCGAAAGCCAGAACATGCCGCTGCCCCGCACCGCGAAGGCCTGTCCATCGACGTAGAGCGGCGAGGCTTCGCCCGCCGCCTTGCCATCATCGCGCCCACCGCCAAGCGACAGGTAGCCCGGCAGTGCCGCATCGAGATCGCGCCGCTGGCCGGGCAGGACTTCCTGCAAGCCAAGCACCTGCGGGCGCAGCAGTGCCAGTTGCGACAGGAACAACGGGCGCCGATGCGCCCAGTCGTTCGCGCCGTCAGCAGCGGTGTCGAGCCGGATGTTGTAGGTCATGGCGCGGAATGGCGCGCCAGCGTCGCAAGCCTGCTTCGCCTCCCCCGACGTCGCCCATGCGGCCAGGCAGGCCACCGTTATCAGGCGCAGTACACCGCGCAGACCTTGCCGGATCATCATCGTTCTCCCACGCGCGCCTTTTTAAGAGCGCTTCCAGAACGATCAAGCCCGCATGCCGTGCCTCCCCGAAAAGCCCGTAAAGGGTGCGTCAGTAGCCCGCTTTGGCCAGCAGTGCTTCACTCTCCGCCCACAGGCGCGCCGCCGCCGCGTCGTCTTGAGCCAGCGGCGAAACCTCGGCGGGCTGGCGCTCGTGCCAGTACAGTCCGGTCGATGCCGCGGGTTCCTCTGCGCTCGCCAGCCAGATCAGCGTGTCCGCCGCCTGCGCCGGGGAGATCGTCTCGGCAGCAGCCATGTGTTGCTGCATGTCGGCATTGCCGTGACTGGCGAAATTGCTGGCGACCACGCCGGGGTGCATCGCATGGGCCACGATCACGTCCCCGGCCAGCCGCCGCGCCAGCTCGCGGGTGAACAGCACGTTGGCGAGTTTGGCGACGCCGTAGGCCCCCACCGAGGTCCAGTTCTCCAGCCCCTGCAGATCGTCCCAGTTGATCGCCTGCGGCAGCATGTGCGCGCGCGACGAGGTGCTGACGATACGCGAAGGCGCGGCAGCGCGCAGCAGCGGCAGAAGGTTGCGCACCAGCAGGAAGTGGCCAAGGTGGTTGCCAGCAAAGGTCACCTCGTTACCCTCGGCGGTGACCACCTG
The DNA here is from genome assembly GCA_028869175.1 of Sphingomonadales bacterium. GTDB lineage: Bacteria > Pseudomonadota > Alphaproteobacteria > Sphingomonadales > Sphingomonadaceae > Novosphingobium. The sequence continues at coordinate 11,487 of JAGWTB010000064.1, forward strand.
CGCGTCGCGCACGCCGCCGGCATTGGCGAGCAGGGCATCGACATGGCCGGTCAGCCCGGCAATCTCATCGGCCATGCGGGCGGTATCCGAAAGCAGGCTGAGGTCGGCCCGGACCATATCGACCTTGCCGCCGTTTTCCACCGCCCCGGCAATCTCCGCCCGCGCCGCTTCGCTGCGCGCCGCATCGCGCCCGTGGGCGATCACGTGCCAGCCCTGCGCCACCAGCGCCTTGGCCGTTTCCTTGCCGATGCCCGAGCTCGCCCCGGTGACTACCGCCACCTTCTGCCGCTGTGCCATGTATCGTCCTGCTCCCTTGCGGATGTTCGGGCAACGATGCCCGCCCCCGCCGCCGGGTGCAAGGTCTACGGCCTGGCCAGGGTTCGCCCCGGCGGCAACCTCACCGCTCGCCGTGGATTTCCGCCAGCGATCCGGGCATCGGCATGCCAGCGTAGATGTAGTAGGTCTGGCATTTCCACTCCCCGGCCTGCTTCACGCAGTCCATCCGGTAGCGGACGTGGACCAGCACCTCGTTGCCGTCCTTCGAACGGCCAAGCCCCTGCACATAGGAGCGCATGACCGCCTTGCCCGCATCGTAGCTGACCAGGCGGAAATTGGAGATGTAATGGGTGTGGTGACTCATGTCGGCGAAAACGCCGGTGTAGAACGCACGGTGGGCGTCGCGACCGTGCATCGCCGGCAAGCCGATGTCGGAGAAATCGAGTACCGCATCCTCGGTGAACAGGTCCAGCAGTGCCTCGACATCGTCCAGCGCATCGACCGCATAGCAATAGTCGGTCATAAGATCCTGAAGCGCAATGCGTTCTTCCTGGGGGCATTGGGTCATGGCCGGGTCTCCTTCAGGCGATGGTCTCGCCATTGTCGATAACGATGTTGCTGCCCGTGATGTGCCTGCCACGGTCGCTGACGAGATAGAGCACCATCTCGGCAATGTCGGACGGCTGGCCCATGCCGTGGCCCATGGTCTGGGTCAGGCCGGGATCGTCGGCAGGAAGCTGGGCCAGTGCCTGCGCGGTCATCGGCGTAACGATCGATCCGGGGGCGATCGAATTGACCCGGATGCCGTAGCCCTGTTCGCGGCAGTGAATGGCAATCGAACGAGTCATCGCGATCAACCCGCCCTTTGCCGCCGCATAGGCCGGAATCGCGCTGATGCCCTTGAGACCCGCCACCGAGGCCATGTTGACGATGGCGCCCGTGCCGCCCCGGCTCATGTGCGGGATCACGGTCTTGCAGCCTAGGAACGCCCCGTCGAGCATGACATCGACCTGCAGCTTGTAGTCGGCGTAGGACAGGTCTTCCACCGTGCCGAAGCGCACCAGTCCGGCGTTGTTGACCAGCACATCCAGCCGGCCAAAGTCCGTGAGCGTTTCGCTGACCACCGCCTGCCAGCGCGCTTCGTCGCGCACATCGTGATGGAGGTAGCGGCAGCCGGGAATGCTCGCGGCGACCTGTGCGCCAAGATCGTCCTGCACGTCGGTGATCACCACCCTGGCACCCTCGCGCGCCAGTACCCGGGCGTCTTCCGCCCCAAGGCCCGAGGCACCCCCGGTAATCAGCGCCACGCGCCCATCCATCGTGCCCATCCTGCTCTCCCGCTTCTGCTTGTCGGGAGCGGAATAGCATCGGCTGGCCATGCCGTTGCCTGACAAAACAGGCAGGGTTGCCGGTTATCGTCCGGCGATGCATTCCGCCATCGCTTCGCGCGCCAGTCTGGCGAGGCGCGGGAAGGCTTCGGCGCGCTGCGCGGCCTGGGCGTTGGCGGCGGTGCCGCGCAGCACCCGGCCCTTGATGCCGTGGAAGATCGCGGCAAGGCGGAACAGGTTGAAGGCGAGGTAAAAGGCGTAGTTGTCGATGGTCGCGCGCCCCGTGCGCGCGCAGTACGCGGCGATGTAGTCCGCCTCGGAGGGGATGTTCAGCGCCGCCAGGTCCGCCCCGCCCAGCCCCGGCACGATGTCGGGCGGCATGCGGTACATCATCGCATGGTAGGCGAAATCCGCCAGCGGGTGGCCCAGGGTGGAAAGCTCCCAGTCGAGCACCGCAAGGATGCGCGGTTCGGTAGGGTGGAAGATCATGTTGTCGCAGCGAAAATCGCCGTGGATCACGCTGGTCTCGTCGCCTTCGGGAATGTTGCCCTGGAGCCATTCGAGCACCGCATCCATGTCAGCGTTGCGACCGGCAAGCTCGTCGGCAAGGTACTGCTTGCCCCAGCGGCCGATCTGGCGGGCGAAGTAGTTGCCCGGCTTGCCGTAGTCACCCAGCCCGATGGCTTGCGGGTCGAATCCGTGAAGCTGCGCCATGGCCTGGTTCATCGCGTCGAAATAGGCGGGGCGTTCGGCCTGCGGCACTTCGGGCAGCGACGCGTCCCAGAACACCCGGCCTTCGACCATGTCCATCACGTAGAACCAGGTGCCGATGACGCTGTCGTCGATGCACAGACCATGGACGTGGGCGACCGGGAAACCCGCCGCGCCAAGGGCAGAAAGTACCTTCGCCTCGCGGTCCACCGCGTGAGCACCGGGGAGCAGGTCGCCCGGCGGCTTGCGGCGCAGGACATAGGCCTTGCCCGGCGTCACCAGCTTGTAGGTGGGGTTGGACTGCCCGCCCCTGAACTGCTCGACCGTCAGTGGTCCGGCAAACCCGGCGACGTTGGCCGCCATCCAGCCGGCCAGCGCGGCCTCGTCAAAGGCATAGCCCTCGCGCACCGCAGTGGTGCCCGAATTGGCGGCGACGATGTCGGACTGGGTCATCTGTCCTCCCCTCAGCTCGCCTGCACCGCCTTCCACTCACGCTTGATTTTCTTGGCAAGGCTCCATTTGTGAACCTCGGTCGGGCCGTCATAGATGCGGAAGGCGCGGATTTCGCGGAACACGGTCTCGACGATGGTATTGCCGGTGACCCCGGTGCCGCCCATCACCTGGACGCAGTTGTCAGCGATCTTCATCAGCGCTTCGGAGACCGATACCTTGGCCATCGAGCTTTCCACCGTGCCGAGATCGCCGGTATCGAGCACGCCCGCGCACCAGTCGATCATCAGTTCGCACTGCTTGATCAGGATCTTGTTCTCGGCGAGCATGAAGCCAACGCCTTCGTGCTCGATCAGCGGCTTGCCGAAGGCCTCGCGGCGGCAGGCATAGTCGGTGGCGATTTCCTGCGCGCGGATGCAGCAGCCCAGCCAGCGCATGCAGTGCGACAGGCGGGCCGGCGACAGGCGCACCTGTGCATATTTGAACCCCTCGCCCGCCTGGCCGAGCATCTGGTCGGCGGGGATGCGCAGGTTGTCGATCGTCAGGGTGGCGTGGCCGCCGGGCATCGAGCTGTCGATGGTGTCGGGAATATGATCGATGCGGATCGCCGGGTCGGGCAGGTCGACCAGGAACATGCAGGCCCCTTCCGCCGCCCGGGCCATGACGATGCCGACAGAAGCGCCTTCGTAGCCAGTGATGAAGCACTTGCGGCCATTGGCCACCCAGTGGTTGCCATCAGGCTCGCACAGGGTCTTCATCATCGATGGATCGGCCCCCGCCCCGCCCCATTCGGCGGGCTCGGTCATCAGGAAGGCGGAGCGCGCGCGGCCTTCAACCAGCGGCTTCAGGAACCGCGCCTGCAGTTCCGGCGAGCCGACATGATTGATCAGGTACATGTTGCCCTCGTCGGGCGCATTGGTGTTGCAGGCGAGCGGGCCGAGCGGCGAGAGGCCCGACCTGATCAGGATCGCCGCCGTCTCGCGCTGCGTGCGGTGCGAGCCATCGGGCTTGACATGCGGGGTGAGCACACCCGCCGCGCGCGCCTTCTCGCGCAGTTCATAGACCAGCTCGTCCAGCGGTGCGCCGTGATGATCGCGGCGCGGGTCCTTCTCAAAGGGAATCACCACGTCGCGGACGAAGGCTTCCACTTTGGTGGCTAGGGCGAGGGCTTCGGGGGAAATGGTCATGGTCTGTCCGTTTCAAAATGGCGATGGCCAGCTTCAAGCCCCTCCCCTTCAGGGGAGGG
>JAGWTB010000148.1 GCA_028869175.1 Sphingomonadales bacterium
GGATCGGGCATGATGCAGGCTTCGAGCGGGCGATAGACCACCAGCGCCGGATCGGTGACATGCTTCGCCGCCTCGGCCATGATGCCGCCGTAGCCGGCGATCCGCTGCCGCATCTCGTCCGCCAGCGTTTCGGGGGCGAATTTCGGATTACCCGGTTCCTCAAACACGGCGAAGATATACATCTCGCGCGCGTTGAGCGGGCAATAGCCGGCCTTGCCGCCGGGCTTGCCGGTGTAGATGTCGCTCCATTCAAGGTCCTGCGGGCGCGGCACGTTGTAGCGCCAGACGCCCTGCCCGGTATATTGCGGCACGGCATCGGGCCACAACACCTTGCGCACCGCCGAATAGTTGCCGTCCGCGCCGATCAGCAGATCGTAGGAGCCGGAGGTGCCATCGGTAAATGCCACGTCCACTGCTTCGCCCCGGTCGGCAAAGCTTGCAAAAGTGACGCCGAGACGCACCGGGATGCCGAGTTGCCTTACCTTCGCCGTCAGCACCTCGTGCAGGGCCGGACGGGTAAGGCCAAGGTCGGAGGGCAGGCCATCGACCGCCGTGTCGCCCGGCAGTTCGGCCAGCACCTTGCCTTCAAGATCGAGAAACCGCGCGCCGCGATAGGCATAGCCTGCCTTCACCGCCGCATCGCCGATGCCCAGCACGTTCAGCGCGCGGACGAAATTGGCCTGGACGATGATACCGACGTGATAGACCTTCCAGTCCTTGTCACGCTCCACCACCTCAACGTCGATACCGCGCTGGTGCAGCCCGATCGCCACCGCCAGCCCGCCGACGCCGCCGCCGACCACCAGAACTTTCCTTGCCTTGGCCATGGTTCGCATCCTTCCGTCAAAGTATCTTCAACTGCGATCCGCCCCGTCGACTTGCGATGGGGAGGGGGACCGCCCGCATAGCGGGTGGTGGAGGAGCCCCTCCGTCAGCCCTGACGGGCTGCCACCTCCCCATCGCAAGTCGATGGGGAGGATGGGTGTCATTCCGCCGGATCGGCGGGGTGGTAGCGCAGCTGGTCGGGGCGGGCGTAGGCCACATCCCAGTTGGGCTCGCCGCGCATGAATTCGGGCAGGTTGGTCATGTAGATCGCCGTGCCGAAGGCACCGTCCCAGATGCGCGGCTTCCAGCCATCGTCAACGCAGTCACAGTCCGCGCCGTATTCCGCGTCGCCGCCCGCCGGACAGGGGACATAGAAGAAGGCGGCGCTGGTCAGCCGGTGGCGACCGAAGCCCCAGCTCCAGTCCCCATAGGAATAGCCGCGTCGGTCAAGGTAGTTTTTCGCCACCATCAGCTCGTCGATGTCCTCGACTTCCCAGTTGGCGTGGTGGAACTTCAGGGTACCGTCGAACCCCGGCATCGGCGCGTGGGCATTGGCGAGGAACACGTTGTGGTGCTCGTAACAGCCGTCGGCGCGCATGTAGACACCGAAACCCTTCTGCATGTCGGTGATACGGAAACCCAGCTTGTCGCGGTAGAATTCGAGCGCCTGCTGCACGTCGGGAAATGTCCAGACGCAATGGTGGGTGCGCTTGGGCAGCGCCCGGTCGATCCATTTGCGCGGGCTGTTGAGTCGCTCGATCCGGCCCACGGTGTTTTGCGGGGTGGGCGCGCCGAACACCGTGCGCGGTTGCCACACCTGCAGGGCGATGGCCTGGCCGAAGGGGGTGACGAAATGGACCACGCCCTCATCATCGGTGCTGAGCGCCAGTTCCGGCTCCAGCCGCGCCTTCAGGCGGGCAAGCCCCGCTTCGCTGTCGACCGCCCAGACGACTTCGACCACGCCCCTGCCGGTCTGCGCCGTACCCTGCGGCAGGCGTTGATGGCCGCGCCGGAGCAGCAGCGTCTGCGAACCGTCGGGCAGTTCGAACAGCGCCTCATCCGCTTGCGACGAAACCAGTGACAGGCCGAAATCGCTGAAGAAGCGCGTGCAGGCCGCCACATCGTCGACCTGCCAGGTCAGCCGCCGGATACCGATAATTGCCATAGCAGGACTCCCTCGTGCGTTGCCGGGGAGATGCTGCCAGGGAGCGCCGATTTTCTTGATCCAGCGCAATTGCGGCGCATGGATTGATCGGGCGCGGTGCAATCGACGGAATCGATGGGCGGGGGGCCCTCCTCTGTCGCGGAGGGGCCGGCTTTTACCTCACCCCTCGCGCCAGTCGAACACCAGCTCGCCCTCGCGGAAGGCGAAGCGGTTGAGGTGATCGGCAACGACCTGGCGGGGGCGTTCGGTGTCTGCCCCCTCGGCGGTTTCGATGGTGACGGTCAGCGCGGCATCATCGGCGACGAGTTCGGTCTGGCCGAACGGCAGCGCGATGGTGCCGCGCCGGGCATCGAAATTCACGGCGAACTTGTGTCCCCAGTGCTTGCAAAGCTGCTGCAGATAGCGGCTGGCGCTGGCGGTCGGGACGACGGCGATGGACGTTGTCATGGTCACAGCCTCTCGATCTTCTGGGCCACTTCATCGAGCAGGGCGGCGATGGCGAAGGCCGTCTCCTCGTCCTCCGCGCCCTTGGCGAGCCGCTGCATCGTCGCGGCGCGCAGGTTCATCATGGCGCGGCGGACTGGCGCGGCATCGGTGCGGCCGGCCTGAGTGGCCATGGCATCGAGCCGGGCGAGCGCTGCGTTGGCCACTTCACGATTGGCGGTGAGTTCGGCCTTCCCGGACTCGGTCAGCGCGAAGCTGCGGGTGCGCCCCTCGCCCGGCGCTTCCTCGATCAGGCCCATGTCCTGGAGCAGGGTAAGCAGCGGGTAGAGTACGCCGGGGCTGGGGCTGTAGGCCTCACCGCTCTTTTCCGTGAAAGCGCGGATCAACTGGTAACCGTGCTGTGGCCCGCTTTCGAGCAGCGCCAGCACCATCAGGCGCAGTTCTTCGCCTGAAAACAGCTTGCCGCGCCGGTGACCGCGCGGCCCGAAGCCACCCGGTCCGCCGAAGCCGCCGCGACGGCCGCCGGAGTGTTCGCCATCATCGCCGCCGCCGAAAGGGCCGCGACCGGCGAAATGGAAGGGCCGTCCCGGCCCGCAGCCGCCCCTGCGGCCTTCATGATGCGTATGGCATCGGTGCATGTGTCTATCTCCTTCACAGTGCGTTGTGCAGGAGATAGACCATGTTGTGACTATTTCAAGATATATCTCGTATCAGTCTGTAGTGCGCTTGTCCGATCACCCCTT
>JAGWTB010000149.1 GCA_028869175.1 Sphingomonadales bacterium
CCAAGCCGCCGCTATAGGCCGCGCTTCGCCGCTGCGATCCGGAGACGTGGGTGAGTGGCTGAAACCAACGGTTTGCTAAACCGTCGTACTGGTAAATCCGGTACCGAGGGTTCGAATCCCTCCGTCTCCGCCACTACGCCTTGATTTTGCAGTACAAAATCGGCGTCTTGGTGTTTCATCCCTGACATCGTCGGCAATCGTCACCTGAGCGGCGCCCCCGCGGCAGTAGACTGCGGTCGCGTCATGGCGATTGGGCGCATGCGGGGCGTGGCGGCGATTGTCGAAGGCAGGCACGCGGGTGCCGAGCTTGAAGGCCTCGTCGATGTCGTGGGTGACCATGACGATCGTCAGCCCGTGCTCCTCTGCCACAGCCCACCGACCAGTTCGTGCATGTCAAGCCGGATGCCCGGGCAAGCGCCGGAGCAACCTGCGTGAACAGCCGCCAGGCCGCCGCGGCGCGGGCGGCGGCGAAGAAGCCCCGCCGTGCTTCGGCGGCGGGGCTTCCCGTTATCAGAAGGCGGCGGTCAGCGTGGCGACGACATTGCCACGCGTGATCGAACGACCCGAAGCATTGCCCGTCGAATCCCACAGGAACGCGTTCGCGCGGCTCACGTCGGTCCCGACATAAGAGACGTTGAAGGTCAGGTTCTTGTAGGCAAGGTCGGCGCCGACGGAATAGTCAACCACGTCAAGGCCCTTGGTGTAGCCGCTATTGCCGCTGGAATACCCGCCATGCGCCTTGAGGGTGATCGGCGTGCCGGAGATCGGCAGACCCCAGTCGGTGTAGACCCAGATGTTGTGACCGCCGATGTTGGTCTGCTTCGGCGCCCAGTAGGTGCCGAGCTTGGCGTTGAGCGGGCCCACCTTGCCCGCGGCCGAGGCGTAGAGCTCGAAGTAGTCGTAGTTCACGCCGGCCGGATGACCGTTCGCGCCGGGATAGACATAGTAGACCACGCCGCCATCGAGAGTGACCGGGCCAACCGCCTTGGTATAGCCGCCGATCAGGTCCAATTCCATGTTCGACCCGCCGAACGAACCGTAGCCGGCGAGATTCGAAGCCCAGGTGCCGATGTAGAAACCGGATTCGTGGCTGATGGTGATGCCGCCCTGGATGGCCGCGTCATTGTCGGTCTGCGAAATGCCGCGCAGGCGATATTGCGTGGTGATGTCGACGCTGCCGGTGACGGTGATCGGGCCCTTCGCGTCGTCGGCGAAGGCCGGAGCAGCGGCAAAGGCCGAAACGATGGCGGTGGTGGCCAGGGCGGCCTTGACGATCTTCTTCATAATTCCCCCTCAGGAATTGTGTGTTGCCCTCATTGGCAGCCCCTTCCCAGCAAGCTCCGTGCCAAGTCCCCGCCAGCGCGGTTCCGGGCGGATACGCAATTCGGCGCAGACCTCCCTTGCTCAAAAAACAGGCAGCTGCGCGTGCCCCTTGCCCAAATTTTTCGACGCGGCGATGCGCGATTTCCTATTACGCTTTATACATTTCATAATGCCGAATAGCTCGCCGAACTGGCCGAGCTGGCCGACGGCTCCAGCATCAAGGGCTTCGTCGCCGGGCTGTGACATTCGGCGACACGGCCGCACGTTGACCGCGGGCCGCACCATGGGCAAGAAGTCGGGCGATTATCCTTCTCCTGCCCATGGAACCGACCGACCGTGATGAAGCCGACCAAGCTTGCCCTTGCCGCCCTGCTGCTGCCGGCCGCGACCCTCGCCCTGCCCGCCCTGGTCGAGGCCGCCGCGCCGAGCCCGGTGTTCAAGCTGCGCCATGACAACTTCGAGGCCATGGGCCGCGCGATGAAGGGCACCTTCGACGAATTCAAGAAGGCCCGCCCCAGCGTCCCGGCGATCCAGGCCCATGCCAACACGCTGGCCGCCGCGGCGATCAAGGTGAAGGGCCACTTCCCCAAGGGCACCGGCCCCGAAGCCCGCGTGAAGACCGAGGCCCTGCCCGCCATCTGGGAACGGCCGGCCGATTTCACCGCGGCCGCCGATCGCCTGGTCAACGCCACCAAGGGCCTCCAGGCCGCCGCCGCAACCGGCGACCTTGCCAAGATCCAGCCGGCGGCGGGCGCGGTTGGCGCCTCGTGCAAGAACTGCCATGACAGCTTCCGCAAGCCGAAGTCCTGATCGGGAGACGACGATGAACACGGCCCCCTCCGCCCCTGCCCAAACGCCCGCCGGAACCCCGGTGCGCCTGTGGGATCTGCCGATCCGGCTGGTCCACTGGAGCTTCGTGGTCGGCATCGGCCTGCTCTGGTGGAGCGCGGAAAACCACAAGATGGACCTGCACTTCAAGGTGGGCCTCGTCATGCTCGCCCTCGTGCTGTTCCGCCTGCTGTGGGGCCTCGTCGGTTCGTCCACCGCGCGCTTCACCGGCTTCGTCAGGGGGCCGGCGGCGATCCGCGCCTACCTTGCCGGCCAGAAGCGCGGGACCATGGCCCATGTCGTCGGCCACAATCCGCTCGGCGCGCTCAGCGTCATCGCCCTGATCGGCACGCTCGCGCTCCAGATCGGCCTCGGCCTCTTCGCGCAGGACCACGACGCGATCAATTCCGGCCCGCTGAACTTCCTCGTCTCCTACGATACGGCCAAGGAAATCAGCGAGATCCACGAAGCCGTGTTCAACGTGATCCTCGCCCTCGTCGCCCTCCACGTGGGGGCGATCCTCTATTACCGGTTCATCCGGCACGACAATCTGGTGAGCCCGATGATCAGCGGGCGGCGGGTCTTCGCAACCCCGGTCGCCACACCGCGGATGGCCCCGCTGTGGCTGGCGCTGATCTGCGCCGCGCTGGCGGTGGCGGCAACGGTGTGGATCAACTGGGGCTTCCCGCCTTTCGCCACGCCCTTCCCGTGGGACCGCCCGGCCGCAACCGCGGCGGCACCGGCTGACTACATGTGATGGCGCGGGTGCAGCCCCGCACCCGCCGCCCGAGGGACTAGCCCTGCGCCGCCCGCACGCTACAACGCTGCGGGCATGAGCCATTCCGCTGCCGACCTGCCGCCAGTCCACCGCGCGCGCCACTGGTACACCCATCTCTACGTGCAGGTCCTCGCCGCGATCGCCCTCGGCGTGCTGGTCGGCCAGTTCGCGCCGGCCACGGGCGAGGCGCTGAAGCCGCTGGGCGATGCCTTCATCAAGCTGGTCAAGCT
>JAGWTB010000065.1 GCA_028869175.1 Sphingomonadales bacterium
CAGCTTCATCGCCAAGCCGTTCTACATCCCCTCGATCTCGATGATGCCCAACCTGCTGGTCGGCGACCGGCTGGTGGTCGCCAAGTATCCCTTCGGCTGGAACTGGTCCTCGGTCTCGTTCCACCTGCTGCCGCGCGGCGACTGGCGGATCTGGGGGCGCCAGCCCGAATATGGTGACATCGTCATCGTCGTGCCGAAGAACCGCAACGAGGACCTGATCAAGCGCGTCGTCGGCCTGCCGGGCGACCGCATCGCCGTGGTCAACGGCCAGATCGTGCTCAACGGCAAGCCGGTGCCGCAGGCGGTGGAGCCGCCGGTGGAGATTCCGGCGGACGACGATCTGTCCTGCGAGGGCGGCGCACCGTGTTATGACGTCTTTGCCGCCTATCGCACCCGCCGGACCGACGGGCGCGCGGTCTATGCCCTGCCCGCGCTGCGCGAGACCCTGCCCAATGGCGCGACCTATCTGGTCATCGACCACGAGAACCAGCGGCTGGACAACAAGCCCGAGATCACCGTGCCCGCCGGCCACGTGTTCCTGATGGGCGACAACCGCGATCACTCGGCCGACAGCCGCGAGGAGGCCGGGCCGGTCTGGCAGGGGCTGGGCGGTCCGGTGCCATTGGCCGACGTTGGCGGACGGGCGGAATTCATAACCTTCTCGCTCGATGGCAGCGAGGGCTGGAACCCATTGTCGTGGTGGCGGTCCTTGCGCGGTGGCCGCGCCTGGCACAGCCTGCGGCCCGCCATCGATCCTGCAACCGCCAAGGCATTCGAGCACCGGCCATGACCGACGAATCCTCCGATCACTCGGATGCGCCCGCCCCTCGCGCCGGACCAACCGACATCGCCGACCCGCGCCTGCGCTATGAGGCGAAGAAGGCGCTGATCTGGATCGGTATCACCGGCCTGGTCGCGCTGGCGGTGGTATTGGCGCAGCCCTTGCTGGTGATCTTCGGCGGCATGGTCTTCGCCGCCATGATCGACGGCGGTGCGCGCCTGATCGGGCGGGTGCTGCCGATTGCACGGGGCTGGCGCGTGGCCATGGTCTTGCTGGCGACGGTCTGTTTCCTCGGCTGGGTCGTGTGGTTCGCCGGAACCCAGATCGCCGATCAGGCCGCCGCACTGCCCGCCACGGTCGAGACGCAGGCGATGAAGGGTCTGGCTTGGCTGCAAGGCAAGGGGCTCGCGGTCAAGCCGGACGACGTCAAGGGACTGGTCCAGCAGGCCATTGGCGGCGTAGGCCAGCTTACCCGCGCGGTTGGCGGCTTTATCGGCGGGATGACCACGCTGCTGCTGATCGTCGTCCTGGGCATCTATTTTGCGGCTGAGCCGGACCTCTACCGGCGCGGCGTCGCCTGGATGCTGCCACGCGACAGCCGCGAGCATTTCCACGGCACGGCCGCGCTGATGGGCAAGTCGCTGCGCCGGCTGCTTGCCGGCCGCCTGCTCGGCATGGCGGTGGAAGGGGTTTCGACCTGGCTGTTGCTCTGGGCCTATGGCGTGCCGATGGCGGCGCTGCTGGGGCTGTTGACCGGTCTTTTGGCCTTCCTGCCCAACATCGGCGCGCCGATTTCCGGCTTGCTGATGGTACTCGTCGGCTTTTCCGGCGGGACCAACATGGGTCTGTTCTGCATCGGCGTTTATGTCGTGGTGCAGACGGTTGACGGCAATATCATCGTGCCGATGGTGGCGAAGAAGACCGTGGACCTTGCCCCGGCGCTGGTCATGGGCGCGCAGCTGATCATGGGTGCCTTGTTCGGCATCATCGGGCTGGCGCTGGCCGACCCGATGGTTGCCATGCTCAAGATCGTGCTGGAACGCCAGTCGGCCCGTCAGGATCAGGAGCCAGCCTGAACCATGGCGCGCAAGTTCCTCTATATCGTGGCATTCTGCATTGTTGTCTACATGGCAGGCAGGTTGGCGCTGACCCTGTTTCCCGAACAGATCACCCGCGCGGCGCTGGTTCCGGGGGGCAGATTCGAACCGCAGCCACCGGTCGCCGGCAATGCCTATGCGGCAGACAGCCTATGGATTTCGCGCCCCGGCATGGCGGGCGGCGATCCGGCGCGCTTCCTCCCCCAAGGTGCCGCGCAGAACGCCAATCCGCTGCCCGCCGCCGTGTTTTTCGTCCACCCGACGAGCTATCTCGAACGCAAGCACTGGAACGGCCCGGTCGATGACCGTGACGCCGCCCGGATCGCCGCCATGATGGTACGCGGCATGGCCAGCGCCTTCAACGGCTCGCCCGATCTCTGGGTGCCGCGCTACCGGCAGGCGACGCTTGGCGCTTTCCTCACCGATGCCCCCGAAGCGCGACAGGCGCTCGACCTGGCCTATGGCGACGTGGCGCGCGCTTTTGACCGTTTCGTCGCCTCGACCCCGGCGGACCAGCCTATCGTGCTGGCTGGCCACAGCCAGGGCGCGTACCATCTGCGGCGGCTGATCAAGGAAAAGGTCGCCGGGACGCCGCTCGCGCGGCGGGTGGTGGCGGTCTATGCCATTGGCTGGCCGGTGTCGCTCGAACACGATCTGCCGGCCATGGCCATGCCCGCCTGCCAGACCGCGACCCAGACCCGCTGCGTTCTGTCATGGCTGAGCTATGCCGAGCCGGCCAATCCGGCGATGACCCTGTCAGCCTATGAACGATCCAGTGGACTCGATGGCAAATCGCTGAAAGGCAGCGCTTTCATCTGCTCCAACCCGCTCACCGGCTCGCTGGGCGGTACGGCACCAGCGGCGGTCAACCTTGGCACGCTGGTGCCCGACGAAAAGGCGCACAGCGCGGCGCTCAAACCGGGCATGGTGCCTGCGCGCTGCGGTGCGGACGGACTGCTCTACATCGGCCCCGCTCCGGACCTTGGCCCCTATGTCTTCCCGGGCAACAACTTCCACGTCTATGACATCCCGCTGTTCTGGGCGAACCTGCGCGCCGATGTCACGCGGAGGGTGGCGGCGTGGAAGCCCTGATCACCACCAGTGCCGCGGATTTCCGTGCCGCCCTGCCTGCGGGCGGGGCGCTGATCGGGCTCGATCTCGGCACCCAGACCATCGGCACGGCCTTCGCCGACGCCGGCTGGCGCTTCGCCTCGCCTGGCAAAACGCTCAGGCGCGGCAAGTTTGGCGCGGACAAGGAACTGCTCGTCGCGCTGATTGCCGAGCGCTCGGTGAAAGGTCTGGTCATCGGCCTGCCACTCAACATGGATGCCAGCGAAGGTCCGCGCAGCCAGGCGAGCCGTGCCTATGCGCGCAACCTCGGCGTGCTGGGCCTGCCGGTGCTGCTGTGGGATGAGCGCTGGTCCACCGTCGGGGCCGAACGCGGCCTGATCGAACAGGACATGAGCCGCGCCAAACGCGCGACCCGGATCGATTCCGCCGCCGCCGCCGTGATCCTGCAAGGCGCGATCGATGCGCTAGCAGGCGCGGCCTTCTAGCGAATTTGCCGTCAGGACAGCTTGGCCCATTTGGGCTGGACGACGATAACGCGCACGGCGCACCTGCACACATGTGGCCGGAACCATCCAGCTTCGTGATCAATTCTTGACATAGGCCCTTTTTGTTCTGCTCTTGTTCAAGTTGAGTCCGGAGTCGAACCGTGATGCGCCAAGTCAATTTCGCCTACAGTGCCCCCGCGAACGACGCCCGCCTGCCAATGGTGGTCTCGATCTTTGCCAACCGGCCACACCTCTGCGCCGAAATGCGCGACGATGCCGAAGCGGCGGGGTTTCGTGTTGCCGGATCGACCGGGCTGGAGGACTTGCTCGAAGGCGATCCCCAACCGCTCGGCGATGTAGTGCTGCTCGATTGCCCGGTGGCCGACGGCGCGGTGCTGGCGGCGCTGGTCCGGCTGGACGAGCGTGCGGCGCACTGCGGCGCGCATCTGGTGGTGTCCACCTCGGTCGAGGCGCTAGACGATGTCTTTGCCTGCCTTGACCAGTCGAATCCGCAGATCCTGGTCAGTCCCGGTCGCAGCGAGCGGGTGATTGCGCTTGGCCGCGTGCTGGCGCGGCTGCCCGACCTGAAAGTGCGCGAGCTTTCAGACGAAGACCGGCTGGCGCTGTTGCGGCTGACCGAGCAGGTTTCACGCATTGCCGAGCGGCTGGACCGCATCGCCGGGGCCGGCGAGGATGATCGCGCCGCGCCGCCAGCCGGATCGGTCGGCGATTCCAGCGTGTTTCGCTTCGAATCGCCGCGCCCGGCGTTTTCCGCCGCCGAGATCGACGATCCGGGCGAACGGCTGGTGCGGGCATCGCGGCCGCCGCTGCCCGATCCGCGCATGATCCGCCGCATCATCCGCCAGCGGCAGCTTCGCGCCCGGTTCTTCGATGGCGACCTGTTCGGCGATCCGGCCTGGGACATGCTGCTGGATCTCACCGCCGCGCGGGCGGAACATGGCAGGGTTTCGGTGACGAGCCTGTGCATCGCATCGGGCGTGCCGCCCACCACCGCGCTGCGGTGGATTTCCCAGATGATCGATGCCGGCCTGTTGCAGCGGATCGAAGACGATACCGACCGCCGCCGTGCCTTCATCACGCTGACAGACAAGGCGGCGGACGCGATGGCGCGCTATTTCGTCGAAGTGGGCAAGGGTGCCGCGCGCATGGTGTGACCTGCAGCGGGAACACGTACAATTGCCTAGGCCGGTAGGAACGTAAGGTTCGGTTTACCACGATAGGCCGGACGAATGAGCCGCCCTGCCCGTCCCGTTGTCATCATCCTGCTGGCCTTGCTGGCCTGCCTCTGGGCAGCGCCCCGCGCCGAAGCGGCGCAACGCAGCGCGCCGGCCTGGTGGGACCCGGACGGTGTCGGCAGCGGTTCGGACTGGCACTATCGGATTCCCGTTACACTGCCCGCCGCATCGACCGTCAACAGCACCGCCAGGGTCGATATCGATTTCGCCGCAGCCATGGTCCAGCTGGGCATTTCCGGCACCTTCGATGCGAACTCGGTCCGCGTCGTGCGGCCAAACCGCACGCTCGCGGTCGTGCAGGAATACAACGATTCCATCTATGCCGGGGCGACCGATGCGGTGGCAACGCGCGGCGAGGTTCGCTGGATTGTCGAAGACGGCGGCGCGGTGACCTATTACGTCTACTTTGACGTGATCCAGAACGGCGCAAAAGCGGCGTCCGGTCAGACCCCGGTGAACGGTAACTTTGAACATGCCGCTACCGGCACCCAACTCCCTGCGGGCTGGGCCAGCGCGGTGACCAGCAACGCGCTCTACGATGCCCAGGTTCGCCCCAGCGAATCCGTCTCGGTCACGTCTGACGGCAATCCGCTCAACAACCCGCAGACCACCGACGGCACACCGAAAACGGGCGCGTTCTCTTACCTGCTCGGCGCGCGCACCAACAACGAGCCGGCGAACGCCGGCGCCGCCCAGACCAATTCCGCCGTGCTGACCCGCACCATTACCGTACCCGCTTCCAGCCCCGGAAACCTCGTGGTCAACTGGCGCGCGGAAGGCTGGGATTCGGAAAACTACGACAACCTGTTCGTCCGCATCACGACCTCGGGCGGAGCGGTGACCGAAGTGGTTGGCAACAGCCTGGCCTCCTACACCACCTTGCCCAACTCGCCGAATATCGGCGGCACTCTGGTTTCCACCACTGCCGCCGGCTATGGCCAGTACAACGGCTTCGATACGACCAGTTCGGGCAGTCACACCGCCGCGATGACGGTGCCGCAGCACGCCGAGCGCTGGTGGAGCAGGACCTATTCGCTCGCGGCCTTCGCCGGCCAGACCGTGACCCTGTCGATCGGCACCAACAGCACCGAACTCTACCGATCCTGGTACCATGTAGACGATATCGAATGGTCGGTGGTCGCCGGTACAGCCGGCAGCGCCGAAGGCTTTGGCGTTGCGGTGACCAGCCCGCTCGGCTCGCTCGCGCCGGGTCAGACGGTGCGGGTGCTGGCAGCGGTCGATGCAAAGCCGGCGGCTGCGAGCAATCCGGTTACCGCCGACATCTACCTGCCCGGCGGCGGAGTCTTCGCGACCGGGGTTATCCTCTACAACGACGGCACCCACGGCGATGGCAGCGCCAACGATGACGTCTGGGGCAGCGTGCCCTTCACCATCCCGCTGAACACCGCGAGCAGCACCGGCTGGCTGGTCCGCGCCTTTGCCCGCGACGCCACGACCACGACCACCGCCGCCGGGGCAACCGCCAACGGGCTCGTCCATCGCAGCGCGGCGGGCACGACGCTCGACATGGCAAGCTGGTGGAATGTCGATGAAGTGACCTTCAGCGTGGATGCCGCGGCAATTTCCGTGGTCAAGACCAGTTCGGTGATCGCGGACGGGGTCAATTCCGCCAATTTCATGGCCATTCCAGGCGCAACGGTGCGCTACTGCGTAACCATCGGCAACGCAGGTACGGCCACCGCGATCTCGGTCACCGGGAGTGACACCAACCCGGCAAACCTCAGTTACATCGCCGGAACGCTCAAGAGCGGCCCAAGCTGCGCCGGCGCGACCACCACCGAAGATGACGACGCCACCGGCGCGGACGAGAGTGATCCAACCGGCGCTTCCTTCGCTGCTGGCACGATCACCATCGCCCGCCCCTCCCTCGCGCCGTCCACCGCGTTTGCTGTCACCTATGACGTGCGGATCAACTGAAGTGTTGTTACAAGGCCGCCCATGCCTTGCCCCGCCATCCTGTTCGTCTGCCTTGGCAACATCTGTCGCTCGCCGCTGGCGGAAGCGGCGTTTCGGCAGGCTGCGGAAGCGGCCGGGCTGGTAGTGAAGGTCGATTCGGCAGGCACCGGCGACTGGCACGTCGGCAAGGCACCCGACCGGCGCGCGCAGGCGACGGCGCTGGCGGCGGGGATCGACATTTCCGGCTACCGGGCCCGCCAGCTTGAACCCGACGATTTTGGCTGGTTCACCCACATCTTTGTGATGGACCATGAAAACCTGGCCGATGCCCGTGCCATCGCGCCCGCCGGCGCACGGGCGCAGCCGGTATTGTTGCTCGATCTTGTCCCCGGGCGCGAGGGTGAGGCGGTGGCGGATCCCTATTACGGCGGGCAGGACCAGTTTGCCGCAACCTGGGCCGATGTCAGTGCCGCAGCCCATGCGCTTGTCACGCGCCTGCAATCACACGGTTGACCCGGCGCGCCGCCGCGCTAGAAGCGCCCCCACCCGGCGACGGGGCGCTTAGCTCAGTTGGTAGAGCATCTCGTTTACACCGAGAGGGTCGGCGGTTCGAGCCCGTCAGCGCCCACCACGCCGCAGGCCATGCCGCGCGTGACGGCATTTCACCTTGGCATAGCCTGTCAAATGCCGGCTTCGGCCAGCATCTTCGCCGTTTCGGCGCTGTTCCAGTCATGCCCCCCGGTAAAGCGCCAGACCTCCTTGCCCGCTGCATCGTAGAGGATCGTCGTCGGCAGGGTCTGCGCGTTGTAGTGGAAGGCGAGATCGCCCTTGGCGTCGATCCATGGTTCCAGCGCCTTGAACTGGCGCTGGGCGAAAAAGGCGGCGACCTTGTCGGTCGATCCCATGTCCTGCGAAACGGTGAGAACGCGAACCTTGCCGCTCGCCGCAAGCCGGTCGAGCGTCGGCAGTTCGGTGACGCACGGCGCGCACCAGGTGGCCCAGAGGTTCAGCAGGAAGGGCTTGCCCTTGAGCGACTGCAACTGCAGTTCCTTGCCCGCAGGGTCCGTAAAGGTGAAGGCAGGCAGGTCGCTGCCCTTGTGGCTGCGGTCGATCGAGCCGGTCAACGCCTCCCCGCCAGCGGCAGCGGGCGAGCCATTGGCCGAGGCCTGCGCAGAAGCCTGCGGTTGCGCCTTGTCCGCGCTTTGCCTATCGCAACCCGCGATTGTGCAGCACAGGCCAAGGACGGCGATTTTGAGCGAGCGGGACAGCAGCAAGGGCGGCTCCAACCAGATGTGGGGCGGACGGTTCGCCGAAGGGCCGTCCGCGATCATGCGTGAGATCAACGCCTCGATTCCCTTCGACAAGGCACTGTGGCGGCAGGACATAGCCGCGAGCAAGGCCCATGTCGCCATGCTTGCGCAGCAAGGCATCGTCAGCAGTGAAGATGCGGCGGCGATTGCCGGGGGCCTTGATACGGTCGCAAGCGAGTATGAAGCCAGCGGCGTGCCCGAAAACTGGGACCTTGAAGACATCCACATGACCACCGAAAGCCGGCTGGCGGAGCTGATCGGCCCGGCAGCGGGCCGCCTGCACACCGCGCGTAGCCGCAACGATCAGGTGGCCACCGACTTCCGCCTTTGGGTGCGTGACGCCATCGATCACGCCGATGCCGGGCTGGAAGCCTTGCAGAAGGCGCTGGTGACCCGTGCGGGCGAACATGCCGCCAGTATCATGCCCGGCTTCACTCATCTGCAGACCGCGCAGCCGGTCACGCTCGGGCATCACCTGATGGCCTACTACGAGATGGCCGCGCGCGACCGTTCGCGCTTTGCCGATGCCCGGGCGCGGATGAACCGCTCGCCGCTGGGCGCGGCGGCGCTGGCGGGCACCGGCTTTCCCATAGACCGGCACATGACGGCAGCGGCGCTGGGCTTCGACGGGCCGACCGCCAACAGCCTCGATTCGGTTTCTGACCGCGATTTCGCCCTCGATTACCTGATGAGCGCCGCGCAGACGGCGCTGCACCTGTCGCGGCTGGCAGAGGAATTCATCATCTGGGCCAGCCAGCCGTTCGGTTTCGTCCGACTGCCCGACAGTCTGTCCACCGGCAGCTCGATCATGCCGCAAAAGAAGAATCCCGATGCGGCGGAACTGGTCCGCAGCCATTCGGGCCGGATCGTCGGCTGCCTCACCGCGCTGATGATCACCATGAAGGGACTGCCGCTGGCCTATTCCAAGGACATGCAGGACGACAAGCCGCCGGTGTTCGAAGCCGCCGGCCTGCTCACCCTGTGCCTGGCCGCGATGACCGGCATGGTCGCCGAAACCACCTTCCGCACCGACCGGATGCGCGCCGCCGCCGAACTGGGCTATGCCACCGCGACCGATCTGGCCGACTGGCTGGTTCGGCAGGCCAACATCCCGTTCCGCGAGGCCCACCACATCACCGGCGCGGCGGTGAAGCTGGCGGAAAGCCGGGGCGCCGCGCTTGACCAACTGCCGCTGGCCGAGCTCAAGGCAATCGACGCGCGCATCGATGAGCGGGTCTACGCCGCGCTCTCGGTCGAGGCATCGGTCGCCGCGCGCGCCAGCCATGGCGGAACCGCGCCGGTTGAGGTAGGAAAGCGCGTTGCCGAAGCGCGCGCCGCGCTGGGGCTGGAGTGATCGCGATGCGCCGTTTGCCGGTACTTGCCCTGCTGTTTGCCCTCGCCGCCTGCGGGGTGAAGACCGATCTCAAACCGGCGGCGGGCCAGACGCTGCCGGTCGCACCCTATGGCCGGGCCGACCAGCCCAGTTCAAAAGACCTGCTCGATACCACCACGCAGGCTGCGCCGGGGCGCACCGTTGAGCTGCGACAGCGTTCTGAGGAGCGCAAGGACGATCCGTTCGACCTGCCGCCCGAAGACTGAAACTCGCAGAAGAAGTTACCCAATCCATGGATCATTTTGAAATCAGGAACGGCGTGCTCCACGCCGAGGACGTGCCGCTGACCGAGATTGCCGCCACTGTCGGCACCCCGGTCTACGTCTATTCGCGCGCCACACTGACGCGCCATGCGCGGGTGTTCCGCGATGCACTGGCCCCGCTGGCGCGCAGCCACATTGCCTTTGCGGTGAAGTCCAACCCCAACCTGGCCGTACTCAAGCTGCTCGCCGCCGAAGGTTATGGCGCCGACGTGGTTTCGGCGGGCGAAATGGACCGTGCAATGGCCGCCGGAATGACGCCGGAAAGCATCATTTTCTCGGGCGTGGGCAAGACCCGCCGCGAACTGGTACGCGCGCTGGAAGCCGGGATCGGCCAGTTCAACCTCGAAAGCGAGGAGGAAGGCGTGGAGCTGGCCGCGCTGGCCGCCGAACGCGGTCTTTCCGCCGGGGCAGCGCTGCGGGTCAATCCCGATGTCGATGCCGGGACGCATGGCAAGATTTCCACCGGCAAGGCGGAAAACAAGTTCGGCGTCCCCTATGATCGCGCTGGCGGCATCTATGCCCGGCTGGCTGCCTTGCGGGGACTGCAGATGCGCGCGCTGGCGGTGCATATCGGCAGCCAGCTGCAAAGCCTCGCCCCGCTGGAGAGCGCCTTCGTGCGCATGGGCGCGCTGATGCGCGAGATTCGCGCCGCCGGTCATGCGGTTAGCCACATGGACCTCGGCGGCGGGGTCGGCGTACCCTACAAGGCGGGGGAAGAGTTCCCCAGCCCCGAAGCCTACGGCGCCATGGTCGCCCGCGTGACCGCGGACTGGGACGCAACGCTGATGTTCGAACCGGGCCGGGTCATCACCGGCAATTCGGGCATTCTGGTAACCGAAGTGGTGCGGGTGAAGCCGGGGGTGACCTGCCCTTTCGTCATCGTCGATGCGGCGATGAATGACCTGGCCCGCCCGGCGCTCTACGATGCCTGGCACGATTTCGTTGCGGTCCGGCCCAGCGGCGAGCGGATGCTGGCCAACATCGTCGGCCCGATCTGCGAAAGCTCCGACACCTTCGCCATGGGCCGCGACATCGACGTTGTGCAGGCTGGCGATCTCGCCGCGTTCCGCACGGCGGGGGCCTATGGCGCGACAATGGCCAATACCTACAACAGCCGCGCGCTGGTTCCCGAGGTGATGGTCGATGGCGCGCGCTGGGCCGTGGTGGCCGATCGTATCGAGCCAGCCGCAATCCTCGCCGCCGAACATGTACCGGACTGGCTGGAATGATCCACAGCCTCCCCCTGTTCCACCGCATTGCCGGACAGCCGGTAATCGTGCTGGGTGAGGGTGAGGCGGCCGAAGCCAAGCGGCGGCTGGTCGAACGGGCCGGCGGGCTGGTCGTCACCGAGATGCAGCAAGGCATCGACAGGGGCGCGCGGCTGGCCTTCGTCGCGCACGACGATCCCGGCGCGATGGAAAGCGATGCGATCCGCCTGCGCTCTGCGGGTCTGCTGGTCAACGTGGTCGACCGTCCGGACCTGTGCGACTTCACCGCCCCGTCGATCCTCGACCGTTCGCCAGTGCTGATCGCCATCGCCACCGGCGGCGCTTCGGCGGGGCTGGCAAAGGCGCTGCGACTGCGGCTGGAAGCCCTGCTGCCACCGGGGCTTGGGCGACTGGCCGAGGCGCTGAGCGCCGCCCGCGCCCGGCTGCGCACGCGCTGGCCAGATCCCGGCGACCGCCGCCGCGCGCTGGATGCGGCACTGGCGCAAGGTGGGCCGCTCGACCCGCTCAGCGCGGATGCGGCAACCTGCCTCGACGATTGGTTGGCGGGAGCCGCAGTTGTCGCTGGCACCGTGGTGGAATTGCGCCTGCGCTCACCCGATCCTGACGACCTGACCCTGCGCGAGGCCCGTTTGCTGGGCTCGGCGGACGTGCTGGCGCATGAACCCCTGGTACCTGCCGCCGTTGTCGAGCGGGCTCGTGCCGATGCCGTGCGCCTCCCGATCGAGGCCGGTGCATTGCCACCGGAGCGGGCTGGACTGGTCGTGGTGCTGCGCTTCTGAAATCGAAATGAATGCCATTCGTGCCGAGCCAGCGGCGATTTGGCTAACCCAGCTTGACGTTCATCCAGACGCTGGCGATCAGCCGCCCGCGGTCTTCCTGCCATGCTTCGGCGGTGACATTGGCCAGACGCCGGCCAGCGCGAACCACGCGCCCGGTGGCAAAGGTCCGCACCAGATCGCCGTTGCGCATGAACTGGATCGAGACATTGATCGGCTTGATCACCGGCAAGGCGGCCTCTCGCCGGCCAAGGTCGGCACGCACGGCTTCGAGCGCGGCCATTTCGAGCAGTCCCGCCAGCGCACCGCCCTGAAAGAAGCCCGGGCGCCCCTCGATCCGCGACGAAGGATCGCAGGCCAGCACGGGCACACCGTGTTCGATCCGGTCAAGCACGATGCCCAGCGCGCGGGCGTAAGGGGGCAAATCTTCGCCACCCGCGCGAGGCCCGTTCATGCCGCTACCCCATCGACGATCATGAACGATCCGGCGACATGGGCCAACGGGTCGTCAAGCGACTCATCATAGGCCACACCGCGCACGAAACCGATCGAGCGGGTTAGCTTGTAGCACTCGCCCCGGCCAATCACCGTGCGATGCGGCTGGGCAGCGCGGGTATAGTCGACCCGCAAGTCGATGGTCACCAACTGGGCATTGCGTCCCAGCTTCTGGTTGATCGCCATCGAGGTGACCATGTCCATCATGGAAACAATCGGCCCGCTCGCCAGCACCCCGCTTTGCGCGTCGCCGACCAGCTCGTCGCGCCAGGGCAGCGCCAGTTCCATCCAGTCCGCGCCGTGGCCGTGATAGCGCAGGCCAAGCCAGCCGGTGTGCCCCCAGTTGCCGATCATCGCAGCCATCAGCCGCGGATCGAATGGTTCGCCAGCGAGGCGTGCCATGAATTCGGCGGCAAGTGTCCGGGCCTGTTCCATCACCGGCGCGACTGCCCCGGAGCCGGACCGATTTCAATCTTTTAATTTCGGCCAAGCAGGCTCAGCGGCGATCCAGTCCCGGCAGGGCAGCTTGCCTTGCCAACAAAGGGGCCAAGCCATGATTCTTCCAATGATCGACGTGTCCGCACTGCCAGACCTTCACACCCTGACCGGCGTTTTCGGCAGCCTGCTGCATCCCGCGCAGGCGCATTCCTCTGACGATACGCTGCTGATCCTGATGACCTACGTCTACGATGTGCTCCCCCCCGAGCCGAACGGTCTGATCTGAGGCACCGGGATGCACCTGCGTCCTGAACTGCACGCGCTGCGGAGTGACGACACTCCGCAGCGCGTCGCACAGACAGAGGTCTTCCGGGCGCGTAACGCCTGGCAGGCCCGCCCCGAAGTGGTCGACCTCGTCGCCGAACTTGCCGCTTTTTCCGGCAGTCACGCCATGGCCGAATGCCCGGCGCTGGCGGCGCTGTTCGACGAGGAAAGCCCTGCGGCGCAGCAACTGGTCGACAGCTTCGTGTTTGCAACCTGCGAAGCGCTGGCGCGGCAACCGCTGGGGCAAGTAGCCCTGCGTCATTTCACCGACGGCGTGGTTTCCACGCTGCGTATCGCCGATGCGGGCCGCGCTTCGCTGCTGCTTGTGGCGCTGGACGGCGAAGCCTTGGGGCCCGTGCCGGAACCGGTATCGATCAGCTTTTCGGCCATCGAATCGTGGGAGCGCGTCATGGCCGGTTCGGCGGAGGCCGAACTCATCGAAGCCCGCCCTGCCGGGGAAAATCGCGTGCGCTTCAACCGCCGCCGGGTGGACCTGAGCCCCGGACGCATCGTGGCGCGTGAGGGCAACCGGCAGACGCTGGCCCTGCGCCGGATCGAAGGACGGCTGGTTTCGCTCAAGCTGCAACGCCGGCAACTCAACCCCGCGCCAACCCGGGAATACGATTTCGCCACGGGCACGCTGATCCACCAGGCGGCGAGCGATCTGCGCGAAAGCCGGCAAGAACTGATGGTCGCATTGCTGGGCCGGATGGAGCGGCGCGACGCGGCGCCGCTGCTGGGGGCACTGTCACGCGAGGCGAAATCGCCTTCGCTGCGCTGGGAGGCGCTGCGCGAATGCCTGGGGCTCGACGCCCTGACCGGCATGACCGCGCTCAAGGCCATCGCCGCTGCGCCGGACGACCCGCTGGCCGCGCCCGCTGCCGCCATGCGCGCGCAGTTGATCACCGCCCACCCCCAACTGGCAGGGATCTGACGATGCCCCAAGTTCTTACCGTGATCGACGACAGGGCCATCAGCCTTGCCGAATGCACCGATGCCATCGCTGCCACCGGCTTCGACCCCCTGGATGAGGCCAGTCTGGCCCACGCCGCACTGCAGTTGCGGCGGCTCGGCAACAACCGCGCGTTTCTGGGTGACATCCTGGTCGACGAACTGGCGAACCGGCACCGGGAGGAATCGGACAGCGAGAGCTATGGCCCACAGGTGATCATGCTATCCCGCCCGGGCGAGGGCTTCTTCCTGCGCGCGAACCTGTGGCCGTCGGAAAGCGATCACATGTACCGCGCCAGCGGCCGCACGCCTTTCGCCTTCGACCTGCCGCACGATCACAATTTCCATTTCCTGACCCACGGCTATTTCGGGCCGGGTTACTGGAGCGACTATTACGAGTTCGACTACGAAGCGGTCACTGGCTGGCGCGGTGAGCCGGTGGACCTGCGTTTCGTCGAACGCGCGCGGCTGGAACCGGGCAAGATCATGCTCTACCGCGCCCATGTTGATGTCCATTCGCAGCTGCCTGCCGATGCCCTCTCGGTGTCGGTCAATGTCATGCACACCTCAGGCGCGCAGGGCTGGCTGGACCAGTACCGCTTCGATACCGGCGCGGGGTGCATTGCCGCGCTGATCGGCCAGGGCGCAAGCGAAGCCTTCATCCGCATCGCGGTGGGACTTGGCCATGCGGAAGCTATCGACCTTGCCCGGCGCTTCGGCCAACGCCATCCCAGCGACCGCATGCGGCTCTGCGCATACGAATCCCTCGCCTCGATCGCCCCAGATTTTGGCGCGCGCGATGCCGTGTGGCGCGAGGCTGAGGGTGCCGGCAGCCGGCTGGTGGCCGCCGAAGCCCGCCAGCGGCGCACCGAACTGGTTTAGGCCTTCGCGTCAGTCCGCGAAGGGATCGCGCACGAGGATGGTGTCCTCACGCTCGGGCGAGGTGCTGACCAGCGCGACGGGTGTCTCGATCAGTTCCTGCACGCGCTGGATATATTTGATCGCCTGTGCGGGCAGATCGGCCCAGCTGCGCGCACCGGCGGTCGTCCCGCTCCAGCCCGGCATTTCCTCGTAGACCGGCTCGACCGCGGCCTGATCGGCGGCATGGCTTGGGAAATAGTCGAGCAGCTTGCCGTTCAGCCGGTAGCCGGTGCAGATCTTCACTGTCTCCATCCCGTCGAGCACATCGACCTTGGTCAGCGCGATGCCAGTGACCCCGGAGATGGCGCAGCTCTGGCGCACCAGCACCGCATCGAACCAGCCGCATCTGCGCTTGCGACCGGTGACAGTGCCGAATTCATGGCCGCGCTCGCCGAGCCGCTGGCCGACTGCGTCTTCCAGTTCGGTGGGGAAGGGACCCGCACCGACGCGGGTGGTATAGGC
Organism: Sphingomonadales bacterium; assembly: GCA_028869175.1. Taxonomy (GTDB): domain Bacteria; phylum Pseudomonadota; class Alphaproteobacteria; order Sphingomonadales; family Sphingomonadaceae; genus Novosphingobium. Next base: position 15,170 of record JAGWTB010000065.1, read on the forward strand.
CTTGACGATGCCGAGCACGAAGCCGGTGGCATTGGG
>JAGWTB010000005.1 GCA_028869175.1 Sphingomonadales bacterium
ACCGGGCGACGACCATTGCCCAGTTCGAGGAACTGCTCGCCGCGATGGACAGCGACGCCGAGTGGCTCGACCGCTTCCGCCCACCCGCGACGCTGCATTTTGCCGGACATATGGCGCTGGAGCCGGGCGGTGCGGGCGAACGGGCACTCGCCGCGCGAGTCGATGCACTGCTGGCCGAGCATTCCATCGGCTTCGCCTTTGGCGCGGCGGCTTCGGGCTGCGACGTGGTGATCGGCGAGCGCGTGCTGGCGCGCGGCGGCGAGCTGGCGCTGGTCCTGCCTTCACAGCAGGACCATTTCGAACGCCAGTCGGTGGCTCCGGCAGGCGAAGCCTGGGTGGAGCGCTACCGCGCGCTGCTTGACCGGGCGACTTCGGTGGTTGCCGTGGGCGACGGGCGCGAGACGCTGCACGATCCGCTGGCGACCTATCTGGCGGGTCAGGTGGCGCTGGGCGATGCCCTTACCAAGGCCAGTACCCTGTCGAGCCACGCGCACCAGCTCATCGTGCTCGACAACGACGGTGGCGGACCGCACAGCCGCGCGCTTGCCGCCGCCTGGCCGCTGCGCGAACGCGCCCACCTGCTGGCGCTGGACCGCGAATCCGATGTCGCGGCACTGTTCGCGCCCGATGCCGACGATCCCGCCCGGCGGCTGGCCTTTCCGCTGGCGATCCGGCTGAACATGCGCGGCGGCGATTCGGCAGCGATAGCGCGCCAGCGCGAGCCGGTTTGGCGGGCCCTGGCGGCGGTATCCAGCACGGCGGTACGGGCCGTGCCCGAAGGGTGGGACGTGCTGGCGGAAAGCGCGGGCGAGGCTGCGCGGCTGGCGCAGGAGATCATGTCGGCCTGCGCCGCGGGCCCCGGGCGGATGCCGTCGATCGGCCTTTCCGCCGGGATCGTCCTTGCCATTGACGACCGGGCGGCGGGTCACGTCGTGCCGATCGGCCCGGCGGTGGCCCAGGCGGGACGCATGGCGCAGATCGCGCCGGGCGGTGCCATCCTTGCCTCACAACATTTCGCCGCTGTCCTCGCCGCCTCGGGCGAAACGGCGCTGCGCAGCGAATATTACCACGGCGGCGAGGGTGGCCCGGCGGACGGCGTCTATCTCATCGTACCGCGCGGTTGAGATTGCTGCCCCTCAGTGGATCATTTCCGCCAGCCGGTGCGGTGCGACCACGCGCAGGGCATCGGCTTCACGCACGATAATGCCGCGCTTTTCGAGCTGCGAGACGGTGCGTGACACGGTTTCGCGCGTCGTCTGTGCAACCAGGGCAAATTCGACGAAGACCGGGATCGGCCGCACCACGCCTTCGCCCGAAGCATCGGCCCGCCGAGCCAGTTCGGCGCAGATCCGTCCCGTCGCGGACAGCAGCACGGTTTCCGCCATGCGCTGGCGCATCGTGCGCAGCCGCGCGGACAACTGGCGGGCGATGGCAAGCGCGATGCAGGAGTAACTCTCCATCAGGTGGAGCAGTGTCACCTGGCTGAAGCCCGCGCCGCGCAGGTCGGTAAGCGGGACGACTTCCATCTGGTCTTCGGAGCCGGAGGCGGCCAGCAGCGAGCCGAACAGGTCACCCGGCCCCAATTCCTGCAACACCACCGCGCCGCCATCGAGCCCGTAGGCCAGTTCGTGGGCGCGGCCCGCCAGCAACAGCACGGTGCGATCGGCGTCGTCTTCCGAGGTCTGGATGGAACGGCCCCGCGCGTGGCCTACGGGGCGGGCAGCGGTGGCGATCACCCGCAACAGCGCTTCGCCACAGCCGAAGGCGATGGCGATAGTCGCACATTCCGCTTCGGTGAATTCCGGCACGCGATCCCCTTTATCCGCGTGCATCCATGTCATTTGCGCGCCCCGCAGTCCAGCGCCGCAAGACGCCGGACTGCGGGGAAATGCCTATTGTGCCCGTACGGGAGGACGCGCCTTGCCCGGGCGCAGGCCGGACTTGTGCCCCTCGCCATGGTCGATCGTCCCGAACATCCAGTCATAGAGCAGCGAAATCGTCGCGAAATTGCCGCCGGTGAACATGGCGTGGTGATGGTGGTGCATCGCCGACATGTACTTCAGGTACTTGAAGGGAAAGCGGTCAGCCTCCCACAGGTTATGGTTCTGCAGGTTGATGTGGCTGAAGGCGAGCCAGGTGACGATGATCGTCACCACGTGGAAATTGCCCAGCCAGTGCGACAGCACGAAGATCGAGGCGGCATAGAGCCCCAGTCCCAGCCCGACCTCGATGGGGTGGATATAGCTCGAATCGTTGCGGCAGGGATTGTGCTGGCGGTGGTGCACCGCGTGAACCCACATCAGTGGGCCGCCCAGCAGCCCGCCATCGTGGAACAGGAACCGGTGTACGAGGTAATAGAAGAAATCATAGAACATCAGAATCACCACCATGTCGCGCAGCACCCGCCACCATGGTTGCGGATCGGCGGTGATGCAGAATGGCAGGATCACACCGAAGATCGCCACCCAGTAGAATGCGCCCCACTTGCGGTTCCACGCCTGGTTGGCGGCATAATTCGGCTTCTGCATTTTGGTGGCGTAGGCTTCTGCGTTGATTCGGGCGGCCTCGCGGAAGGGCGGCACCAGCATGGTCAGCAGCTTCCCACCCGCTACCGACAGGGCGATGATCGCTACAGCGGCGATCAATGACAGCGTACCTTCGTAGTGCGTCGCGAGCGACGCGATCAGCGGATTGTTCATCCTTCCCTCCTGCGCGGACCCTGCCGCGATGCAGTTGTGACGAATCAGCGCTTCTTAGTGCGAGAACGCTGTTCTCAGATGATGTGGTATTCGGTGTATCGCATATTGACAAGCCCTTTTGTGTCGGAATTAGCCGCGCGCGGCCGGAGCGTCACACCAGGCACCGGGCTCGAGATCGCCGAGCGTCCAGTCGCCCACGGCCCAGCGCACCAGCCGCAGCGTTGGCAGGCCGACGGTGGCGGTCATGCGGCGCACCTGGCGGTTGCGACCCTCGCGGATGGTCAGCCGCAGCCAGCTGTCGGGCACCGTCTTGCGGAACCGCACCGGCGGATCGCGCGGCCAGAGAGCTGGCGGGTCGATCACTGCAACCTCCGCCGGACGGGTGACGCCATCCTTGAGCACTACCCCGCCCCGCAGCGCCGCCAGCGCTGCTTCCGTGGGTTCACCTTCCACCTGCACAAGGTAGGTCTTGGCCAGCTTGAAGCGAGGATCGGCAATCCGCGCCTGCAGCCGCCCGTCATCGGTCAGCAGCAGCAGCCCCTCGCTGTCCTGGTCGAGCCGGCCTGCCGGATAGACGCCGGGCAGGTCGATGAAGCCCGACAGGGTGGCTCGCGGCGAGCCATGCGTCCCCTTGGTGAACTGGCTGAGCACGCCGTAGGGCTTGTTGAACAGGATCAGGCGCGACATGGGCGGGAAATGGACCGTCACTAACCCTTGTACAAGCCGTCCAGCCGATCACCATAGCGCGCCTTCAGTTTGTGGCGGCGGATCTTGAGGCTGGGGGTCATTTCCTCGTTGTCGATGGTAAAAGCCTCGTCGGCGAAGGCGAACTGGCGGACCTTCTCGATCACCGACAGGTCCTGGTTCACCCGGTCTATCGCCGCGCGCACTGCCGAGCGGAAGGCGGGCAGGTCCTGCAGCGCCTTGAGGTCGAACTTCTCGTCCTGTCGCCGCGCCCAGTCGAGCGCCCATTCGGCATCGGGGACGATCAGGCCGACGATGTAGGGTCGCTTGTCGCCCACCACCATGGCCTGGGCAATCTCGGGCTGCAGCGTCAGCATGCCCTCGATCCGCTGCGGAGAGACGTTGTCACCCTTGTCGTTGACGATCATGTCCTTCTTGCGGTCGGTGATGACGATGCGGCCCTTGTCATCGAGATGGCCGATGTCGCCGGTGTGCAGCCAGGGGCCCTTATCCGGCTCGGCCGGGTCGGGGATCAGCACCTTTGCCGTCTCGGAATCGTTGCGCCAATAGCCCTGCATCACCAGTTCGCCGCGCACGAGGATTTCGCCGTCGTCGGCGATCTTCACCTCCACACCGCGCATCGGCGGACCGACCGTGTCCATCTTCAGCCCGACCGAGGGACGGTTGCAGCTGATCACCGGCCCGGCCTCGGTCTGGCCATAGCCCTGCAGCATGGTCAGCCCCATGGCATCGAAGAACACACCGATCTCGGGATTGAGCGGCGCGCCGCCCGATACCATCGCTTTCAGCCGTCCGCCGAACTTGGCGCGGATTTTCGGGCGCAGGGTACGCTCGATCACCAGGTTCATCGGCAGGTCGCGCAGCCGCGTCCGCCCGCGCGCGGCCTTCGCCTCACCAATGGCGAGCGCGCGGTCCATCAGGTAATTGGCCAGCTTGCCCTGTTTTTCCACCTGCTTCATGATCCGCGTGCGCAGCACCTCGAACAGGCGCGGGACGACGACCATGATCGTCGGGCGCACTTCCTCGATATTGCTGGCGAGCTTGTCGAGCCCTTCGGAGTAGTAGATCTGCGCCCCCACCGCGATGGGCAGGAACTGGCCGCCGGTATGCTCGTAGGCATGGCTCAGTGGCAGGAATGACAGGAACACATCGTTATCGAGGCCGAAGTCCTCGGACAGGATGCGGGCCGCGCCGTCAACATTGCACAGGATCGCGCCGTGCTGCTGGCGCACCCCGCGCGGCGCGCCGCCGGTGCCGCTGGTGTAGATGATGCAGGCCAGCGCATCGCGGCCGATCGCGGCGAGCCGGGTATCGACCGCCGCGCGGGCTACCGCCGCATCGCCTTCAAGCATCGCCGCCCAGGGATGATACTCGGTTGCGCCGGTCTGCTGGATCTGCAGCGGATCGATGCCGATGACATGACTGGCGGCATCGGTCCGCATCACTGCCGGCAGCAGCGGTTTCGCCAGCTTGCCGTTGGCGACGATCACCGCGCGCGCGCCCGAGTTTTCGAGGATATGGATGTGATCGCGTTCGGTATTGGTGGTGTAGGCTGGCACGGTGACGCAGCCGGCGGCCATGATTCCCAGATCGGCGATGCACCATTCGGGCCTGTTTTCGGACACCAGCATAACCCGGTCGCCCGCGTTCAGCCCGATGCGGCGCAGCCCTTCGGCTAGCAGGCAGACCTGGCGCGCGGCCTCTGCCCAGGACATCGCCTGCCAGCTGCCCTCGCGCTTGGCCCAGAGAAACGGCGCTTCGCCGCGCGCATCGGCGCGTGCGAGGAACAGCGACACTAGGTTCGGACTGGCATCAATATCGTCAAGCTGCATGGTCGCCTCGGTCCCCTCCCGCTGCTTCAGGCAGGATTAGGACGGCTTTGCCGCAGCGGCAAGCACCCGAGAAGCTATTCCCCCACCGCACGTCCTTCGCTGCGCGGGTCGGCGGCACCTTGCAGGTGGCCGCCCTGCACTTCCACGGCATTGGCCTTGAAGCTCGCCTCGCGCGGCTGCAGGTCGGTATGGCCAAGCGCGGTGAGCGCCGGGGCCATGGCCTCCAGCGCCGTGCCTTTCTCCAGGAACACCGTGTTACCGCCGGGCGCGAAGATCACCGGCAGGGCGATGGCCTGCTGCGCGGACAAATCCCAGTCGACCACGCCGATGATCGCCTTCAGCACCTGCGCCGGGATCGTGGCCCCGCCCGCCGCCCCGATGGCGAGCCGCAGCTTGCCGTCGGGACCATAGACCAGGGTCGGGCTCATGGCCGAGCGCGGGCGCTTGCCGCCTTCCACCCGGTTCGCCACCGGCTTGCCATCGCGCTGCGGCACCAGGCTGAAATCGGTGAGCTCGTTATTAAGGAAATAGCCGTTGGCCATCAGCCCCGAACCGAAGGCGCTTTCCACCGTGGAGGTCAGCGAAACCGCCGCGCCGGAGCGGTCCACGGCGACGAAGTGCGAGGTGGAGGGCACGTCGGGCGTCAGCGTATCGGCCTGCGTCACTTTCACCCCCTGCGGGTTGCCCGGCGCAACCGAGGCCATCGTACGGTCCTGCGCGATCAGCTGCGCGCGCGCCGCGAGGTAATCGGGCGCGAGCAGCCCGGCGACCGGGACCGGCACGAAATCGCTGTCCGCCAGGTAGCGCTCGCGGTCGGCATAGGTCAGCCGCTGGGCTTCGGCGATCAAGTGCCAGGACACCGGATTGTCCTTGCCCAGCCCGTGCAGGTCGAAATGTTCGAGCAGGCCCAGCACGCCGAACACCGTGGTCGCGCCCGATGAGGGTGGACCCATGCCGCAGAGGCGGTAGGCACGGTAGGAGACGCAGACCGGCGGGCGCTGCCTGGCGCGGTAGGCGGCAAGGTCCGCCGGCTTCATCGGCGCGGGGTTGAACGGTGCGGTGTTTACCGCCGTGGTCACCGCCTGCGCGTTGGCCCCGGCATAGAAAGCCCCCGGTCCCTTGGCCGCCAGCGTCTCAAGGAAGCTGGCCAGCGCCGGGTTGCGGATCGTTTCGCCTGCGGGCTTGGGCTTGCCGTAGCCTTCGATGAAGATCACCGGGTTCTTCGGATCCTGCCACTGCTCTTCGGGCAGATAATAGAGCGCCCGCCCCTCCGCCGTCAGCGCGCCGGTGCGCATCGCGCGTTCGAGGAACTGGTTCAGCCGGGGGGACACGGCAAAGCCGTCGCGCGCCAGCCGGATCGCTGGCTGGAACAGCGCCTTCCATGGCAGGCGGCCATGGCGTTGGTGTGCCAGCTCCATCAGCCGCAGGTTGCCGGGCACCCCCACGCTGAGCCCGCCGGGAATCGCCTGCGGCACGGAAAGGTACTGCCCGTTCATGCGGAACCAGTCCGGCCCGGCGGCTTGCGGCGCGGTCTCACGGCCATCGATGGTATCGACATGGCCCTTGCCGTCATCCGCAACATAGAAGCCGCCGCCGCCGATGCCCGAGCTTTGCGGCTCGACCACGGTCAGCGCCAGCAGGGTGGCGAGCGCGGCATCGGTGGCGCTGCCGCCCTGGCGCAACATCTCCGCCCCTGCCTCCGCCGCGCGCGGATCGGCGGCGCTGACCATGCCCCGGTCAAACCGGGGCGGTGGAGTGGACGTGGTGCGCGGGCCGGCGGTGCAGCCGGCGAGCAGCAAGGGCGCGGCGAGAAAAGCGAGGAACCGTGGCAACATGGCGCGAAGGCTATTCGCTTCCGACCGCCTCGGCAATGGTGCTGAACCCGTGCTGGCGCATCAGCGCTTCGAGCCCGCGCACGATCCGCCGGGCGATACCCGGCCCCTCATAGGCCATGGCGCTGTAGAGCTGGACCAGGCTGGCGCCGGCGCGGATGCGGGCGAAGGCATCTTCGGCGCTGGCGATGCCGCCGACCCCGATCAGGGGCAGTGCCCCGCCGGTTTCGCTGCGGAAATCGCGCAGCCGCTGCTGGGCCAGATCGCGCAAGGGTGCGCCGGAAAGACCGCCGGTTTCCGCGGCGTGGCGTGAATGCAGCGGCGGGCGCGATATAGTGGTGTTCGAGACGATCAGCGCGCCCAGCCGCTTGTCGATAGCGATGCGGGCTATCGCGGAAATGTCCGCCGGCTCCAGATCGGGGGCGACCTTGAGGAACACCGGCGGGCCCGACGGCCCGCGCGCCGCCAGCACCGCGTCCAGCAGTTCGGTCAGCGCGCCTTCGTCCTGCAGCGCGCGCAGGCCGGGGGTGTTGGGGCTGGAGATGTTCACCGCCAGATAGCTCGCCAGCGGGGCCATCAGCCGGGTCATCGTGCCGTAATCGGCGATCCGGTCCGCCGAATCCTTGTTCGCGCCGATGTTGATGCCGACCACGCCTGGCCGGCCATAGCGCTCCGCCAGCCGCAGCACCGCTGCTTCCGAGCCGCCGTTGTTGAAGCCCATTCGGTTGATCACCGCGCGGTCCTCTGCCAGCCGGAACAGCCGCGGGCGCGGGTTGCCCGCCTGCGGCAGCGGGGTGATCGAGCCGACCTCGGCAAAGCCGAAGCCGAGGCCGAGCAGCGCGTCAGGCACCTCGCCGTCCTTGTCGAAACCGGCGGCCATGCCCAGCGGGTTGGGAAAGTGCAGCCCCGCCACCTCGCTGGCGAGCGGGCCGTTCGGCGCAGGGGGCTTGCCCTCGCGCCCCAGCTTGAGCGCGAGCAGCGCCAGTCCGTGGGCGAATTCGGGATCGAGGCGGAACAGCAGCGGGCGCAGGAGAGCGTAGATCATGGGCGAAAGCCGCTATGGCAGGTCACGCCGGGCCTGTCGAATTTCTCCTATACGCCCCGTGACAGCGCGTGCGATGTCCCGCCTGCGACCCGAAGGACTCGCCGCTCCTTGCCATTTCCGGCAAGCGGCGGCGGGGACTTTTGTCTGTGCAATCCCTTGCAATTTGCCCGGCAATGCGTTTCTCTCGATCCGGCTCAGGGTCTGGGCCGTTTTCGGGGACTGCGCGCGCGTGACGCTGCCATATGCCATCGTCTACCGGCCGCCGCCGGAGCATCTGGCCGACCGGGTATCCTCGTTCTACGAATTCACCGATCCCGCCCCGCTGCACGATGATGTCGAGCGGTCCGACCGCCAGCAATTGCGGCTGATGCTGCAGGGGAGCGGGCACTATCATTTCGCCAATGGCCGGGTCGATCCATCGCCCCGTGTCGGGCTGCTGGGGCCGACCAGTGGTTCGATCCGGGGGATCAGCAAGGGTCCGACCCAGATCGTCGGGGCCGGGCTGTGGCCGGCGGCATGGCATGCACTGGCGGGCCAGCGCTCGCCCGACTGGCTCGATCACATCGTCGATGCCCGCGAACTGTTCGGTGCGCGGGCCGACGCGCTGTGGCACGATGTCGCGGCCGCGCCTGACATGGAAGGCCGCTTCGCCGCGCTGGCCGAATTCATCGCGGAACTGACCGAACCCGCAGATCCCGAGCACCTGCGCTTCACCCGGCTGGTCGATGCCTGGCTCACCGGTAACACCGATCCGCATATCGACCAGTTGCAGGCCACCACCGGCTATAACCAGCGCAAGCTGGAGCGGATGACGCGGCGTTACTATGGCCTCCCGCCCAAGACGCTCTCGCGCAAGTACCGCGCGCTGCGGCTCGCGGCGGCACTGGCGCGCGGCGAGGACCCAGACCTGCGGGGGCTGGGCGAGGGTTTCTACGATCAATCGCACCTGATTCGCGAAGTGAAGCGCTTCGCCGGGTTGACCCCGCAGCGCCTGAAGCAGCGCGAATCGCGGCTGCTCACCGAAATCGCGGAAGGCCGAGTCGCCCTGCGCGGCAGTGTCAGTGCACTTGTATCCGATGCCTGAGGCGAAATGACCGGCTGCAATGGATTGTATCGCCAAAGCTAACGCAGATTGTCATGATTTGACCCTGTTGCCTGACGATTCCGTACAATTCTTGTCGCGCGTCCCCGCCTAGGAAGGCTGTGCGACCCGAAGGGCTCGTGGCATTCTTGCAGCGAGTTCTCTACTTTACGGCGGCTCTCCACCTATGCGGAGAGCCGCCTTTTTTCTTGTTGGCGACAGTGTCTGATTCGAAACTTTCGTTTCGCGTGGTCAGTGCCGGCCAGAACATCGCTCTTTCGCTAATGTCGCGAATTTCCACCGATCTCGCAGGCGATTGCCAAGCGCGCGCCATCCGACTAGGGGAAATGCGAACGAATCAATCCGATTTCGAACGCAACCATACGGGACCGCCGCTCATGCGCTTGTCGAGCATGGCAGATTACGCCGTCGTTACCATGTCCGCCGCCGCGCGGCATTGCGGCGGTGCGCGGGTTTCAGCCGGGCAACTGGCCGAGGAAACCGGGCTACCGGCCCCCACGGTGCAGAAACTGGTCAGCCGCCTCACCGCCGCCGGGCTACTGCGGTCGTCGCGCGGAGCGGGTGGCGGGCTCAAGCTGGGGCGGCCGGCAGCGGCGATTTCGCTAGCCGACATCGTCGAGGCAGTGGAAGGCCCTATCGCCCTGACATCGTGCCTTGATGAAGAGCGCAACAGTTGCTCGCTCGAAGCGGGCTGCACGGTGCGGCCGCACTGGCCGGTGGTAAACGAGGTGCTGCGCAGCGCGCTGGGCGGGGTGAGCCTGATGCAGATGTCGCAAGGCCACGCCGCATGACCGAACAATCGACCGTGAAGGACCAGGCCGCGCGCGATGCCGCCGCAAAGGTGGCGGACTATGAGCACGGCTGGTCGGCCGACATCGAGACCGACTTTGCCCCCAAGGGGCTGCGCGAGGATACCGTCCGCTTCATCAGCGCGAAGAAGAACGAGCCCGAATGGATGCTCGAATGGCGGCTCAAGGCCTATCGCCACTGGCTGACCATGCCAATGCCCGACTGGGCCAAGCTCAACATTTCGCCGATCGATTACCAGGACGCCTATTACTACGCCGCGCCCAAGGCGAAGAAGCAGCTCGCCAGCCTCGATGAAGTCGATCCCGAGATCCTGCGGGTGTATGAGAAGCTCGGCATCCCGCTGGAGGAGCAGAAAGTGCTCGCCGGGGTGGAGGGCGCGCGGCGCGTCGCGGTTGATGCAGTGTTCGATTCGGTCTCCGTCGCCACCACCTTTCGCGAGGAACTGAAGCGCGCCGGGGTGATCTTCCTGTCGATCAGCGAGGCGATCCGCGAATATCCCGACATGGTGAAGAAGTGGCTTGGCCGGGTCGTGCCGATGCACGACAACTTCTTCGCCGCGCTCAACTGCGCGGTCTTTTCCGACGGGACCTTCGTCTATGTACCCGAAGGCGTGCGTTGCCCGATGGAGCTCTCCACCTATTTCCGCATCAACGCGGAGAACACCGGCCAGTTCGAACGCACGCTGATCGTCGCCGACAAGGGGGCCTATGTCTCCTACCTCGAAGGCTGCACCGCGCCGATGCGCGACGAGAACCAGCTTCACGCCGCCGTGGTCGAGTTGGTTGCGCTCGATGATGCCGAGATCAAGTATTCCACCGTGCAGAACTGGTACCCCGGCAACGCCGAGGGACTGGGCGGCATCTACAACTTCGTCACCAAGCGCGCGCTGTGCCAGGGCAAACGCAGCAAGGTCAGCTGGACCCAGGTCGAAACTGGCAGCGCGGTCACCTGGAAGTACCCGTCCTGCGTGCTCAACGGCGAGGATTCGGTGGGCGAGTTCTACTCAGTAGCAGTGACCAACAATTACCAGCAGGCCGATACCGGCACCAAGATGATCCACAACGGCAAGGGCAGCTGCTCGACCATCGTCTCCAAGGGTATCAGCGCGGGCAAGAGCAGCAACACCTATCGCGGCCTCGTGCGCGTCGGCGCGGGCGCGGACAACGTGCGCAACTTCACCCAGTGCGACAGCCTGCTGCTGGGCGGGGACTGCGGCGCGCATACCGTGCCCTATATCGAAGTGCGCAACCCCACCGCGCAGATCGAGCACGAGGCGACCACCAGCAAGATTTCCGACGACCAGTTGTTCTACGCGATGCAGCGCGGACTGGGTCAGGAGGAAGCCGTGGCGCTGATTGTCAACGGCTTTGCCAAGGAAGTCCTGCAGCAATTGCCCATGGAATTCGCAGTCGAGGCGCAGAAGCTGCTGGGGATTTCGCTTGAGGGGAGCGTGGGATGACTGCTTTTCTCGACAAGGGCTGGGCCAGGAAAGCCCCTCCCCTTCAGGGGAGGGGTTTGGGGTGGGGCTTGTCGCAAGAGCAGATCGAATGGCTGCACACGCGCGCTCGCGAGATGCGGCGCAACCCGACGGAACCCGAGAAGCGCTTGTGGCGCAACCTGTCCAATGGACAGCTTGATGGTCTGAAATTCCGGCGTCAGGAAGTGATCGGTCGCTTCATAGCCGATTTCATGTGCCCGGCTCGTTCGCTCATTGTCGAGGTCGACGGCGATACGCACGACGAGGACAAGGACAGGCTTCGGGACGAAGAGCTGGCCGAATTCGGCTTTCTGGTGGTGCGGGTGACCAATCTGGAGGTGATGGGCAATCCCGAGGGCGTGCTTACGGCGATCAGCCTGGCCGCTACCGGACGGTCTTCGCGCCACATTCCCCACCCCAACCCCTCCCCTGAAGGGGAGGGGCTTGTTAAGTCCCGCACGCCGGAAGGAACGCCCGCATGACCACTCGCAAGACCCTCGGCATCCGGGCCGATGCTGCCGACACGCCGCCCGATCCGCGCGCCTGGGCCGCCACCGGCGAGCGGCTGGAGCGGCTGCGCGACCGCGCCCGGGATCTGCGCCGCCACCCCACCGATGCGCAGGTCATGCTGTGGGAACAGCTTTCCGGTGCACGGCTGGGCGGGGTGAAGTTCACCCGGCAGGCGGTGGTCGGCAGCACCATCGTCGATTTCGCCTGCCCGTCGCGCTGGATCGTCGTCGAGATCACCGGCGCGGAAGACAGCGCCGAACTTGCCGAACTGCAGGACGGCAAGCTGACCGCCGCCGGCATTCGCGTGCTGCGCTTTGCCGAGTGCGAAGTGCTGGACCGGCTCGACGCGGTGATGGCCGAAATCAACGCCGCCGTGAGCGCCCCGTTCGACCGCAAGACCGCGCGACGGGGGTAATAGGATGACCATGCTCCAGATTCATAACCTCCATGCCACGGTCGCCGACAAGCCGATCCTCAAGGGCCTGAGCCTCACCATCAACGCGGGCGAGGTCCATGCGATCATGGGGCCGAACGGCGCGGGCAAGTCGACGCTGGGCTATACGCTGGGCGGGCGGCCCGGCTATGACGTGACCGGCGGCGAGGTGCTGTTCTGCGGGCAGGATCTGCTCGCGCTGGCACCGCACGAGCGGGCCGCTGCCGGCCTGTTCCTCGGCTTCCAGTACCCGGTCGAGATTCCCGGTGTATCCTTCGTCCAGTTCCTGCGCGAGGCGGCCAATGCCCAGCGCCGGCACCGGGGCGAGGAGCCGCTTTCGGGCGGCGAATTCCTCAAGCTGGCGCGCGAGAAGGCGGCGCTGCTGCGCATGGACATGGACATGCTCAAGCGCCCGGTGAACGTCGGTTTCTCCGGCGGCGAGAAGAAGCGTGCCGAGATGGTGCAAATGGGCATTCTCGCGCCCAGGCTGGCGATCCTCGACGAGACCGATTCCGGGCTCGACATCGATGCCCTGCGCATCTGCGGCGAGGGGATCGAGGCGATCATGCGCAAGCCGGACAAGGCCGTGCTGCTGATCACCCATTACCAGCGCCTGCTCGACTATGTGAAGCCCGACTTCGTCCATGTCCTCGCCGGTGGCCGCATCGTCCGCACTGGCGGGCCGGAACTGGCGCTGGAACTGGAAGAGCAGGGCTATGAGGCGGTAGCGGCGTGAGCGAGGTTCTCGCCCTTCCTGCCCACAAGGACGAGGCCTGGCGCTATGCCGACCTCGAAGCGCTCGCCGCGCTGTGGCCCTTGCCCGATGCGGAAGCCGTGGTCGTGCCGGCAAACGGCGCTTTCGCGCGCGCCGTGGTGCAGGATGCGGGCGGGGTCACCCGGCTGAACCTGACGCTTGAACGCGGTGCGCGGGCGGCGGTGCATGTGCTGAACACCGGCGCGGTCTTTGGCCGGGTCGAACTGGCCGTGACGCTGCACGAAGGTGCGGATTTCACCCTTGGCGCGGCGCAGCTGGGCGGGGGCGAGGCGACGCTGGAAGTGGTCGCCACGGTCCGCCATGCCGAACCGGGCGCAACGTCGCGGCAGGTGGTGCGCTCGGTCCTGGCGGGCAGGGCTACCGGCACCTGCCTGGCGCGGGTGGAAGTGGCGAAGGGTGCCGTCGGCACCGATGCCGTCCAGTCGATCCGCGCCATGCTGCTTGACCGGACCGCCACGGCCAACGCCAAGCCCGAACTCGAAATCTTCGCCGACGACGTGAAGTGCGCGCACGGCTGCGCGGTTGGCGAACTCGATCCGGCGGGGCTGTTCTACATGGCCTCGCGCGGGATCGCGCCGGCAGAGGCCAAGAAGCTGATGCTGCAGGCGTTCATCGCCGAGGCTTTCGTTGGTGCACAGGCCGAAGAGCGCCTGCTGGCGCTGGCGCTGCATGCCCTGGGGGCGCTGGTATGAGCGGCGATCCAAGCCGCCAGGCGCTGTCGCGCTGGGAGAACGAGGGTGGCGGCCTGCCGCCCCGGCCGCATCGGGCAGACTTCCCCGGCCTGGCGAACGGCTGGCACTATCTAGATACTGCGGCCACCGCGCAGAAGCCGCAGGTGGTAATCGACGCCACGGTTACCGCGATGGGGCGCGACTATGCGACCGTGCACCGGGGGGTCTATGCCCGCTCGGCGGACATGACGCTCGCCTTCGAAGCGGCGCGCCGCAAGGTTGCTGCGTTCATCGGCGGGCAGGAGCGCGAAGTGGTCTTCACCCGCGGCGCGACCGAGGCGATCAACCTTGTCGCGCAGACCTGGGGCGCGGCGAACCTCACGGCGGGCGACCGGATTCTGCTCTCGGTGCTGGAGCATCATTCCAATATCGTCCCCTGGCAATTGCTGGCGCAGCGCACCGGCGTTGCCATCGATGTCTGCCCGCTCACCCCGGACGGACGGATCGACCTCGACGCGGCGGAAGCGATGCTCACCCCTGCACACAAGCTGGTGGCCTTCGCGCATGTTTCCAACGTGCTGGGTTCGCTGCTCGACGCGCCGCGCGCCGTGGCGCTGGCGCATGGCGTCGGCGCGAAGATCCTGCTCGATGGCTGCCAGGCCGTGCCGCGGCTGCCGGTGGATGTCGCTGTGCTGGGCTGCGATTTCTACGTGTTTTCGGCGCACAAGCTCTATGGTCCCACCGGGATCGGCGCGTTGTGGGGCCGGGCCGAGCTGCTCGAGGCGATGCCGCCGTGGCAGGGCGGCGGCGCGATGATCGACCGGGTGAGCTTTGCCGGCACCACTTTCGCCCCGCCGCCGCAGCGCTTCGAAGCTGGCACGCCGGCGATTGTCGAGGCCATCGCGCTGGGCGCGGCAGTGGACTATGTTTCCGCCGTGGGCCTCCCCGCGATCCATGCGCACGAAGCCGCGCTGGTCGCCACCTGCCGCGAGGAACTGCGCCGGATCAACGCGGTGACGCTGTTCGGGCCCGAGGATTCGGCCGGCATCGTCTCCTTCGCGCTTGACGGCGTACATCCGCATGACCTCGGCACCATATTGGACGAGGAACATGTGGCGATCCGGGCCGGGCATCACTGCGCCCAGCCGCTGATGGACCACCTGGGCGTGGCGGCGACGGCTCGGGCCAGCTTCGGCCTCTACAACGACGAAACGGACATCGCTGCCCTGCTGCGCGGTATCGAACGGACAAGAAGGATATTCGCTACATGACCCCTGACGTTAGCGGGGAAGAACCACGGTTTACCGTCGAGGAAGTGGCGAGCGTGCCGCCGCCCGCACGGGCACGGGTGGAAGACGCCGAAGCGCCCGCCGAAAAGTTGGAGCGCAAGAAGGATTACCTTGAAGGTTTCCTTGCCGCCAAGCCGGCGGACGTTGCTCCGGGTGAACCTGGCGGTGACCTTTACGAAGGCGTGATTGCCGCGCTCAAGGACATCTTCGATCCGGAAATCCCGGTGAACATCTATGATCTCGGGCTGATCTACGGCGTCGAAGTGGATAACGATGCCGCCGTGGTGGTGACGATGACGCTGACAACACCGCATTGCCCGGTGGCTGAATCGATGCCCGGAGAAGTGGAACTGCGCGTCAGCGCGGTACCCGGCGTGCGCGACTGCGAGGTCAATCTCGTCTGGGACCCGCCGTGGGACATGGCCAAGATGAGCGACGAGGCGAAGCTCGAACTGGGCATGTTATAGCCCTTTTCTCCCGCATGCGGGAAGGGTTGGGGGTGGGCAAATGGCCGAACCGTCCCCAGATGAGCATGGCCCACCCCCGTCCCCTCCCGCACCCGGGAGGGGGGAAGGATCTGGAATGACCGAAACCCGCACTCGCCAGCGCCCCGCCGCCGTCATCCTGACACCCAGTGCCGAGGCGCGCATCGCGCATCTGATGGGCGCGGCCCCTGCCGGCGCGATCGGGGTGAAGCTTTCCACCCCGCGCCGCGGCTGTTCGGGGCTGGCCTATTCGGTCGACTATGTCACCGAGGCGAATGGGCTGGATGAGAGGATCGACACCCCCGGCGGAGCCTTCTTCATCGATGCGGCATCGGTGCTCTACCTGATTGGCAGCACGATGGACTGGGTGGAAGACGATTTCCAGGCGGGCTTCGTGTTCCAGAACCCCAACGCGAAGGGCTCCTGCGGCTGCGGCGAGAGCTTTACCGTCTGAGTTTGCCCAAGGCTGGTACCGAACCGAAATTCGCTCTTCCGCGAATTCCCCATCAAACCCTCAGGGCTTCCTCAGCGCCGCGACACAGGCCACCTTGTCGACTTCGCGCCCGTCACTGCGGCGGGCATCGACATAGGTTGCCCTGGGATCGCGGCCCTGCGCGGGCGGATAGAGGAACACGTCGAGCACGCAGGGCGTGCCGGTGAACTGCAGCTTGCGGGCATCTCCCTCCCACACGTCGAGCCGCGCCGGGCCGAACTGGCGGACAAGGTCGTCCACGCCTGCGCCGATCACCCCTTCCAGCCCCGGTATCATCTGCACCTGCGCCGGTGGCGGTGGGCGATGGACCGGCGGACGCACCACGGCGGTGCTGGCCGGGTGGTGCGGCAAGGGCGCGCTGCGCACCGGGGCATTGCCCGATCCGCCGCAGGCAGCGAGCAGCGGCAGCAGGGCGAGCAAGGCGATGGTATCACGCCGCATCGGGCAGGGTTCCCTTCCGGTGGATGAGGTGCGCGGCGAGCGCCGCAGACAGGATCGGGGCGATCAGGTTGACCACGGGCACCAGCAGCAGCGCGGCGGCAATGCCGCCCAGCATCAGCCGTTCGGCGCGGCTGATCGGCGGCAGCGCATCGGCGGCGTGGCGGTGGCGCAGCCAGACCATGTCGGTCAACTCGCGCCCCAGCAGCAATGCGTTGACTGCCCAGAACACCAGCGCGGTGCCCACACCGGTGATCAGCAGCGCCAGCGCGAAGGGCAGGGCGATAAGGTTGAACAGCAGAGCACGGCCCGCACCCTTGAGGCCGTTCGCCAGTTCCTCGCGCCAGCCCAGCCGCCGCGCTCCGGCCAGCGCGGCGGGATAGTGGCGGGCTTCCACCGCTTCGACCACTTCGTCAGCGAAGAACTGCAGCACCGCGATGGCGACGAGCCGCCACAGCAGCCACATGCCCACCAGCACCAGCACGGCGGCGATCAGTTCGCTTGCGCCCGAGGTGGCGGTCGATGTCGCCAGCATCTGCTGCACCGCCCACCAGCCCGCCGCACCCAGCAGCGCGACGATCAGCAGGGTTAGTGCCAGGCTCTTCACCAGCACGCGCAGCACGCGGGGATCGCCAAGCTGGCGAAGGGCAAGAAACAACGCGGAAATCATGGCTGGACAGGCGAATCGCCGCTTGCCGCCGCGCTGTCAACGGCGGTGTGGCTTGCCATGCGGCAGGCCGGGCGCTAGGCGCGCCGGCAGCACCGCCCTCCAGCACCGGGAATTCCTTGCATGTCGCAGCCTTCCATCGATGTCATCGCCATCGGCAACGCCATCGTCGACGTCATGTCGCCCTGTGACGATGCCCTGATCGAACGGCTGGGGCTGGAGCGTGGCGGGATGACCCTGATCGATACCGAGCAGGCCCACGCACTCTATGACGCCATGGGCCCGGCGCGCGAGATTTCCGGCGGTTCGGCGGCGAACACGCTGGCCGGGCTTGCCGCGCTCGGTTCTAACTGCGCCTTCATCGGCCAGGTTGCCGACGACCAGCTGGGTGAGGTTTTCGCGCATGACATTCGCGCCGGTGGCATCCACTTCGCCACCGCAGCGCGCGCCGGCGATCCGCCGACGGCGCGCTGCCTGATTTTCGTTACCCCCGATGGCCAGCGGACGATGAACACCTTCCTCGGCGCGTCGCAGTTCCTGCCCGCCGCCGCGCTGGACGAAAGCCTGATCGCCTCGGCCAGGGTGCTCTACCTCGAAGGCTACCTGTGGGACCCGGAAGAGCCGCGCGCCGCCATGCGCCGCGCCATCGCCGCCGCGCGCAATGCCGGCCGCGAAGTGGCCTTCACCCTGTCAGACGCCTTCGTCATCAGCCGCCACGGTGACGATTTCCGTGCGCTGATCGATGCTGGCGAGATCGACATCCTGTTCGCCAACCACGTCGAACTGGCGGCGCTGACCGGTGAGGACGATTTCGATGCCGGCCTTGCCAAGCTGGCCCCCAAGGTACCGGTGCTGGTCGTCACTCGCTCGGAACAGGGTGCGGTGGCGATCAAGGGCGGCGAGCGCAGCGAAGTGCCGGCGCAGCCGGTGGCCCACGTGGTCGATACCACCGGCGCGGGCGACCTGTTCGCCGCTGGCTTCCTGCACGGCCACGTGCGCGGTCGCCCGGTGGCCGAATGCCTGACCCTGGGTGCCATCGCCGCCGCCGAGATCATTTCGCACTACGGTGCCCGGCCCGAAGCCGACCTCAAGGAACTGGTCGCCGAAAAGCTGGGCTGACCGGCTGGCGGTTCACCGCTCCAGACCAGGCCACGTCCTAACCCCGTTTGGAGTGCCAGCAACCTCCCGCGCGAAGGCTGGCGCGCCGGGCTACTCCGCCGGCTGCCGGGTGATCCGCATCTCCTTGCGGAACTTCGCATGGCGCGCTTCGCCATCGGTGAGCATTTCCACCGCGTGGGTCACGTGGGTGAAGCTGAGCAGCAGGTCGAGCAGTCGCCGCTCCTTATCGTCGAGTTCGGCGATCGGCTTGGCATCAAGCTGCGCCAGCGCCTGCGGAACAAGGTCCTTGGCGATGGCGTAGAACGCGTTGCGCTGCGCCGGGGTGCTGTCGCTGCGGCGCTGGTCGCGGTTGGCGGTGCCGGAGACGGCCCAGTAATCGACGAAGGGTTCGAGCACGGCGTAGCCATCGGGCAGCTGGTTGCTCATGCGCGTTCTCCCGCTGGCTGGCTTTCGTTGCGGTAGGCTTCCACTTCCGCGACGACCTGCTGGTAGAGGTGGCGGCAGAGGCCTTCCATCGACATGAAGTGAACGTTCTTGATGGCGCCCGAAAGCAGGCCCTTTTGCGCGCGGTTGATGATGTTGACGTCTTCGGTGTGGATGTCGCGGATGCCGGCGAGGGCATATTCGCGGGCGTAGCGCTTGGTCGCGGTATCGCCCTCGCCGATCCAGTAGACGCGAAACACCCCGCGCGATCTGGTCGCCGAGATCGGATAGACCTTGTGGCTGAAGTGCTGGATCGGCGTGCCGATGATGAACAGACTGGGGAACACAGCGAAATAGGTGCGGTCTTCCGGCCCGCCGATGATGCCCTGCTCCATGCCGATCTTCGCCGCGAGGCCGAAGTTGTAGCCCTGCATCGGCTTGATCTGCGGTTCCGGGTTGCTCCAGATGGTCTGGGTGCGATGCTTGCCGTGGAAGGTGTAGCCGGTCGGATAGCCATAGAGGTTGTCGGCATGGACCGTGGCGATGCCGGTGCGGCCATGGACATGGCGCAGGTGGTAGTTCTCCTGGAAATTGTCGTAGGTGATCTTCCAGTTGGCATCGATGTCATAGCAATATTCGTGGAAGGTGGTCGCCCGCGCCACGGGCAGCGTTTCCAGCCGGTCGGCAAAATCACCGAGGAATTCGCGCAGCGTCTGTTTCGGGGCGGGATCAAGGTTGACGAAGATCAGCCCGGCGCAGGTATCGACCGAAACCTTGGGGATCTTGCAATCCTCCTTGGTCAGGGCAAAGCGGTTGAAATCGGGCGCGGCGACCAGCCGGCCGTCATCGCCGAAGTTCCAGAAGTGATAGGGGCACAGGAAGTTCGTGCCCTTGCCGCTTTCCTCCTCCACCAATTGCGTGCCGCGATGGGTGCAGGCGTTGTAGAACGCGCGGATCTGCCCATCCTTGCCGCGCACGATCAGGATGGAAGCCTGGGCGAATTCCAGCTCGCGGCGAATCCAGGTACCCGGCTCGGGCAGCTCGCAGACGTGGCCGACTTCCAGCCAGGTTCGCATGAAGATCGCGCGGCGTTCCAGTTCGAACCATTCGGGATCGTAGTAGGCCTTGGCCGGGATCGGATCGGTGCCCATCCAGGCCACCTGCTCTTCGGGCGCGGTGTAGATCGGGGTGTGTTCGTTCATCGGCGTCCAGCTCCCTTGTGACATGTTTTTCGACATGTGTGTCGAAAAACTGCCGGGAGTGGGGCAGGGAGTCGTTGATCTGGATCAAGCGCGGCGGCGAAACGACTCAGCCACCCTTTTCACGCGCCACTTCGCGCCAGCCGATGTCGCGGCGGCAGAAACCGTCGGGAAAATCGAGCGCGTCGACCGCCGCATAGGCTGCCGCCTGCGCCTCGGTAACCGTGCGGCCTCGCGCGGTGACGTTCAGCACGCGCCCGCCGCTGGCTACCAGCACATCGTCGTTCAGGGTGGTGCCGGCGTGGAACACGCGCGCGCCGCCCGCTTCAGCGGCCGCGATCCCGCCAATCGTCCCGCCCTGTTTCGGCGTCCCCGGATAGCCTTGCGCAGCCATGACCACGGTCAGCGCGGTATCGGGTGAGAAGCGCGGCGGTTCCACCGCTGCCAGCCGGTTTTCCGCGCAGGCGAGCAGCAGTTCACCCAGATCCGATTCGAGCCGCATCAGCATGACCTGCGTTTCGGGATCGCCGAAGCGGCAGTTGTATTCTATCAGTTGCGGGCCGGTGGCGGTGAGCATCAGGCCGAGGAACAGCACGCCGGAATAGGGCATGCCTTCGTCCGCCAGCGTCTTCACCGTCGGCACGATGATCCGGGTCAGCGCCTCGGCCTCGAGCGCCGGGGTCAGCACCCGTGCCGGGCTGTAGGCACCCATGCCGCCGGTGTTCGGGCCGGTATCGCCGTCACCGACGCGCTTGTGGTCCTGCGCCGAGGCGAAGGGGACAACGGTGTGGCCGTCGGTCAGCGCGAAGAAGCTGGCTTCTTCGCCCTCGAGAAACTCCTCGATCACCGCTTCCGCCCCGGCCGCGCCAAAGCGTCCGGCGAAGATGTCCGCCACCGCTGCTTCGGCCTCGGCCATGGTCATGGCGACGGTGACGCCCTTGCCGGCGGCGAGGCCATCGGCCTTGATCACCACCGGCGCGCCGAAGCGGGCGAGCGCGGCCATGGCGGCAGCGTGCGAGGATACGCGCGCGTAGCCGCCGGTGGGGATATTGGCGCGGGCGCAGAGGTCCTTGGTGAAGCCCTTGCTGCCTTCGAGCTGCGCCGCTGCCTGCGATGGTCCGAACACTGGCACGCCGGCCCCGCGCAGCGAATCGGCCAGGCCATCGACCAGCGGGGCCTCCGGGCCGACCACCACCAGCCCGATGCGCTGTTCCTCGCAGAAGGCCAGCACGGCGGCATGATCGGCGGCGTCCAGCTTGACGCAGGTGGCATGCGCGGCAATGCCCGGATTGCCGGGGGCGGCGTAGAGCGTGTCCCCATCATTCGCCAGCAGGCGGGATTGCGCCAGCCGCCACGCCAGCGCATGTTCGCGCCCGCCCGACCCCAGAAGCAGGATATTCATGCCGCCGTCCCTCGATGATGATGATGCGTCCGCCGGGCTGGTAGCGAAGGACTCCGCCGGCGACAACGCCGCCGCGCTCTCGGTCAGCGAGATTTCCGCGATGCTGAAGCGCACGGTGGAAGACCGTTTCGGCTTCGTGCGCATCCGGGGCGAGCTTTCGGGGGTCAAGCGGGCGGCGTCGGGACATTTGTACTGCGCGCTGAAGGACGAGAACGCGAGGATCGACGGGGTGATGTGGAAGGGCAACGCGCAGCGCCTGTCGTTCCGCCCGGAAGACGGCATCGAGGTTGTCGCCACCGGCAAGCTCACTACCTATCCGGGCCGCTCGAACTACCAGATCGTCATCGACCGGATGGAGGTGGCGGGCGAAGGCGCGCTGCTTGCCATGCTGGCCAAGATGCGTGCCCGGCTGGAGGCCGAGGGTCTGTTCGATCGCGCGCGCAAGCGGGCACTGCCCTTCCTGCCGCGCGTGATCGGCGTGGTCACTTCGCCTACCGGTGCGGTGATCCGCGACATCCTGCACCGCCTGGCAGACCGCTTCCCCAGCCATGTTCTCGTCTGGCCGGTGCTGGTCCAGGGCCAGGGCGCGGCGGCGCAGATCGCCGCTGCGGTGCGCGGGTTCGGCGCGCTGGCCCCCGATGGCCCGGTGCCGCGCCCCGACCTGCTGATTGTCGCGCGCGGCGGCGGCTCGATCGAGGATCTCTGGGCGTTCAACGAGGAGGCGGTGGTCCGCGCCATCGCCGAAAGCCCGATTCCGGTGATTTCCGCCGTGGGGCACGAGACGGACACCACCCTCGCCGATTTCGCCGCCGACCTGCGCGCGCCCACGCCCACCGCCGCTGCCGAGATCGCCGTGCCGGTGCGCGAGGAACTGCTGGCCCAGATCGCCGAACTGGCACTGCGCCAGCGCCGCGCGGCGGTGCGCCCGCTCACCCTCGGGCGCGAGCGGCTGGAGGTGCGCTCACAGCGGCTGCCCCGCCCCGATGCGCTGCTCACGCCGCAGACGCAGCGGCTTGACGATCTGGCGGAACGGCTGCGGCGCGGGCTGGGTGACCGGATCGTCATCGCCCGGCAGGCGCTCCAGCACGATGCCGCGCGGCTGTCCGGGCCGCTGCTTTCCGCGCGCCTGGCCCGGGCGCGCGACCGGCTGGCGGCGCAGCGGCTGTCGCCGGTGCTGCTTTCGCGGCGGTTGGAGCAGCAACGCGGCGCGCTCGACGGCTTGCACCGCGTGATGCGCTCGCTCGATCCTGACCGGGTGCTCGAACGCGGCTATGTCCGTGTGACCGGCGCGCGTGGGCAGACGCTGGTCAGCCGCACCGGGGCTGCTGCCGAAGCCGCGCTCACCCTGCATTTCCGCGATGGCGAACTGGCGGTGACGCCGCTTGACCCTGCCGCCGCGCCGCGTCCCTCCACCCCGCGCCGGGCACCTCCCGTCGCGCCGCCCGAGCAGGGGAAATTGCTTTGAGCCGCACGAGGGGCTAAGACTTTCGCCATGCTGATGAATTCCGCCGACCGCGCCGCCACGCTGCGCTTCGAACCCAACGGTTTCCGTGTCGTCACTGCCGGCAACCATGTGCTCTGCGCCGTTTCGGGCGAAAAGGTGTCGCTCGAGGCGCTGCGGTACTGGAGCGTCCCGCACCAGGAAGCCTACGCCTCGTGCGAGCTTGCCACCCGGCGGCTGACCGGCGCGGCGTGAACTGGCTGCGCAATCCTGCACTCTGGGCGCTTGCCGGTGGCTTGCTGGTCGCGCAGGGGAGCTGCAACGGCAACAGCCTCAGCCGTTCCGCCGCCGTGCCCGCACCCCGGCCGGCCGCGCCACTTGCCGCCGCGCCCGCACGCCCCGCGCCGCCGCCGGCGCGCGGCGCGGACATCCAGATCACCGGGGAACTGACCCAGGGCGGCTGGATCAAGGGCCTGGCACCGCTTGGGGCCACCGCCGTCGCGCTTGATGGCATGGCGCTGCCGCTGGCGGCTGACGGCAGCTTCTTCGCTGCGTTTGATCGCGATGCCGGCCCCTCGGCACGACTGGTCGCCAGCCTGCCGGGCGGGCGCAGCACCAGCCGCGCGCTGGTGGTTTCGCCGCGCGCCTGGAATATCGAGAACGTCGCGGTCGGTCCGCGCCCCGGCGCGCTGCCCAGCGCGGAGTACGAACGCCGCCGCGCGATCGAGCTGGCGCGAATCAACGCCGCTCGCCGGATCGACGCGCAGAGCGATGGCTGGCGGCAGAAATTCATCTGGCCGGTCACCGGGCGGCTTTCGGGGCTGTTCGGCTCGCAGCGGATCTATCGCGGCCAGCCGGGTTCCTACCATTCGGGCATGGATATCGCCACCGGCGGCAGCGGCACGCCCTATGTCGCCCCGGCGGACGGGGTGGTGATCCTGGCGGCGGAGAGTCCCTTCACGCTGGAGGGAAACCTGCTGATGATCGATCACGGCATGGGGCTCAACAGCGCCTTCCTGCATTCCTCGCGCCTGCTGGTGAAAGAGGGTGACGTGGTGAAGCAGGGACAGGTGATCGGCCTGATCGGCATGACCGGCCGCGCCACCGGCCCGCACCTGCACTGGTCCATCAAATGGCGCAGCGCCCGGCTTGATCCGCTGCTGTTCACCGGCCCGATGCGCTGACGCATCCGGGGTTCCCGCCCCCACACAATTTTTTCCCGGCACGCGGCGCAGGCCGATCTTCCCCGTTGTGGCGACGCGGCGCGAATGCGCATGGTTTGCCAAGCGATGTCCACTGCCGTTGTAACGATGCGACACGATTGCTGGTATCACTTGCAACAATATTGCCAAGACGCCCATCTCGCCCCGGATTTCCGCGCGATTCACCGCCGTGTGGCACTGTGGCAGTTTGGTTACAACCCGCCGTCAATGTGCTGACAGGCCTGTCAATTGCTTTGCCTGAACCGGGGCTTTCAGCCATCAAAGCGCATCTTTCCCGGCTGGCGACCGGTGCGCGCAACGTCCGTGGGGGCACCAAGCGCCGATCGCATCCAAACAGTCCGGGAAATGCTCATGGGTGACAGCCGATCCCGGCGCACCCAATGAAAAAGGGACTGACACGTGAAGAAAACCACTCTTAGCGCTCTGAAGGCAGGTGCGGCACCGCTGGTGCTCGGCCTCGCGTTCGTCAGCAGCTCGGCCTATGCCCAGGCGGCGAACGTCGATTGCGCCGCCAACCCGAACGACGCCGCTTGCGTCGATGACGGTTCGACCATCGTTGTCACCGGTTCGATGTTCCGTCGCACCGACACCGACACGCCTTCGCCGGTCACCACCGTGACCACCGAGAACCTCGATCAGCGCGGCGTCAGCACCATCCAGGATGGCCTGCAGCAGCTCGCGTCGAACAACGGTCCGGCGCTGACCAACAGCTTCACCGCCAACGGCGCATTCGCCGGCGGCGCATCGGCGGTTTCGCTGCGCGGTCTGTCGACCAACTCCACGCTGGTGCTGTTCGACGGCATGCGCGCGGCCTACTATCCGCTGGCCGATGACGGTTCGCGCAACTTCGTCGATCTCAACACCATTCCTGACGACATCATCGACCGTATCGAAGTGCTTCGTGACGGCGCTTCGTCGTCCTACGGTGCCGACGCGATCGCGGGCGTGGTCAACATCATCACCAAGAAGCAGTTCACCGGCATCGCCGGTCGCGCCGAAGCGGGCGTTTCCTCGCGCGGCGACGCGCCGAGCCAGCGCTTCAGCCTGACCGCCGGCTTCGGCGATCTCGAAGAAAAGGGCATCAATGCCTACGTCAGCGGCTTCTACTACAATTCGACCGCGCTGAAAAACAGCGACCGCCCCTATCCGTACAGCTCGGATGACCAGAGCGGCATCTGCTTCGACGGCAGCTGCGGCCCTGACAACCGGATCAACGCCGATGTTTCGGGCGGTCTTGCCGCGCGCAGCAACTTCCTGGTCCGTCCCTACACCACCCCGGCGCTGACCACTGCGGTCGGTCCGTGGCAGTCGCTCAACACGGACTGCATCGGCGGCGCGCTGCGCACCGTCACGGCGGCGGAAAAGGCGAACAACCCCTCCGCGCCCAATACGATCTGCACCTTCGACCAGACCAAGACCTACGGGTACATCACCCCGAACGTCCAGCGCTGGGGCGTTTCGGGCCGTGTCACCGCGAAGCTGAATGACAGCATCGAAGCCTATGCCGAAGTCAACTTCATGCAGAGCAAGAGCTCGTACCAGGGCCTGCCCGAAGCGGTTTCGCGCAACGCCAACACCGGTATCCTCTATCGTCGCTTCTCGACGTCGAGCGCCTCGGCGATCAACGCGCCGGGTTCGTTCGTGCTGTACCTGCCGGTCTATGTCTGCCCCGAGCGCACGAATTGCGCCGCTTCGCCCAACCGCAAGCTGAACCCGAACAACCCGTTCGCGGCGCAGGGTCAGGTTGCGCGCATCCTGGGTGCCGATCTCAACCACGTCGAATACAACGAGACCCGCAACCGCGCCTATCGCGGTGCCATGGGCATCTCGGGCGATCTGTCCGACAAGATCACCTTCGACGTCGGCGTGACGGCGATGCACACCGATCTGCGTCGCACGCAGAACGGCTACATCCACATCCAGCACATGCTCGACGTGATCAACGACGGTACCTACAACTTCGTCAATCCGTCGGCGACGCCGGACTCGGTGCTCAGCTACCTCTATCCGAACAACGTCCACACGGCGACTTCGGACGAAGTGCAGTTCCAGGCTACCCTGGGCACCACCCTGGCCCAGCTGCCGGGCGGTCCGCTGCAGCTTGGCGGTGGCGGGTCGATCACCTACGAAGCCGTCGATGCGCCCAGCGCCAACGATGACTACAATGGCCCGACGCAGCGCTACTTCGTGCTCAACGCCTTCGGCACCACCGGCCATCGTACGGTCTATTCGGGTTTTGCCGAACTCGAAGCGCCGGTTCTCGAAAATCTGGTGATCAACGCTTCGGGCCGGTACGACAAGTACTCGAGCGGGCAGCACGCCTTCTCGCCGAAGATCGGGTTCAAGTTCACCCCGATCCGCCAGTTCGAAATTCGCGGCACCTATTCGAAGGGCTTCCGTATCCCTTCGTTCGGTGAAGCGAACGCCCTGCCGACCACTGGCTTCGTCAGCAACACCGCTGCTGCGTTCAACAATGCCTACCTTGCCCAGTACACCGTTCCGGGCAACACGGCTGGTGCCGGTGGCACCTTTGCGCAGTGCACCGTGGCGACCTTCAGCACCGCTGCCTGCCCGACCTACATCCGTTCGGGTTCCTACGGGCAGACCCAGCTGGCTTCGCCCAACCTCGATCCGGAAAAGTCGCGCAGCTTCACTGCCGGCATCCGCTTCGAGCCGATGCGCAACCTCTCGCTGACGGTTGACTACTACAACATCAAGAAGACCGGCGGCATCACCTCGCCGTCGAACGCGCCTGCACTGGTCGCCTACTACGCTGGTGCAGCGATCCCGGGCATCTACACGGTCATTCCGGATGCGCCGGATCCGGCCTTCCCGAATGCCAAGCCGCGGGTTGCGTTCGTTCAGGCCTCGCTGATCAATGCCGACGAGATTCGTTCCGAAGGTCTCGATTTCGGCCTCGAAGCGAAGCTTGACCTGACCGACCACATCACCTGGGAAACCAGCCTGGACGCCAGCTACATCCTGAAGCTGTCGACCAACGATGAACGGTATGACGGTACGCTGGGCAACTTCAACCTGACCGCCGGTTCGGGTACGCCGAAGTGGCACGGCAGCTGGCTGAACTCGCTCAGCTTCAACGATCGCTTCCAGTTCAATACGACAGTCAACTACTTCGGTGGTTACAACCTGTCGGCGATGGACCAGGGAACCGGCTACAAGGATTGCGGCCTCTCCGGTGGCTTCACTCCCTGCGACGTTCCGAAGTACATCACCATCGATCTGGGTGCGCGCGTGAAAATCAACGACCACTTCACCTTCTACGCCATCATGAACAACGCGTTCGACAAGATGCCGCCGATCGATGCGGTCACCTACGGTGCGAACAACTACAACCCCGTCCAGGGCGGCAACGGCATCCTGGGCCGGTACTTCAAGGCAGGCGTGAAGGTCGGCTTCTAAGCCGGGCGACTCTGCTTGACCCATTGGGGGCGGTCCTTCGGGACCGCCCCTTTTTCTTTGTCCGCCGCGAATGTGCCGGGTGGCGCTTCCCCATCGCCGGCGGTCGGCCTATGGCGCAGGCTGGATGCGCCGCCTGCTTGCCCTGTTCCTGCTGATCGCCATCGCGCCGCTTACCCTGCTGCGCGATCCGCCGCTGCGGCCCAGCTGGGCGCAGCAGATGAGCGCACGGCCGCTGCCGGAACCGCCGCTTGCCGCGCGGCAGGCGCTGCTGGGGGCTTTCCGGCTGGAAGGTGCCTGGCAGCTCAGCAGCCCGCACGCGCTGTTCGGCGGCTATTCGGCGCTGGTGCCGCTGTCTCCCGGCCATTTTCTGGCGATCAGCGACAAGGGCCAATGGCTTGATTTCACCGCGCCGGGCGTGACGCCGCCGGCCATGCGGATCGGGTCTATCTTCCCGGTCACACGCGCCAGCCGCAAACAGCAGCATGACATCGAATCGGCCACCCGCGACCCGCGGAGCGGGACGATCTGGTTCGGCTGGGAAGGCCCCAACGCCATCTCGCGCCACGCACCGGACCTGACGATGCAGGCGCGGGTGCGCCCGCAAGCGATGCAGGGCTGGTATGGCAACACCGGGCCCGAATCGATGGTCCGGCTGGCGGACGGACGCTTCGTGGTGCTGTGCGAGGGCTTCACCTCATGGCTGGGCGGCCCCGATCACGAAGCCGTGGTATTTTCCGGCGATCCCACCCGGGGCGGGCAGGGCGAGCGATTCACCTTTGCCGGGGCAGACGGTTTCCGCCCGACCGACATGGCCCAGCTGCCCGACGGGCGGGTGCTGGTGTTGATGCGGCGCATGCTCTGGCCGCTGCCGCTGCGCTTCGCCGGGCGCATCATGCTGGCCGATCCGGCGCAGATCAGATCGGGAAAGGTCTGGCAGGCGCGCGAAGTGGCGCGGCTGGAAGCACCGCTGTTGATCGACAATTTCGAAGGCATGGCCGTGGAGCCGCAGGGTGACCGCACGGTGCGAGTCTGGCTGATTTCCGATGACAATGACGCCGTGACCCAGCGCACCTTGCTATGGCAGCTGCGCCTCGATCCGAAAGACCTGCCGCCGCGCTAGCGCTTCAAGTCAGGCCTGCTCCGGCAAACCGCGGGACCAAACACGGCGGCGGTGCCAATGCCAACTACTCCGCACGGGCGCAGATCAGCACCCGCAGCACTGCCCGGCTGAGACCTGCCTGGACCTGTCGCTATGGCGCTGGTTCCAGCAGTGCGGGCAATCAGGGCCTCGACTACCGGATCAAAGTCACGCCGTTGCCGATCGGCGGCGTCATGTACATTTCCATGTCGGCGAGTCCGTTGAAGCCTGATCTCGAGGCGGCGGTGGCGGCGATATGCCCCAATGCCTTCAGGCCTCGCCGCCGGGCGCACCAATCCCTCACCCCAGCATAGCTGCCGGCACCACGATGGTGTTGAACGAATCCGCCGGCAAGGTCGGGGAGATCTGCTTGCCGCCCAGTACCATGCCGATGGTCAGCGGGGTTGATTCCTCGTTCTGGACGACGATGACCATTTCGCCGTCGGGGTTGCGGAAGGCGATCTGGTTTTCGAAACCCATGAAGCTGGAGTTCGGGATGAAGCGCGCGCCCGGTTTCACGAAGGCGGAAAGGTGGCGCAGCATCCAGTAGTCGTTGGTCAGCTGGTAGGTGCCGCGCTGCGTGTCGATCCACACCAGCGCGTTCTGCGGCCAGCCCCAGCCTGACATGCCGCCCAGCGGCATGGCGAAGTTCCAGTAGTGCCAGGCCCGCGCCCCGGCGTTGAAATAGCGGCGGATGGTGTTCCAGCCGTAGCGGGCATAGTGCCAGGCATTGTCGCCGAAACCGCATTCCTGTTCACTGCCCCAGATCGGCAGGTCGGGATGACGGCGACGGATTTCCTCAAGCGCGCCCTTGCCAGCCCACTGCACGCCCACGCCCTTGATCAGCGGCCCGGCCTGCGGATCGGCCAGCGCCTTGCTCAGCAGATCGGCATTGCCGCGCTCCAGCGTGCCGAAGAAGATGTCCGTCCCGGTCTTCGCCATCTCGCGGCCGAGATAGGGCAGGAAGCGGGCGAGGCCCTCCGGCGTCCAGCAGCAGCTTGGAAAGGGCTGGGCGGAATTGAATTCGTTCTGCGGCATGACCATGCCGATGCGGATGCCTTCCTTGCCGTATTCCTCCACATAGCGGCGGAAATAGCGGGCATAGGCATCGAAATAGCGCGGGTCCTGGATGAAGGAATCCTTGCCCTCGGTGCCCAACTGGTCAGGCTTGATGCCGTTGGCGGGGCGGCCGGGCCAGGCGGGAGCCTGGGCATAGTGACGGCCCTGCTTCATCCAGGTCGGCGGTGACCATGGCGAGGCCCACAACTTCAGATCGGGGCGAATCCGCTGCGCCGCCTTGATGAAGGGGATCAGCGTCTCACGATCATTGGCGATCGAGAAGTGATCGAGCGCAAAATCGCCGTCGGTCTCGTCATAGGAGTACCATCCGCGCGAGATGTCGTTGGCACCCAGCGGCGTGCGGCACAGGTCCAGCGCCGCGCCATCGTCAGCGAACAGCGCCGCCATGGCCGCATCGCGGCTGCGCTGGGGCAGGGCGGAGAGCGCTTGCCAGCCCTTTTCACTGAACGCCCCGCCAAAGCCCTCGATCGGCTGGGCGGGCTTGTCGAGCGCGAACTGGACGTGCTGCTTGAACATGTCGGCAGCGGGCGCGGTGGGAGTGAGGCCGGTCATCGCCTGCCAGCGGCTGCGCTGGGTCGTGGCGTACCAGCGCAGGCCTGGCGCGGCGGGCGCGGCAAAGGCGCGCGGTGCGGCGGCGGTTACGGCAGCGGCGGCGATGAGGCCCAGCGAGTGGCGGCGGTCGATCTTCATTTGTCTCTCCCGGATTTTCGGACGGTGAGGATCACCCGGCGGTAGCGCGTGAGCGCGGGCCTGCCGTTGTCGGTGATCGCCAGAATGGCGTGGGCTTCAAGGCCATCGGGGCAAGTGCCCATGGCCAGCCAGTTCTGTCCGCAGGCTGCCGTGGCGGTGATCGTCGCGCGAGGACCTGCCGCGCCGCTGATGGCAAGCGGCGGCGGCGGGAACATGCCGCCGGCAAACCCGGCCTCGCCATAGCCAAACCAGCGGTAGGTCAGCCGGTTGCCGTCAGGATCGCGCGAGGCCGATGCATCGAGCCGCACGGCCTGGCCAACCTGCGCCTCCAGTCGCAGCGGTTCATTCCCGCCCTGGCCGTTCACCACCACCTCGGGCGGATGATTGGCCGCCTTGTAGGGCTTCACCGTCCAGTCCATCCGCGCGGCGAAATCGTGCTGGAAGGCCTCGCGCCAGCGCCAGATCGTCGCCTGGTCGGAGGTGACGCCGTTCACCGTATCGGCGCTGGTCACGCGCGGGAAACTGTCGCCGCCCTGGGTCCACAGCGCACGGGCTTCGCCGTGCGGCCGGCGCAGCAGGTAGCGCCCGCCCCAGCCGCCCCAGTCTGGCCGGTCGCCGTTTTGCAGCCCGTTGGGGATCAGCCCGAGGAAACTGGGGGTATCGCCCTCCATGATGAACATGAAGCGCGGATAGTGCGCGCCCAGCGGGCCCTTGGCGCGCACGTTGGCGTCGAGCCAGGCGTTGGTTACCGTGCGCCCGTCCGCGCCCTGGCCGTTACGGTAGAACAGGTCGCCGGAAATACCAGTCCAGGTGGCGGCGGCATAGTTGGCGCTGTCTTCGCCCGAAGGCGTGCCGATCCAGAACAGTCCGGGAAATTCGCGCCGCAACCATGGCCCGGCATCGTCCTGATCGCTGATCGCATAGACCCGCAGCCGCGCGACCAGCGCCTTGACCTCGGTTTCCGGCAGTGTCTTGCGCGCCAGCAGCAGCGCTTCGGCCAGGGTGTTGGTGCCGCCCCAGGCGCTGACCCACAGCGGCTGCCCCACATCGCGCCGCGCCGCTGCCAGCAGGGCGAGCGCTCCGGCAGAGGGCTTGTCGGGGTTGACCGCAGCCAGGCCATACCCCGCCACGCCGGGATGGAGCCGGGCGCGCAGTTGTGCGGCATCGGGCCAGCCCGGCGCATTTTCGCGCAGGTGCGGCAGGACTTCGCCATAGGCATCGATCACCCCCGCGGCGATTTCAGGCGAAACCTTGCCGCGCTGCCAGACCGAGGTAGTCGCGGCGATGCCTTCGATATCGATCTCGTTGGCGTAGAGCAGCAGCCGCACCAGCGACATCTGGTCATCGGGCTCGTTGCCGATGTCGGTCAGAACGAAAAGGCGGGGCGGCTGCGCGGCAGCATGGGCCGGGACCATGGCCAAAGCCAGCGCGAACAGCGCCGGTGCCAATACCCGCCTCACGGCGCGTCTGCCACCGAATCGCGCTCGATCAGGGCGAACCGCAGGCTCACTTGAGGGTTCGTGTCCACCGCGAGTGCACGATCAAGCAGCTGGACGGCGGCGGCATGGGCCATGTCCTCGATCGGCTGGTGGACCGTGGTCAGGTAGGGCCAGACCGACTTGGCCACCCAACTATCGTCGAAGCCGCAGATCGATACGTCGCGCGGCACATTGTAGCCGAGCTGGAAGCAGGCGACGATGGCCCCGGCGGCGGAATCATCGTTGGCGGCGAAGATCGCGGTGGGATAGCGCCGCGCCGACATCAGGTCACGCCCCGCCGCAATGCCTCCTTCGAAGGTAAATCCGCCCTCGGTCTCGTTGACGATGGCATCGGGATCGAGCGCGCGCAGCCGTCCGATGAAGCCCCGTCGGCGGGTGATGGCGGCACCGTGGCTGGGCTGGCCGTTGATCAGGCCGAAACGGCGATGGCCGCGATCCCAGAACATCTGGGCGATCTGCGCGGCGGCGGCCTCGTCGTCGATCAGCACGGCGGGCGAACGGCCGGGGTCGAGCACCGGGGCGATGCGCGAATAGCGCACACGGTGGCGTTCGAGGAAGTCCAGCACTTGCGGGTTGTCGCTCAGCGGCGGGGTCAGCACGAAGCCGTCGGTCCGGCCATTGCGCAGCAGCGCCGCCAGCTGGCTCTCCAGTCCGGCCGTGCCGGCAAGCGAATCGAGATTGTCGATCCGCAGGTGGTGCTGATGTTCCACGCAGGCGCGGTAGACACCGGACTGCACCTTCATCGTGTAGTTCGGGCTGGGGTTGTCGAACAGGACGCCGATGGTGAAGCTGCGGGCCCCGGCGAGTGACCGCGCCGCCGTATCCGGCACGTAGTTCAGCGCACTGATCGCCGCTTCCACCTTGTCGCGCAGGCGCGGCGACACGTGCGGTTCGTTGTTGATCACCCGCGAGACGCTCTTGAGCGAAACGCCTGCCAGTTCGGCGACATCAGCCATGGTGGCATGCCCGGGCGGCGCAGTTTGCACGAAGTTCATGGCGCCACCCTAGTCAGACCTGATCATTCTGTCAGGTCGATACCTCTCCATTGACAGCGATGTCTTGACAGCGATGTCAAACGAAGTCAACACGAGCGCCTGTGATTGGTAGCGATCACATCAGCAACCGGGTTTGACCCGCAATACCCTGGGAGGGGTTCTATGAAGAAAGCGCTGCTGGCCGGAACGGCCATGATTTTCGCCATGTCGTCCGCGCCTGTCTGGGCACAGTCGGCTGACCAGAAATCCGCCGAAGACGAGGCCGCCGCAGCTGGCGATATCGTCGTCACCGCCACCCGCAGCGAAACGCTTCTGTCCAAGACGCCGCTGGCGCTGACCGCCGTGACCGGCGACGCGCTGCGCGACCAGGGCATCACCGGGCCGACCGACCTGGGCGATTCGGTTCCCAACCTGTCGATCGACCGCACCAACGGCCTCCAGATCACTATTCGCGGCGTGACCAGCACCGACGGCACCGAGAAGGGCGATCCTTCGGCGGCCTTCCTGCTGGACGGCATCTACCTCGCCCGTCCGCAGCAGGCGGATATCGGCTTCTTCGACGTCGCTCGCGTCGAAGTGCTGCGCGGACCGCAGGGCACGCTATATGGCCGCAACACCACGGCGGGCGTGGTCAACGTCATCACCAACAAGCCTGAAATCGGCAAGTTCGGCGTTGGCGTGAACGCCGGTTACGGCAACTACAACGCCGCCAGCGCTGACGGTTATATCAACCTCCCCGCCGGTGACATGGCCGCCTTCCGCGTTGCTGCCACCTTTGATCAGCGTGACAGCTATATCCACAGCACCCCCGGCGACCCGAACGACAACGTCGATCGTGATCCGTTCCGCCGCAACTTCGCGATCCGCGGCTCGGCGCTGGTCAAGCTGGGTGATCGCGGTGATCTCATGCTGCGCGCCAACTACGGCCACCTAGGCGGCACCCGTGCTACCGGCGTGCCAACCAGCAACTTCTACCGGCAGACCGCCAACGGCACTGCCACAACGCTGGACGCCAACGGCAACGCCATCTGGTCGCCGATTGCCAACGTCGACTCGCGCCTGACCCGCAACCTTTGGACGATCCCGCTGAAGACCAGCGCTACCGGTGGCGGCGGCACGGGCAGTTCCAAGCCGTTCGACATCGACGATACGAGCTGGGGCATCGATGGCGAGCTGAACTACGACCTCGGCGGCTTCACCGTGACCTATCTGGGTTCGTACCGCGAATACAAGGCGCACGAAAACTCGCAGCTCGACATTCGCGGCCTGCTGCCGGCCAGCCTGCCCGGGTTTCTCTCGACGCCCGGCGCCGGCCTGATGGATAACTTCCTGAAGGACTGCACCCAGCCGGCCGAGCAGTGCAACTATCCCGGTTTCTTCGATGGCAACTACCAGCAGCAGAGCCATGAGTTCCGCATCGCCACCAACGGCGATGGTCCGCTCAAGCTGCAGGCCGGTGGCTACTACTTCCGCGAACACTCGGTGATCGGTTTCTACATTCCGGACTTCCCGGAATTCATCATCGGCAGCAACAAGCTCTATGGTTTCCCGCAGGAAACCACCTCGAAGACGCTGGGTGCCTTCGCGCAGGGCACCTATGCGATCACGCCGGCCTTCCGCCTGACGGCGGGCGTGCGGTATACCCATGACGACAAGTTCCGTTATGGCCACACGGTTGCCACCAATAACATCAACTCGCCCATCGTCATCGGTGGCAGCACCTATGCCAACGATGCCGAGGTGAAGAACAACCGCGTCACCTGGCGTCTCGGCTTCGACGCCGACCTCGCTGGCGGCCTGGCCTATGGCAGCATCGCCACCGGCTACAAGCAGGGCGGTTTCGGCGACGGCTGTTCGACCGGCCTGACCACCAAGATCACCACCAAGGGCGAAAGCTGCGCCCCGACGCTGCCCCAGGCGATCTACTACCAGCCGGAAACGCTGACTGCCTACGAACTGGGCTATCGTGGCCGGATCATGGATGGGCTGCGCATCGATACCAGCGTGTTCTATTACGATTACAAGAACATGCAGCTCAGCTCGCAGCTCAACATCAATGGCGCGCCAACGCTGGTTACCACCAACGCGGGCAAGTCCTCGGTGTTCGGGCTTGAGTTCCAGGCCTTCATCACGCCGGTGAAGAACTTCTCGGTCAATGTCGGCTTCAACATCACCGATGCCAAGTACAAGCACTTCTGCCCGGGCGGCACCGTCACCGGCAAGCCGCTTGATGCATGCTCGGCCGGCACGCCCGACTTCAAGGGCCGTCCGCTCGACCGGTCGCCGAAGCAGGTTGCCTTCGCCTCGTTCGACTGGACGGTGCCGATGGGGGCCAGCGATCTGGTGCTGTCGGCCGGAACACGCCTGACCTCGCGGTACTCGATCACCCAGTTCGGGGCTGCGCCGACGCAGTATTTCACGCCGTCGCACAGCAACAGCCAGGCCAGCCTGACCTTCAACGCGCCGGACCGTGCATGGTATCTGCAGGCCTACGTCAAGAACATCGAGAACTTCATCGAAGTGCGCAACGCCACTTCCGATTCGGTTACCCCGGGCGATCCGCGCACCTTCGGCGTGCGGGCCGGTTTCAAGTTCTGATCGACGTGCCCGGACGGGTCGCACGTAAAGTTCGCCGGGCACACAGAGAATGAGGGTGGAGGCGGATGCGGGCTTGCCCGTGTCCGCCTTTGCCGTGATGATCCCCAGAAACAAGGACATGGAGACGATGATGAAGGTCCGTAATGCGCTCATCTGCAGCGCTGCCGCTGCAATCCTGCTGCCCCAGGCCGCTCTGGCCAAGCCTGCTGCGGGCACCGCCGATGCCGAAGCCCGCGCCGCAGCCACGGTCAAGGCGATGACGGCAGAGGAAAAGACCGTGCTGACCCACGGCATCATGGCGATCCCGGCCTTCGCACCCGTCGCGCTGCCCGCCGATGCCGTGCCGGGCGCGGGCTATGTTGCGGGCATTCCGCGCCTGAACGTGCCTTCGCTGCGCGAGAGCGACGCCAGCCTGGGTGTGTCCTGGGTGATGGGCATGCGCAAGGACGGGGCGACCGCCTTGCCCGCCGGCGTTGCCATGGCGGCAACCTGGAACCCTGCGCTGCTGCGCCAGGGCGGTGCCATGATCGGTTCCGAAGCGCGGGCCAAGGGCTTCAACGTGCTGCTGGCCGGCGGCACCAACCTGATGCGCGATCCGCGCAACGGGCGCACCTTCGAATACCTCTCCGAAGATCCGCTGCTGTCGGGCGTGCTGGTGGGCAACGCGATTGCCGGCATCCAGTCGAACCACATCATTTCCACCATCAAGCACTTCGCGCTCAACGGGCAGGAGACCGCGCGCAAGACGGTCGACGTGCAGATTTCCGACGCCGCCGCGCGCGAGAGCGACCTGCTGGCGTTCCAGATCGGCATCGAAATCGGCCAGCCCGGCTCGGTGATGTGTTCGTACAACCGGCTCCACGGCCAGCAGGCCTGCGACAGCGACTATCTGCTCAACACCGTGCTCAAGCGCGACTGGGGCTGGAAGGGCTTCGTCATGTCGGACTGGGGCGCGGTTCCCGGCGTGCAGGCGGCGCTGCACGGTCTTGACCAGCAATCGGGCGAGCAGCTTGATCCGGCAGTGTTCTTCACCGACAAGCTCTCCGCTGCTGCCAAGGCCGACCCCGCCTATGCCGCGCGGCTCGATGACATGAACAAGCGGGTGCTCACCGCGATCTATGCCGGCGGGCTGGACAAGAACCCGGCAACCCCTGGCACGCCGATCGATTTCAAGGCCAACGGGGCCGTCGCGCTGGAAACCGCGAAGCAGGCCATTGTCCTGCTGCGCAACGAGCGCAATGTCCTGCCGCTGGCGCGCACGGCGAAACGCATCGCGGTGATCGGTGGCTACGCCGATACCGGCGTGCTTTCGGGCGCGGGTTCGAGCCAGGTCCATGACGAGAAGGGCCCGGCACTGACCATCTCCAACGGCGGCGATGGCCCTTTCGCCGCGCTGATTTCGCAGCAATACCACCGCTCGCCGCCGCTCGCGGCGATCAAGGCCATGGCCCCGCAGGCGGATGTCCGCTTCCGCACAGGCAACTATGTCTCGGAAGCTGTCACTCAGGCGAAGCAGGCCGATGTCGCCATCGTCTTCGCCACCAAGTGGGCGACCGAAGGCATCGATCAGCCCGACCTGAGCCTGCCGAACGGGCAGGACGCGCTGATCGCCGCCGTGGCGGCAGCCAACCCCAACACCATCGTCGTGCTGGAAAGCGGCAACCCGGTCGCCATGCCGTGGCTGGGCCAGACCGCTGCGGTGATCGAGGCATGGTATCCCGGCGCGCGCGGCGGCGAGGCGATTGCCTCGGTGCTGTTCGGCGAGACCAACCCATCAGGCCACCTGCCGATCACCTTCCCCGCCAGTACCGGCGACCTGCCGCGCGCCAGCATTGACGGTTTCGACACCACTGAAACCAGCTTCTCGGGTGACGTACCGGCAAACGCCGCGCCGCTCCATGCCAACTATGACATCGAAGGATCCGATGTCGGCTATCGCTGGAATGCGCGCCAGGGCCACAAGGCGCTGTTTCCCTTCGGTTTCGGGCTGAGCTACACCAGCTTTGAAAGCAGCGGGCTGAAGGTTTCCGGCACCAGCGCCAGCTTCAGCGTGAAAAACACCGGCAGCCGGGAAGGTGCCACCGTGGCGCAGGTCTATCTGGTCAGCCGCAATGGCCAGGCCAAGCAGCGCCTGGTCGGCTTCAGCCGGGTCAACCTGGCCCCCGGCGCGGCGCAGAAGGTGACGCTGGCGATCGATCCGCGCCTGCTGGCCGACTGGAAGGATGGCGGCTGGTCGATCCCGGCAGGCAGCTATGCCTTCGCGCTGGGCGACAATGCGGAAAAGCTGGGGCCCACCGTTACCGTACGCATGGCGGCAAAAGCCTGGAAGGACTGAACCGCCGGTTCCGAAAAAGAAGGAGGCGGGCCCCAACCGGCCCGCCTCCTTTTTTGCGTCCGATGCCTTGGACGGGGCAAGGCGCAAGCGCGAACTGGAGCCTATGTGACCGCGCTGCCAGCCGGCCGTTCCGCAACTGACTGTCACGCATTGGGCACAGTGCCCACGGGGTTTGGCTTCGCGCAAACGAATGCTTGTTGCCGCCCGCCTGCCGATTACCTAGCAAGGTGACGGGAAGAGTCATGCAATCAGGAAAGGGCATCGGATGGCGCGCGTTGCAATCGTTACCGGCGGAACCAGGGGCATTGGCGAAGCGATCAGCCTGGCACTGAAGGAGATGGGCTTCACCGTCGTCGCCAACTATGGCGGCAATGATGCCAAGGCCGCCGAATTCACCGCGCGCACCGGCATCCCCGCCTACAAGTGGGACGTTGGCGATCACCAGGCCTGCATCGATGGCTGCGCCAGGGTGGAGGCCGAAGTCGGCCCGATCGACGTGGTGGTCAACAACGCCGGCGTCACCCGCGACGGGGTGCTGCACAAGATGAGCTTTGACGACTGGAACGATGTCATGCGCATCAACCTTGGCGGCTGTTTCAACATGGCCAAGGCCACGTTCGGCGGCATGCGCGAACGGCGCTGGGGCCGCATCGTCAACATCGGTTCGGTCAACGGGCAGGCCGGCCAGTACGGGCAGGTCAACTACGCCGCCGCCAAATCCGGCATCCACGGCTTCACCAAGGCGCTGGCGCAGGAAGGTGCCAAGTTCGGGGTGACGGTCAACGCCATTGCACCGGGCTATATCGATACCGACATGGTCGCCGCCGTGCCCGCGCCGGTGCTGGAGAAGATCGTCGCCAAGATCCCGGTGGGCCGCCTCGGCCAGGCCAGCGAAATCGCCCGCGGCGTCGCCTTCCTTTGCTCCGAAAACGCCGCCTTCGTCACCGGATCGACCATGTCGATCAACGGCGGGCAGCACATGTATTGAGGCTGTAAACCGTGGAGGGATTGGTGCGCTGGGCGCAAACGGCGGATTCAGAGATGATCGCCGCAATCTATGCGCACCATGTCCGCCACTGCACTGCAACCTTTGAAACCGAAGCCCCCGCGCCAGCAGACATGGCTGGCAAGATTGAGACGTGCCATGTGCGGGGCTGGCCGTTCCTGGTCATGGAACTGGATGGCAATATCATCGGCTATGCCTATGCTACCCAGTTCCGTGATCGACCGGCCTACGGGCTGACCTGCGAAAACTCGATCTACATCGATCCACACCATGTCGGGCGCGGGGCTGGTAAGGCGTTGCTCTCCAGCCTGCTGACGGCAGCCCAAACCGCTGGTTTCCGTCAGATGATTGCGGTGGTCGGTGGCGGCGAGCCAGCTTCGATTGCGTTACATCGGGGCTTGGGCTTCACCGAAACTGGCAGGATGCGGTCGGTCGGGCGCAAGTTCGGGCGCTGGCTCGATACGGTCTACTTGCAGATTGCCCTCGGCGAGGGCGACACATCGCCACCCGGCACGGAGCCCGCTTG
Source organism: Sphingomonadales bacterium (assembly GCA_028869175.1). Lineage (GTDB taxonomy): Bacteria > Pseudomonadota > Alphaproteobacteria > Sphingomonadales > Sphingomonadaceae > Novosphingobium. The sequence goes on from JAGWTB010000005.1 coordinate 39,358, forward strand.
AGTCCAGTGCTCTACCCAAACCCCTATCACCCCCCGGTCAAGCGCTCGGTCGAGATCGCCGGGCACAAGACCTCCATCAGCCTCGAACCGCTGTTCTGGACCCTGCTGCGCCAAGCGGCCGAGGAAGAGGGTTTGCCGATCAACGCGCTGGTTGCCCGCGTCGATGCCGAACGGATCGCGGCGAAAGTGCCGCCCGGGCTGGCCGGGGCGATCCGGCTATGGCTGGCGGCGCGGTTCCTTTCCGCCTGACCGCTGGCGCAGCGGCGCGATTCCGCTTAAGGCGCACGCATGGTCTCTATCGCTACCTGGAACATCAATTCCGTCCGCCTGCGCGCCGATCAGGTGGTGCGCTTTCTTGAGCAAGAAGCGCCCGACGTGCTGTGCCTGCAGGAAATCAAGACGCAGGAACACCTGTTCCCGCACGATGTGTTCGAGGCTGCCGGCTACGTTCACCGGGCGGTGCATGGACAGAAGGGCTACCACGGTGTCGCCACGGTCAGCCGCATTCCGCTGCGCGAAGTCAGCCGGCGGGACTGGCAGGATAATGGCGAGGCGCGGCATGTCGGCGTGGAACTGCTCGGCCCCGGTCAGGGACTGGTGCTGGAGAACGTGTACATCCCGGCGGGCGGCGACATTCCCGACCGCGACGCAAATCCGAAATTCGGCCAGAAGCTGGATTTCCTGGAGCGCATGACCCGCTGGGCTGACACGCTGGATCGGCCAACGCTGATCGTCGGCGATTTCAACATCGCCCCGCTGGACAGCGACGTCTACGATCACAAGGCGCTGCTCAAGGTGGTCAGCCATACGCCTATCGAGGTGGAGGCGCTGGGCCGCTTCCGCGATGCCCACGGCTGGGAGGATCTGGGCCGCAAGTTCATCCCCGCGCCCGAACGCAACTGGACCTGGTGGTCTTACCGCACCTATTGGCAGGAAAAAGATCGCGGACGGCGGCTGGACCACATGTGGGCCTCGCCCGAACTGGCCGCACAGGCGCGCAGCCACCGCTTTGTCGAGGAAACCCGGCGGTGGGACCAGCCATCCGACCACATCCCGCTGGTGACGGAATTCGATCTGTGACCAGCCCGGCGCGGCAGGTTGCGCTGGCGATCGATGCGCTGCGCCATGGTTGGCCAGTGACCTTTCCCGGTGCCTTCACCCTGCTGCCCGCCGAAACCGGACTGGGTGCGGAGGCCCATGCACCGCGCATGCTGATTTCATCGGCGCGGGCGGTTACGCTCAAGCTCGCCAACCAGCGCGAGGCGGCGGTGCCCGATGCGCCCGTGCTGATCCGCGCCGCCAGCCCGTTCGACCTGCCGCTCGCCCGCGCAATCGCCGATCCGGCGCTCGATCTGGTCCACCCGATGAAGGGACCGTTCGTCGCCGAACCGATGGGTTCGGGCGAGGCAGCGCGGGCCGCGATGGAACTGGCACGGCTGGCCGGGGTGCTGCCGGCCTACCTCGTCGATCCGGTGCCGGCGGGCGAGGCGCAGGAGGTCTATGCCGCCGATCTGGCCGCATGGAAGGACACCGCCCGCCTGACCATCGCCACCCGCGCGCACCTGCCAGTCGCCGCTTGCGACAGCGCCGAGATCGTCGCCTTCCGGTCTGCGGACGACCTGCGCGAACATGTCGCACTGGTGATCGGCGACCAGCGCGGAGAGCGTCCGCCCTTGGTACGGCTCCATTCCGAATGCCTTACCGGCGACATCCTCGGTAGCCTCAAGTGCGATTGCGGCCCGCAGCTCGACGCCGCACTGGCGGCCATGGCAGACGAAGCGCAGCGCGGCGGTTGGGGTGTGCTGCTCTACCTGCGGCAGGAGGGGCGCGGCATCGGCCTGATCAACAAGCTGCGCGCCTACCGGCTGCAGGATCAGGGCTTCGATACGGTCGATGCCAACAACCGCCTCGGCCTGCCCACCGAAGCGCGCGACTTTCCGGTGGCGGCGCGCATGCTGGCGTTGCTCGGCGTGTCTGCGATCCGGCTGATGACCAACAATCCGGCCAAGGTCGCGGCGCTTGCGGCAGAGGGCGTGGGTGTGACCGAACGGGTACCGCACCAGCTCCCACCGAACCCACACAACGCACGCTACCTCGATACCAAGCGCGACCGGACGGGGCACTTGCTGCGCTGATCGCACCTGCGGTCGCGGCGGGTTGATGCAAGAGTATAGATCTCGTTCGTGTCGAGCGTGGTCTCGGTATTCGTCTCCGCGACTTGCGCAAACGCTTTGACGGGGCGCGGAAGGCTACCGCCGCTCGTACCGGGTGAGGCCCTGCGCCAGGGCATTGCTGCCCATCGCCAGCCGGTCTCCGGTCCAGTCGGCGACGAAAGCGCTCTTGCGCTCCACCCCGGGCGCATAGCGAGCATCGTTGGCGTCGATAGACAAGCCGTCGGCACTGTGGGCATGGCCCTCGGCACCGATGGCGATAAAGGCCGAATAGTTCTCCTTGTCGGAGCCCTGGAGGAACCAGTTGTTGGTAATCCGCCCGGTGGCCCCGGCGGAGAGGTCGATCATGTAGTTGGTCGTGCGCCCCGCCGAATCGTCAAAGCTCGATGCCAGCACCGCGACGCGGCCGGCGCGGGTCTTGACGTAGTGCCCGCCGCGTCCTGCCTCGAAGCGCGAGCGGGTGACGGTCAGCGCGCCATAGTCGCCGGTATAGATCGAATGGGCGCAGGACAGCCCCCGGTCGCAGCGCCCCAGACGGGTGAAGGTGGATTTGTCGATGGCGATAGTGCCGGCAGGATTGTCGCCAGTGATGATCCCTTCCTCGCTGTCCTTGAACCACGACTGGGTGACCGACAGGCTGCCCTTTTCCAGCCGGATGCCCGCGCCGTTGCCGTCAGGCACGCGCAGATTGGCAAAGGTCAGCCCCTCGACCCGCGCCGACCGCCCGCGCAGCACCAGCGCCGCCTTGCCTTCGCAAATCATCGAATCGAACACCACCGTGCCGGGCGTGGCGGAGTAGAGCACGTCGCCGTCGGCCTGTATCGCGCAGTCGCCATAGCGGCCCGGCGCGATGCGGATCGTGCCCGCGCCATTGCCAATGGCATCGACCGCCAGTTGCAGGCGCGGGAAGGTCTGCCCGGTTTCGACGATGGTGTAGGGCGCGGCGGTCTGGGCCGAAACCAGCGCGGCGGGAAGCGCCAGTGCGCCAAGCGCGGCAGCGGCGAGCAGGATGCGGTGTGCCTGTTTCATGCGCGCGACCATAGCCGCGCGAGGGTTAAGATCGGGCAAACACGCCGGCCGGTCAGTCGCGCGAGGAACGCCACTTCCAGCCGCCACGCGTCTTGGCGGCGTAGACCGGCATGGCCAGGATCGACAGGCCGGCAACGCCGCGATGGCAGCCGGCGGGCTGCGTTGCAGCCACAGTGCGGTGCCGATGGTCACCGCGACGTGCGCCAGCATGAAGACCCAGCCCTGCCACGCCACCGGCAGGCCGGAGCCATAGCCAAAGCGCTTAGGCGCGAACCATGCATTGTCGTCAGCTGCCATCGTCTATCTCCTTCGGCGGCCTGCCCCGGCGTGCCGGTTCACTGGCCGCAACCTTGATCCCGCGCCGGGCCAGCGCTTCGCGCAACAGGAATTCCACCTCGCCGTTGACCGAGCGCAGGTCGCTGGCCGCAGCCCGCTCCAGCGCCGCGAACAGCGCCGGATCAAGCCGCAGGGGGAACGCCTTCTTTGCTGGTGCCGCCATCGCTCAGATCACTGGTAGAGCGAACCTGCGTTGACCACGGGCTGGGTATCGCGCTCGCCGCAAAGCACGACCATCAGGTTCGAGACCATCGCCGCCTTGCGTTCGTCGTCCAGGTGGACGACGTTCTTTTCGGACAGTTGGTTGAGCGCCATTTCCACCATGGTCACCGCGCCTTCGACCAGCTTCTTGCGCGCGCTGATCACCGCCTCGGCCTGTTGGCGGCGGAGCATGGCCCCGGCGATTTCCGGCGCATAGGCCAGGTGGGTCAGGCCGCAGCTGTCGACGGTGATGCCGGCGGTTTCGAGCCGCGAGTTCAGCTCGGTGCGCAGCTCGGCGTTCACCTGATCGTGGCTGCCGCGCAGGGTCACCTCCATGTGCTCGATATCGTCATAGGGATAGCGCGAGCCGATCGAGCGCACCGCCGCCTCGATCTGGACGAAGACGAAGGCCTTGTAGTCATCGACGTCGAACAGCGCCTGCGCCGTATCGGCCACGCGCCAGACCACGGTGGTGGCGATCTCGATCGGGTTGCCGCGCAGGTCGTTGACCTTGAGCTTTTCCGACACGACGTTGTTGGCGCGCACCGACATCTTGGTCTTGCCCATCCACGGCCAGACCCAGCGCAGACCGGGGTTGCGATCCGTGCCGCGATAGGAACCGAACAGGGTGATCGCGGCGGCCTGGTTGGGCTGGATCATGTAGAAACCCTTGGCGATGATCACCAGCGCCACCGGGCCGAGAAACATCGAGGCAACGAAGCCCAGCACTTGTGAATCGTTCGGCTCGGTCCCCGAGAAGGTGATGACGCGGACCACGGTCAGAACCAGCAGTGCAATGAAGATCACCAGCATCAGATAGCCGCTGGTGCTCCAGGCGCGGGTCTCGCGGCTCGAATTCATGGCAGGATGCGAATCGGTCATGGAATGCCCCTTTAAATACGATATCATATTAATATCGATTCGATCTCGCCCCGCAAGCGAAATCGGCAGAGGCGTAATCGTTGTCAGCATACGACCGGATTATCGCAAGAATACCTGCGGACACCTGATGGCCCGCGCGGCAGAAATCCGAGGCTTTCGAGGGCTCGTCAGTCAAGGCAGCATCCTTGGCTTGGTCGCCCAGATCCACAAGATCACCGGGGGCAAAGGCGGAAATGCGGTTTCGCCAGGCAAGCCATTGCTTTGAACGGCGAGACATCTCGCAAAGCCATTGATTATCAGCCGCATTTTCGCGGTCAGGGTCGAGCTAAAGCCGTTGCAAGGGATTTCGCGGTGTGTCTGCCGCACGCAAATGACCGTTCCACTCTTGCTGTGGAATCGTACCAGTCTTGCTGTGGCTGAATAACTGGATGCCCCGCGAGGATTCGAACCTCGATAGACGGAATCAGAATCCGTAGTCTTACCATTAGACGACGGGGCAACAGGCGCGTGCCTCTAGGCGGGCGCGGAAGGCTCGTCAAGAACCTCTGCTTGCCGCCGGGGCGCGGTGCGGCTACCATGGCTGTCAGATATCCGTCGCTCCAGGCGGGAAAACGGTTTTTCGAGTGTTTTGACATGGCGGAACAAATTCCGCCGGCGTGGCGTCAGGAGGTTCCTAGCGACGGGAACGATGTGCAGGCAGATGCGCGCGGCAATGGCCGGACGGCGCATGGCGACATGCCCAACCCGTCGACGAACTCGAGCCCGGCCGGCGGCCGACCGGAGAGCGCTGACGCGCCCTTGCGCGGCGGCGATGGTGGCAGCGAAGGCTGGCGCGGCGCGGCGGCAAGGCGGCAGGCCTATGCCGCGATCGATCTTGGCACCAACAATTGCCGGCTGCTGATCGCCCGCCCATCGGGTGAGAACTTCATCGTGGTCGATGCCTTCAGCCGCGTGGTGCGGCTGGGCGAGGGGCTGGCGCAGACCGGGCGATTGAGCCAGCAGGCGATGGACCGCGCGTTGTCCGCGCTGCAGATCTGTTCGGACAAGCTGCGCCGCCGCAATGTCCACCTCGCCCGCTCGGTGGCGACCGAGGCGTGCCGTCGCGCGGAAAACGGCTATGATTTCATCGACCGGGTCAAGCGCGAAACCGGCATCGTGCTCGACATCATTTCCGCGCGCGAGGAAGCCCGGCTGGCGGTGCTGGGCTGCCACATCCTGCTCGAGCCGGGGATTGGCCCGGCGATGATCTTCGACATCGGTGGCGGATCGACCGAACTGGTGCTGATCGAGAGCGGCCCGACCGTACCGCGCATTCTCGACTGGAAGAGCGTGCCCTGGGGCGTGGTCTCGTTGACCGAAACCTGCGGTCCGGAAGGGGATGGACTGCCTGCGCGGGTGGCGCGCTATGCCGAAATGCGGCGGCTCGTGGCCGAAAGCTTTGCCGATTTTGCCGAGCGGATCGGTCCGGCGCGCGAATCGGCGACGCTGGAACATGAACTGCGCCTGCTGGGCACCAGCGGCACGGTTACCACGCTGGCCAGCCTGCACCTGGAACTGCCGCAGTATGATCGGCGCGCGGTCGACGGGCTCAACGTGCCCGCCGAGGCGATGCGCGACATCTCCACCCGGCTGTCATCGATGTCTCCCGAGGAACGGCGTGAACTGCCCTGCATCGGGCGCGAGCGGGCCGATCTGGTGGTGGCGGGCTGCGCCATTCTTGAAACGATTCTCGATCTCTGGCCGGCAGCCCGGCTGGGCGTGGCCGACCGCGGCATTCGCGAAGGCATCCTGCGCAGCCTGATGGCGGGTGGCAGCACCTCGGCCCGGATCGGCGCTGCGCTGCGGGCGCGGCAGGGGGGAACAGCGTGAGCCGTTCGGGACGCGATCCGGGCGAGCGGCTGCGCAGCGCCAAGAAGCGGTCGACCAGTTCGGCCCGCTGGCTGACGCGCCAGCTCAACGATCCCTATGTGCGCCAGGCTAAGGCCGACGGCTACCGCAGCCGCGCGGCCTACAAGCTGGCCGAGCTGGACGAGCGCTTCGGCCTGCTCAAGTCGGCGCAGCGCGTGGTCGATCTGGGCATAGCCCCCGGCGGCTGGAGCCAGGTGGTGCGCGAAAGGGCACCCAAGGCGGCGATTGTCGGCATCGATCTGCTGCCCACCGATCCGATCGACGGCGTTACCATCTTCGAGATGGATTTCATGGCCGACGACGCTCCCGCTGCACTGGAAGGCGCGCTGGGCGCGGCACCCGATCTGGTGCTGTCTGACATGGCGGCGAACACCGTCGGCCACAAGCAGACAGACCACCTGCGCACCATGGGTCTGGTCGAGGCAGCCGCATGGTTCGCCATCGACGTGCTGACCCCGGGCGGCGCCTTCGTTGCCAAGGTGTTTGCCGGCGGCACCGACACCGAACTGCTCACCCTGCTCAAGCGCAATTTCACCACGGTGAAGCACGCCAAGCCGCCCGCCAGCCGCAAGGATTCGTCGGAATGGTACGTCGTGGCTCAGGGGTTCAAGGGGCGGAGCGCGTAGAGCACGCTGCGCAAAACCTGAATCATTCGTCATTGTGATCGAAGCGACGGGCGCGGCTGACTTCAGTCAGAAAATTCGTCAGATCAGAAGTGGAACTGCGTGCCTACGTAGACCGCCTGGCTGTTCTGCTTGCCATCGACGATCGGGGCCAGCCGGTCACGCTCCTGCGAATAGCGCACCCCGGCAGTGACATCGAGATTGCGCGTCAGGCGGTAACTGCCGCCAAGGTCGACCGTCTGGTCGCCGGAGCCTTCGAACGTGCGCGGGGCGCGGCCCGGCTTCTCCCGTTCATCCAGCGCGATGCGCGGGCTGAAGCGCGATGGCCCGCCATCGGGGTTGCCGCCCGGTTTGTAGGCGGCAAGGTCAGGCATTTCGATCCGGCGAATATCGGGCGACAGGCCGGTGACCGGGGCAGTGCCGCGCGACAGGCCGGCGACGCCGAGGTTGTAGGCGGTCGGCGCGATGTGCACAGCAGCGGCAGCCGTGGCGACCTGCGGCCGTTCCGGCAGGATGCCGCGCACGGTAATCGCGCTGGCGGTTGCCGGATCGACGCGCACCGCCACGGTGATCGAGCGGTCGGGTCGGGTCGCCGTGCCGGCCGGAGTGAAGCGGAACAGTCCGCCGGCGTGGGGCTGCGCGGCAATGGCCGAGGCGAGGCGCGGATCGAGCCGCGGATCCACCGCAGAGGAGCCGAGCTTGCCGACGCCTTCGCTCACCCCCATCTCGGGAGATTGCACGTCAAACCGCGCGGAAACCGCCAGAACCGCGCTGGGCAGGGCGAGGATGCCTACGGCCCCGGCGATGACCAGCGCAGGCGTGGTCGCGGCGCGCGGTGCGCCGGCCTTTGCCTTGCCCTGGGTCTTGCCGGTTTTCATGTGTTCCCCGTTTGCCTGTCCCGGTATTGCCGACACCAGTCTTGCCGATACCCGTCTTGCCTGTGCAGGAGCCAATCCGCGCGACTCGACATGGTGACAGTGGCCCGGCCTAGCTTAACCTGCGCTTGATGATGCGCGCTTTGTCGCGATTTCCAAGTGGAATCTGCCGATGGTGGCGTTCAGCGGCAGTTCACCGCCATTCGCGCCTCTGCGCCGGGCGGGCAAACTGGGCGAACGCCACACTTGCCGCGCCCGCGCCTGCGGCTATAGAGGCTCGGGACCCTGCCCGCCCTTCGGGGCGCGCGCACCAAAGACAGGACCTTGAACGACGATGACTGGCAGCCTCGAAACCGGCAAGACCTTCCCCCGGATCCTCGCCAAGGCCGGTGTGGCGGCGATGATGGCGCTGTCGCTGGTCGGCTGCGGTCACAAGGGGCGCCCCAAGGCCGATCTCGCCGCCTCGCAGGTGACGACCATCGGGGTGAACTCCTACCTGTGGCGTGCCAGCCTGGATGCGCTGTCGTTCATGCCGCTGCTCCAGACCGACAGCAACGGCGGCGTGATCGTCACCGACTGGTACGCCAATCCCGCCAACCCGGGCGAGCGGATGAAGGTAACCGTCACCATCCTCGATCAGGATCTGCGCGCCGATGCCTTGCGCGTCGCCGCCAGCCGCCAGGTTTCGCAGAACGGTGGCTGGGTCGATGCCCCGGTTCAGGCTGCAACCGTGCAGCGTCTCGAAGACGTGATCCTGACCAAGGCCCGCGACCTGCGCCGCAGCGCCGTGGGCGGCTGATCCCGCAAGCGCCCAACCCGGAAACCATATGCCCTGAGCGTGTCGAAGGGCTGCATTTCCCCTCGCCCTCGACAAGAAGGACCACCCTTCGACAAGTTCAGGACGGGCGGATTCAAGAGAATTCGCAATCATGACCGCCGAACGCTTTGACCCTGCCACCGCCGATTCCCGCTGGCAGCGCATCTGGGACGAGCGCCAGTGCTTCCGCGCCGATGACGCCAGCACCAAGCCGCGCAGCTTCGTGCTGGAGATGTTTCCCTATCCCTCTGGCCGGATCCACATCGGCCACGTCCGCAACTATACCATGGGTGACGTGCTGGCCCGCTACAAGCGGATGCGCGGCTACGAAGTGCTGCACCCGATGGGCTGGGATGCCTTCGGCATGCCGGCGGAAAACGCGGCGATGGAAAAGGGCGTCCATCCCGGCGGCTGGACGCGAGACAACATCGCCAACATGAAGGCGCAGCTGAAGCGGCTTGGCTTCGCGCTCGACTGGAGCCGAGAACTGGCGACCTGTGAGCCGGAATATTACGGCCACGAACAATCGCTGTTCCTCGATCTCTATGCCGCTGGCCTTGTCTACCGCAAGGAAAGCGCGGTCAACTGGGACCCGGTCGACATGACCGTGCTGGCCAACGAACAGGTGATCGACGGGCGCGGCTGGCGTTCGGGCGCGCTGGTGGAGAAGCGCAAGCTGAGCCAGTGGTTCCTGCGCATCACCGACTTCGCCGACGAACTGCTCGAAGGCCTGTCCAGCCTCGACACCTGGCCGGAAAAGGTCCGGTTGATGCAGGAAAACTGGATCGGCAAGAGCCAGGGCCTGCGCGCGAAGTTCCACTTCGTGGACAGCGAGGACGGGATCGAGGTGTTCACCACCCGCCCCGATACGCTGTTCGGCGCCAGCTTCGTTGCCATCGCGGCGGACCATCCCTTTGCGCAAGGCATGGCGGCGAACCTGCCCGAGCTGGCGGCGTTCATCGCCGAGTGCAAGCGCGGCGGCACCACGGCGGCCGAGCTGGAAACAGCGGACAAGCTGGGTTTCAACACCGGCTACACCGTCGAGCATCCGCTCAAGAAGAGCAGGCACCTGCCGGTCTATGTCGCCAATTTCGTGCTGATGGACTATGGCACCGGCGCGGTGTTCGGCTGCCCGGCGCACGACCAGCGCGACCTCGATTTCGCCCGCAAGTATGATTTGCCCGTCACCCGGGTGGTGGCGGAAGGCGATGATACCGCCAGCCGGTTCGATGGAGACGAGGCCTATAGCGGGCCGGGCCGCATCGTGAATTCCGAATGGCTTGACGGCATGACCATCGCCGAGGCCAAGGCGGCGGTGATCGCCAGGGCCCAGCATGACGGCTGGGGCACGGCGGAAACGCAGTACCGCCTGCGCGACTGGGGCGTCAGCCGCCAGCGCTATTGGGGCACGCCGATCCCGTTCATCCATTGCGAGATCTGCGGCATCGTGCCGGTGCCCAAGAAGCAGCTCCCCGTGGTGCTGCCCGAGGACGTCAGCTTCGACGTGCCCGGCAACCCGCTGCTGCGCCACCCGACGTGGAAGCACGTCGATTGCCCGCAATGCGGCAAGCCGGCCACGCGCGAGACCGATACGCTCGACACCTTTGTCGATTCCTCGTGGTACTTCCTGCGCTTCGCCAGCCAGCCTGCCGACCGTCCGTTCGATCCGGAGGAAATCAAGCGCTGGCTGCCGGTGGAGCAGTACATCGGCGGGATCGAGCACGCGATCCTGCACCTGCTCTACGCTCGCTTCTGGACCCGCGCGCTCGCCCGGATTGGCAAGATCGACGTGAAGGAGCCCTTCGCCAGCCTGTTCACCCAGGGCATGGTGACGCACGAGACTTATTCGCGCATCGATTCGGCCAACGGTCAGCCGGTGTTCTTTTCGCCGCAGGAAGTCGAGCGTGGCGGCGAAGCAGCGACGCTCAAGGTCGATGGCGCGCCGGTGGAAATCGGCCGCGTCATCAAGATGTCGAAGTCGAAGAAGAACGTGGTCGATCCAGACGAAATCGTCGCGACCTATGGCGCCGACGCGATCCGCTGGTTCATGCTGTCCGACAGCCCGCCCGAGCGTGACCTGCCGTGGTCCGAGGCCGGGATCGAGGGTTGCGCCCGCTTTGTCCAGCGGCAGTGGCGGCTGTTCGGCCAGTACGATGCCCATGCAAGCGGCGAAGACAAGGCGCTGGACCGCAAGCGCGACCAGACCGTCCATGCCGTGGCGCAGGACATCGAATCGCTCGGATTCAACAAGGCGGTGGCGCGAATCTACGAGCTGACCTCCGCTACCGAAAAGGCAGCGCCCTCGGCCAGCCGTTCGGCGGCGATCAAGGCGCTGCTGCTGCTGGTCGCGCCGATGATGCCCCATCTGGCCGAGGAAGCCTTTGCCCGCTTCGGCGAAGGCCTCGCCGCCGAAGCGCTGTGGCCCGCAGTCGATCCGGCGCTGCTGGTGGACGACGAGGTGACCGTGGCGGTGCAGGTCAAGGGCAAGCTGCGCGACACGCTCACCGTCGCCAAGGGCATGCCGAAGGACGAGCTGGAGAAGCTTGCCCTCGCCTCCGACAAGGTGCAGCGTGCGATCGACGGGGCGGAAGTGAAGAAGGTGATCGTCGTGCCCGACCGCTTGGTGAACATCGTCGCATGAGGAAGGCAGCCGCCTTGCTGCCGCTGGTGCTCGCGCTCTCCGCCTGCGGGCTGCAGCCGATGTATGCCGGCGGTGGCAGCGGCGCGGTGGCGCAGGGGCTGGCGGGCATCGAGGTGCCGGCGATCGAAGGCAAGGCCGGCTGGCTGGTGCGCAACGCGCTGCATGACCGGCTCGGCCAGGGCGGCACATCTGCGGCATCGCGCTACCGGCTCGACGTGCGGCTGGATGACAAGCTTGAAGGGCTGGGCCTGCTGTCGGACGATACCATCGGCCGCGAACGCCGCACCCTGCGTGCGCGCTACCAGCTGGTCGATCTGGCAAGCGGCGACATCGTGCTCGATGCCACCGCCGGTTCGGATGCGGGGATCGACGTCGTCTCTTCCGAATATGCCACCATCGCCGCCGAACAGGCCGCGCTGGAAAACCTGTCCAAGGACGTTGCCGACCGCATCGTCACGCGGCTGGCGCTGCAACTGCGCAAGAACTAGCCGGTGAAGGCCAGCCAGAAGGACTTTATCGGCATCGCCCCGCGCGCGGCCAAGGCGGCGCGGGTGTTCTTTTTCTGCGGCCCGGACGAGGCCGGCGCACACGATGCGGCCAACCGCATCATCTCGCTGCTGGACGATGCCGGCGAACGGCTCGACCTGTCGGGCGGCGAGATCAAGCGCGATCCGGTGCGACTGGGCGACGAGGCGCGCTCCACCTCGCTGTTCGGCGATTCGCGCCACATCGTCCTGCGCGTGCAGGGCGACGAGGCAGCGGAAGCGGTCGAGATCCTGCTGGCTGGTGAGGCCGAGCCCTGCCCGGTGCTGATCCTGGCCGCCGGGGCGACCGACAAGTCGCGCACCGCCAAGCTGCTGGCTGACCGGCCCGATGCGCTGGTGGCCATGTTCTACCCGCCGGACCTGCGCTCGGTGTCCTCGATGGTACGCGATTTCGCCGATGCCTCGGGCCTGCGGATCGGCGGCGACATGGCTGATCGGATCGCCCGCGCGTCCGGGCTCGATACCCGGCTGGCGCGGTCCGAAGTGACCAAGCTGGCGCTCTATCTCGATGCCAGCCCGGAAGCACCCCGCAGTGCCGATGCTGCCGCGCTCGACGCGGTGGGGGCGAAGACCGAGGACGACGGGTTCAATCCGCTGCTCAACGCGGTGCTGGGCGGGGAGGCCGCCAAGGTGCCGCACGAACTGCGCCGGATGCGCGAGCTGGGGATGAACCCGGTCGGCCTGCTGCTCGCCTTCGAACGGCGCGCGGCGCAGCTGGTCCAGCTTGCCGGCAAGCTTGGCCCGCGCGGCGACGTTGCATCATTGCTCAAGGCAGAGTCCGCTGCGCGGCGCATATTCTGGAAGGACGAACGCGATCTGGCGGCCCAGCTGAAGCGCTGGCGCGGGCGGCGGCTGGAGCGTCTGGTCGAGCGGCTTGCCGCACTGCACCGTGCGCTGCTCGCCAACAGCCAGAGCGCCGAACTGCTGCTCGCCCAAAGCCTCGCGGAGATCGCCCGCGCCGCTGCCGCCGCGCGTTAAGCCATGGCAGGCCAAGCGTTTCAGTCAGAGACGTTGCCCATTTCCTGAGCAAAGTTACGCGTTGTTACCTATCCACAACGGAGCTATGTTTGCGCCACAGCTCAGGGGGTCGCACCACTCCAGCTTTTGCAGTGCAATGAACGTTCAATCTCGATGGGTTCCCCCTCGCCTGGCCCGCTCCGATGCGGTTCGGCGCGTCCAGCTTCCGCTGGCTCCTTCGCTGGAGCGCCGGCGCGTGCAGATGTATCTGCTGCTGATGCTGGTTGATGCGGCGGCCATTCTCGCCGGTTTCGCCGCCACCGCGTGGTTCTATTACGCCGACCCGCTGGCCAATGACACCTTGCTGGCCGCGCAGCTGCTGATCCCGTTCTACTGGAGTGCGGCGCTGACCCTGCAGGTCTACAGTCTGTCCGGCCTGCTCTCTCCCGGTTTTGCCCGGCGGCGGGCGCTGCTGGCGATGCTGATCGGCGCGGTGGCCATCCTGGTCGTGGCTTTCTTCACCAAATCGAGCGCCAACTATTCGCGCGTCGCCGTGCTGCTCGGCGGCTTCACCTCCACCGCGCTGATCCTCATGCTCAAGCGTGAGCTGAAGCCGCTGATCGAACGCCATTGCGGCACGACCGCGATCAACGTGCTGGTGATCGACGATGGCGGCGAAGCGCTGCGGGTGCCGCACGCCTTCCATGTTGATGCGCGCGAGCATGGGCTTTCGGCCGATCTGGCCGATCCGCACATGCTCGACCGGATCGGGCTCTACCTGATGAATATGGACCGGGTGCTCGTCACCTGCCCGCCGGAGCGGCGCGCCGCCTGGGCGCTGGTGTTCAAGAGCGCCAATGTCCAGGGTGAGATCGTTGACCGCGAGGTTTGGGATCTTGGCGTGGTCGGCGCGCGGCGCGGCAACAATTTCGGCTCGCTGGTCGTGTCAGCCGGGCCGCTGGGCATGCGCAGCCGCGTGGTCAAGCGCGCCTTTGACACCGCCGTGGCCCTGACCGCGCTGCTGCTGCTGGCGCCGCTGCTGCTGCTGGTCGCGCTGCTGATCAAGCTGGAAGACGGCGGCCCGGTGTTCTTCATCCAGCCCCGCACCGGACGCGGCAACCGCTTCTTCCCGATCTACAAGTTCCGCTCGATGAGGGTGGAAAGGCTCGATCACGCCGGCAATCGCTCCGCCAGCCGCGACGATGACCGGGTGACCCGCATCGGTCGGATCATTCGCAGCACCAGCATCGACGAACTGCCGCAGCTGCTCAACGTGCTGCGCGGCGACATGAGCATCGTCGGCCCGCGCCCCCACGCCATCGGCAGCATGGCGGGCGAGAAGCTGTTCTGGGAAGTGGACAGCCGCTACTGGCTGCGTCACTCGCTCAAGCCGGGGCTCACCGGGCTGGCGCAGGTGCGCGGCCTGCGCGGTGCCACCGAACAGGAAAGCGACCTCGCCGACCGGCTGCAGGCCGACCTCGAATATCTCGACGGCTGGACGGTGTGGCGCGATTGCCGCATCATCCTGCAGACCGCCGCCGTGCTGGTGCACCGGCAGGCGTACTAGGCGGCGGGGGAGTTGGGGTAGGTTGACGTTCAAAATCCTCCCCGCTCGCGGAAATCTGGCCTCGCCGCCCAGGCCCGGCTAGGCGCCGGGCTGCATCGCGGCGAACTGGTCGAACGCTTCCACCGCTTGCGCGGCGTACATCAGGCTGGGTCCGGCCCCCATGTAGAGCGCCATGCCCATGGCCTCCATCACCTCGTCACGCGTCGCACCCAGCTTTACCGCGGCCTTGGCGTGAAAGGCGACGCAGCCGTCGCAGCGGATGGCAACCGCAATGGCAATGGCGATCAGTTCCTTGGTCTTCGCATCGAGCGCCCCGCCCTTGGTCGCCGCCTGGGCCATGGCCGAGAACGCCTTCATGACATCCGGGGTGCCGAGGCGCACTTCCTTGATCGCGACGTTCAGCTCGTCGGCCATCGCCGGCCAGTCCTTGTGCATGCGCCATACTCCTTCCGATTGCACTTATATAAGTGCAATCTAATTAAACGGGAGCAAATGGCAAGTCCGGACCGCACATGCGGCCCGGCAGGCGGATCAGGGCGCGCGCGACGTCCAGGTTACCGAAAGAATTTTCCAGCGCCCGTCGATCTTGCGCAGCACCCAGTGTTCCAGCCCGACGTTGCTGATCTTGCCATCCTCGATGAACTGGTAATCGAAGGTCACCATCCCCATCGGGCCATCGGTTCGCACGGCGATATTGGCGAATCGTTCCTCTACCGGCACCTTGGATTCGGTGATCATGCGCGCAAATCCGGGAAAGCCGGGAATGTCGAATCCCTGGTAACGGGCGTTATAGCGGCGCCGACGGTCGACCCCCTCCTGCCCGTCGATCTGGAGGAAGGGGATCAGCGGATCGACCATGAGTTCCGAGAGCGCGCGGCCATTCCGGTTGATGACCGCCTGGCGGAAATCCTCGACCAGCGCGTCGATTGCGACGCGGTCGGGATCGGGCGAGGCGGCGGGCAGCGGTGCTGCGGCAAGGGCTGCGGCGGCAAACAGGGAAAGCAGCATGATCGGCTCCTGCCAGTGGCCGGGGACTATTGCCCGGCGGCGTGCAACCGGTCCAGCGCCGCATCGCGCCCGATCAAGGGAAGCAGCGCCGCCATCTCGGGGCCGTGATCGTGCCCGGTGAGTGCCTGGCGCAGCGGCAGGAACAGCGCCTTGCCCTTGCGCCCGGTGCGATCCTTGAGTGCGCCGGTGAGCGCGGCCCAATCCGCCCCGACACGTTCCAGAACCTCTGCCGCCTCGGCCAGATAGGCGCGGTCCTCGTCGGTGAAATCCGGCGCGGTGACCGAGCCGTTGACCACCTGCCACCAGTCGGCTGCCTCGGCGACGCGCGACAGGTTGGGGCGGATCGCGTTCCAGCCGGCTTCGTCCATCCCCGGCGGCAACTGCGCGGCGACGCGGGCGTGGGGCAGCCGGTGGATCACCGCCGCGTTGAGCCGGTGCAGTTCGGCCTCGTCAAAGCGCGCCGGGGCGCGGCCGAAGCGCGAGAGATCGAAGCTGGCCGCCAGTGCGGCACTGTCCAGCGCGGGATCGACCGGATCGGCGGTGCCCAGCCGGGCCAGCAGCGCCACCAGCGCCTCGGGCTCGACACCCGCCGCGCGCAGTTCTTCGACACCGAGCGAGCCGAGCCGCTTGGACAGCTTGCCCTCGCTGCCGGTCAGCAGCGCTTCGTGGGCAAAGGCAGGCGGCTCGGCCCCCAGCGCGGTGAACATCTGCAGCTGCGAGGCGGTATTGGAGACATGGTCCTCACCCCGCAGCACGTCGGTGATCCCCATCGCAACGTCATCGATCGCCGAGGGCAGCATGTAGAGCCATGAGCCATCGGCGCGGCGCACCACCGGATCGGACAATTGCCGGGGATCGAACTGCTGCGGCCCGCGTATGCCATCGGTCCAGGCAATGGGGCTTTCGTGATCGAGCAGGAAGCGCCAGTGGGGCCGCTCGCCGGCAGCGGCGCGGGCATCATGCTCCGCCTCGCTCAGTGACAGCGCCGCGCGATCATAGATCGGCGGCAGTCCGCGTCCGAGCTGTACCTTGCGCTTGAGGTCAAGCTCCTGCGCGGTTTCGTAGCAGCGATAGACCCGGCCCGCCGCGACGAGCCGGGCAAATTCGCGCTCGTACACCTCGAACCGTGCCGACTGCCGTTCTTCGCCGTCAGGATGCAGGCCAAGCCAGGCCAGATCGGCGCGGATCGCTTCGACATGGTCCTCGCGGCTGCGCGCCGCGTCGGTATCGTCGATCCGCAGCAGGAAGCGCCCACCGCCACGCCTGGCCAGCAGCCAGTTGTGCAGCGCCGTGCGAATGTTGCCGACATGAAGGCGGCCAGTGGGCGATGGTGCGAAGCGGGTAACGGTCATGATGGCAATGCGCCTATCGCGCTTCGCCGGCTCTTGCCAGCGCCCTGTGGTGCGGGAGGTTGCGCAAGCCAATCTTCACCTTGAATTTACCCGATTTTCAGCATTGCCCGTTAACCAGCAGCCATGGACTGGCGAAGGACATTGCGGCACCGCATCTGGCCAAGCGTACCTGCAGAGGTTCGCGAAGCCTACTATCTCGCCCAGTACAACCAGCTCGCGCGGCAGGTGCCGATGCTCTACTGCGCGCTGATCCTGATCACTTTCGCGGCGATGGCCTGCGCGGATCCCACCGATCATCCGCTGATCCGCCTGGGCATCCCGATGGGCGTGGAGCTGATGTTTTGCGCCCGGCTGGTGGTCTGGCTGCGCCGGCCGCAGGAAGCCATCTCCGCCGATCAGGCGCGCCGGGTGATCAGGACGACCAACGGGATCTCGATCACTGCAGGCGCGCTGTGCGCCGCCTGGTCGATCCAGGGCTGGGCTACCGCCGCGCCGGATCGGGCAATGTATTTTCCCCTGTTCATGGCCATGGGATCATTCGCCACGATCTCCAGCCTGTCGATGAGCCGCACCGCCGGCTTCGGCCATATCTTTGCCGGACTGGTGCCAGTGACCCTGGCGCTGCTGACCAGCGGAAACCCGATGGCGACCGCCGCCGGGGCTTCCATCGCCACCACCTGCCTGTTCCTCCTCGCCCTGCTGCGCCGCCAGCATGAGCGCACGGTGGAAGTGCTGCTGCTGCAGCATCGCATGAAACGGCTGGCCGATACCGATCCGCTGACCGGGCTGATCAACCGCCGTGTGCTGCGTGACCGGTTGCTGAGTGAGCTCGAAGCAGCGGCAGGCAGCCAGGGGCCAGCGCTGATGCTGCTCGATCTCGATGGCTTCAAACCGGTCAATGACTGCTATGGCCATGCCGCTGGCGACGAAGTGCTCCGCCAGGTTGCCGCGCGGCTCACCCTTGCCGCGGCTGGCGAGGCGGAAGTGTGCCGGATGGGCGGCGACGAGTTCGCCGTGCTGGTGCCCGCCACCGCCCGGCGCAGCGCCGACGTCATCGGCAGTGCCATGCTTGCCGCGCTGGCGCGCCCGTTCATCCACGATGGCAACACGATGCGCGTGGGTGCCAGCCTTGGTCTGGCGCAATGGGACCGCGATGGCGCATCGATCGAGGCGCTGTTCGAATCCGCCGACCGCGCGCTCTATGCCGCCAAGGCGCAGCACGGCAGCGATGCTGCCAGTGCGCCGGCTCCTCAGGCCGTGCGGAAGGCGTGGGTTATCGGATAGCGCCGGTCACGCCCGAAGTTGCGTGACCCCAGCTTGACCCCCGGCGGTGCCTGCCGGCGCTTGTATTCGGCCAGGTGCAGCAGCCGCTCGATCCGCACCACCACATCGCGGGCAAAGCCTTCCTGCACCAGCTGGTCGACGCTCTTCTCATGTTCGACCAGCCCGAGCAGGATGCCGTCGAGCACCGGATAGGGCGGCAGCGAATCCTCGTCCTTCTGGTCGGGCCGCAGTTCGGCAGAGGGGGGACGGGTGATGATACCCTCGGGCATGACCGGGCCATCCGGGCCGAGCCCGATCTTCGGCTTGTGGCCATTGCGCCACGTGCTGATGGCAAAGACGGTCATCTTGTAGGCGTCCTTGAGCGGGTTGTACCCGCCCGCCATGTCACCATAGATCGTCGCATAGCCGACGCTCATCTCGCTCTTGTTGCCGGTGGTCAGCAGCATCGGCCCGAACTTGTTGCTCAGCGCCATCAGCGTGACGCCGCGAATGCGCGACTGGACGTTTTCCTCGGTAATATCGACTTCGCGGTCGGCGAAGCTGCCGGCGAGCATCTCGTCGAAGGCGGCGACGGCGGGCGCTATGGGGATCGTGTCATACCGGCAGCCGATCATCGCCGCGCAGCCGGTGGCGAGATCAAGGCTTTCCTGGCTGGTGAAGCGGCTGGGCAGCATGACACAGTGGACCCGGTCCGGCCCCAGTGCATCGGCGGCGATGGCGGCGCAGATCGCGCTGTCGATCCCGCCCGACAGGCCCAGCACCACGCCGGGGAAACGATTGCGGTTCACATAGTCGCGCAGCGCCATGACCATGGCGCAGTAGATGTCCTCCGGATGGTCGGCCAGCACGGCCAGTTCGCCCCGGTCGCAGCGCCAGCCAGTGGCGGTGCGGGTCCAGCGGGTGGTGACTTCCTGCTCTTCCCAGTCCTTCATCTGCACGGCCAGGCTGCCGTCGCCATTGACCACGAAGCTGGCGCCGTCGAACACCAGTTCGTCCTGCCCGCCGACGCGGTTGAGGTAGGCCAGCGGCAGGCCGGTATCGACCGCGCGGCGCTTGGCCAC
>JAGWTB010000066.1 GCA_028869175.1 Sphingomonadales bacterium
ACCAGCAGGATCACGCCGTCGACCATCGACAGGATGCGCTCCACCTCGCCGCCGAAGTCGGCGTGGCCGGGCGTATCGACGATGTTGATGTGGGTGCCGTTCCATTCGACCGAGGTGCACTTGGCCAGAATGGTGATCCCGCGCTCCTTTTCGAGGTCGTTCGAATCCATCGCGCGTTCTTCGATGCGCTGGTTGTCGCGGAAGGTGCCGGACTGGCGGAAGAGCTGATCGACAAGCGTGGTCTTGCCGTGGTCGACGTGCGCGATGATGGCGATATTGCGCAGCGGAAGCGGGGCGGACATGGAGATGCGTTCCTGGACGTAAGGGAAAGGGCGCTTGCTGCGCCGCAACATTCGCGCGCCCCTATACGATGCGGTGCCATTGGGCAAGCGCTGCGCGGTGCCGATCAAGTGTGTCTCTGCTGCAACAGGGGGGCGTTGCCTGTCGCTTCCGGGCAATTAGCGATTGTACGAAAATGCGTCGAATCCTATGGTTTCGCACAGCATAACGGGGCTGACGTGAACAAGGCTGGAAAGCCGTAACGTCAACCCTGGTGAGAGAGAGGTACTAGGCTGACATGAAACTTCTTGCCGCATCGACCCGCGCCGTCCTGTTCGGCAGCGCTGCCGTCATCAGCATGGCCATTCCCGCTGTCGCCTTCGCGCAAGACGCCGGCGAAGCCCAGCCCGCTCCTGACGCCGCCGCCGCAGAGGCGGATGGCAACGAGATCGTCGTGACCGCCACCAAGCGCGAACAGACCCTTCAGGACGTGCCGGTCGCCGTCTCGGTGACCACTGCCGAAACCATCGAGCGTGCCCAGATCCGCGACATTCGCGACTTGTCCACCGTGGTGCCCTCGCTGCGCGTCAACCAGCTGCAAAGCTCGGCCAATACCAACTTCTACATTCGCGGCTTCGGTAATGGCGCGAACAACGCCGGTATCGAGCCTTCGGTCGGCCTGTTTGTCGACGGCGTCTATCGTTCGCGCTCGGCCTCGATGATCGCCGACCTTCCCGACGTGCAGCGCGTGGAAGTGCTGCGCGGCCCGCAGTCCACCCTGTTCGGCAAGAACGCATCGGCCGGCGTCATCTCGCTGGTGACGCGCGAACCCAAGTTCACCTTCGGCGGCAATGTCGAGGCCAGCTACGGCAATCGCAATGCGTTGGTGGTGAAGGGCGTGGTCACCGGCCCGCTGGCCGAAACCGTGGCGGTGAGTCTTGCCGGCGGCTACAACAAGCGTGACGGCTATGTGCAGGACCTTGGCACCGGTGAGCGCGAGAATGAGCGCAATCGCTGGTTTGTGCGCGGCCAGATGCTGTTCGAACCGTCAAGCGACCTCAAGGTCCGCCTGATCGGCGACTACAGCAAGATCGATGAGAATTGCTGCGCCGTGGTGAACCTGCGCGCGGCGGCGCCGACCTTCGCGATCCAGGCGCTGGGCGGCAAGGTCAACAATGCGGCGACGCCGTTTGCCGATGTGATCTACAACAACTTCGCATCGACCAACAAGATCGAGAACTGGGGCGTTTCGGGCCAGATCGACTACGGCATGGGCCCGCTCAAGCTGACCTCGATCACTGCGTTCCGCCGCACCAAGGCGCTGACCAACCAGGATTCGGACTTCACCAGCGCCGACCTGCTCAGCCGCAACTCGCAGGACCTGCGGATCGATACCTTCACCCAGGAACTGCGCGCCTCGACCGACTGGGACGGCCCGGTGAACGCGCTGCTTGGTGCGTTCTATTTCCATGAGAAGATCGACCAGTCCAACCAGCTGCTGCTGGGTACCCAGTTCCGGCCCTATGCCAACCTGCTGATCCA
This sequence comes from Sphingomonadales bacterium, assembly GCA_028869175.1. GTDB lineage: Bacteria > Pseudomonadota > Alphaproteobacteria > Sphingomonadales > Sphingomonadaceae > Novosphingobium. The sequence goes on from JAGWTB010000066.1 coordinate 1,822, forward strand.
GGGGCAGTCGGCGGGGGCTTTCAACCTCGCGGCGGTGGAAGGGCTGCTCGGCGCGCTGTCGGGCAATCCGGCGCTCTATGCCGGCAAGTCTTTCGGCGCAGGCACCGGCTTCACCGAGGGCTACAAGCTGAAGGACGATTCGCTGTCAATCTTCGGCCAGGTCGATTTCAAGGTGTCTGACCGCCTGACGATCACTGGCGGCGTCAACTACACGCATGACAGCAAGACCTACAGCACGGCCAGTTCCTCTAACGAGGTGTTCTCGGCCATTCCGCTGTCGAACTTCGTCACTCCGGCGACCAACCTGTTCATCGCGCAGGGCGTGGCGACGGCGCTGGGCAACCCGGGCGGGCTGACCATCGCTACGCCGCTGATGATCCAGACCATGGCCACCGGCGGCTTCGGCGCGGCGGCGCAGACCGCGTTCAACACGCTGATCGTTCCGAAGGCGACGGCCACGGCGCAGGGCCTGCTCGGCCTGAAGGCACTGCAGTTCCTGCCACCCTTCCTCAACGTGCCCAACGCGGTGGAAGGCAACAAGATCAGCGGCGGCAACTGGTCGTTCACGGCGCGCGCGGCCTATGACGTGACCGACACGATCAATGCCTATGCCAGCTTCGCGACCGGCTACAAGGCGGCCTCGATCAACCTTTCGCGCGATAGCCGTCCGACGGCTGCCGATCTGGTGCGGATCAACACCGCCGGGCTCGGCCTGCCAAACCTGACCGCCGGCAGCCGCTATGCCGGGCCGGAAAAGTCGACCGTCTATGAACTGGGCATCAAGGCCAACTGGGGCATCGTTTCGGCCAACATGGCGGTGTTCAAGCAGATCATCCGCGGTTTCCAGTCGAACATCTTCACCGGCACCGGCTTCTTCCTCGCCAATGCGGGCAAGCAGTCGAGCTTCGGTATCGAGTTCGAAGGCACGGCCAAGCCGACCAAGGAGCTGACGCTGACGGCTGCGGTCACCTACCTCGATCCGAAGTATGACAACTTCGTGCTGTCGGCCTTCGGCGATCTTTCGGGCACCCGCCCGGGCGGCGTCTCGCAGCTGTCGAGCACGCTGGGCGCGCAGTACGATCACGAGATGGGTAATGGTGACCACGTGATCCTGCGCGGTGACTGGCACTATGAAGCGCCGTTCAAACTGGTCGAAGGCCTGCCGAACCTGATCGGCGTGGTCGGCGTCAACGGTGCGCTTCAGGCCGCGCGCGATTTCAAGCAGGAAATCAGCCAGATCGACGCCTCGTTCTCCTACGCCATGGCGAACGGCCTCGAATTCACCGTCTGGGGCCGCAACCTGACCGACAAGCGGACGATCCTGCAGATATTCGATTCGCCGGCACAGCAGGGTTCGATCTCGGGTTACCCGAGCGAGCCGCGCTCGTGGGGCGGCTCGGTGCGCTATCGCTGGTAAGCGGTTCGCGCATTGCTGGATAAAGGGAAGGGGGGCCGCACGGCTCCCCTTTTCGTTTGCGGGAGCGCAGCTTTTGTGGTGGCTTGCCTGGCGTCCGATTACGCGGCGGTTCAGTACAGGGGAAGACGATGGAATGGATGTTGCTGCCTTACAAACGGTATTTCGATTTCAAGGGCAGGTCGCGCCGCAAGGAATACTGGTTGTTCATGCTGTTCAACCTGATCGTGGCGGGGGTGTTTCTGGGCCCGATTTACGTCTCGATCCTGTCCGCCGCCTTCAATGCCGCTGGCAAGGATCCCCAGATCGCGCAAGCCGCCATGGCTGACGCGTTCACGCCGGGCATCATCGCCATGGCCGTGATCGGAGGTCTGTTCATGCTGGTCAGCTTCATCCCCAATATCGCCGTTACCATACGCCGGCTGCATGACCGTGACATGAGCGGGTGGTGGTATCTCGGATATATAGTTTCGGCGATGATCCCGTTAATCAATTTGATCGCCTTCATCGCAGGGCTGGTTTTGATGTGCCTGGAAGGCACGCGCGGGCCGAACCGCTTCGGCAGCGATCCCCTGGACCCGACCTCAGCCGGCGTCTTCGACTAGGCGAGGGCACCTTTTCGTTTGCGCGGGTGGGCATTTTGTGTTGCCCTCCCGTTTGTCCCACATTGGACGCATGATGAAGGGGGAAGGCGATGGAATGGATGTTGATGCCGTACAAGCGGTATTTCGACTTCAGCGGTCGGTCACGCCGCAAGGAATACTGGATGTTCTACTTGCTGGTGATGATCGTTTATGTCGTCCTCAGCGTTCTCATGGCCATGGGTGCACCCACGGTTGATCCACAGACTGGCCAGCTTTCCGGCGGCGGTGCAATGATGACGCTCGGCTCGATGCTGTTGGGCCTGTTCTGGCTGGGCACGATCATCCCGTCTCTGGCGGTTGCAGTCCGGCGCATGCACGATCAGGACCGCTCGGGCTGGTGGATTTTGTGCCCCATCCTTAACTTGGTGTTCCTGTTCATCGACGGCACGCGCGGGCCGAACCGCTTCGGACCCGATCCGAAGGGAGCTGAGAACGCCGGGGTGTTCGACTGATATGAAGGAAATCCGGCCCCCTTCCCTGCAGGGATGGGGCCGGGTTCCTGCGTCTTAACCGCCACTGACCCGCGTGGCCAGTTCATCCCGCACCAGCGCCAGTGCGCCTTCGGCCAGCCGGCGCGCTTCGTCCGGTTTGCTGGCTTCGCTGTAGCAGCGTAGTTCGGGTGCATTGCCCGATGGCCGCAGGTGGATCACCGCGCCGTTGGCAAAGCTCATGCGCAGGCCATCGGTATGATCGACACTTGCCAGCGCCCCGCCGGCCAGTGGTGCGAAACATTCCTCCACCCGCGCTTCGCCGCCCGCACCCAGCCAGGCCAGCAGCGCCTGGCTCTGCGCGGTAGGCAGGCCCTTGATCCGGTCCGAATAGGTTACGCGGGGGGGCAGGGCAGCAACGAGGTCGGCCAAAGTGCCCGGGCGCGAGGCGGCCAGTACGGCCAGAATCGGCAGCACCGCATCGCGCGTTGGCAAGGCGGTCAATGCCGCCCCGCCGCGCGCCACGTCGCTGCCCAGCAGGAACCCGCCGTTCGCCTCATAGCCGCAGACGCAGGCCGCACCGGTCGCCGCCTCAGCATTCATGGCGGCAATGACATAGGGAGAGCCGATGCGGGTCCGTGCGGTGCGGGCGAAGGCACCCGTCAGTTCCAGCACCGAGTTCGAGCTGACCGGGGTGACCACCACGTCCGCCCCCATGGCGCGGGCACACAGAACGCCCAACACGTCGCCGCGCAGCCATTCACCGGTATGATCGGCGAGCAGCGGCCGGTCGGAATCTCCATCGGTCGAGACGATGGCGTCGAACCGCCCCTGCGCGGCCCAGTCCTTCGCCAGTGCGACATCCTCGGGCCGGATGGCTTCGGTATCGACCGGCATGAATTTGTCAGAGCGCGCCAGCGGCACCGCCTTGGCTCCCAGCGCGGCGACGATCCGGGTCAGCACGTCGCGCCCGACGGCGCTGTGCTGGTAGACACCCACGGTCATGCCCTTCAGCGCATCCGGCCCGAAAAAGTCCACGTAGCGCGCGACATAGGCGGTTTCCGCATCGGTGACCGGGGGGAGCGGCGCGGGGTCGATCAGCATTCCCGCATCATTGAAGCGCGCGTTGTCGATGGTCAGCACCTGCCGGCTCATGCCCAACTCATCGTCTTTCAACACTTCACCATGGGCGCGGTAGAACTTGATGCCGTTGCGGTCGTCCGGGATGTGGCTGCCGGTTACCATCAGCGAGGGTACGCCTTGGGCGAAGGCATGAAACGCCAGTGCCGGGGTGGGGACATAGCCGCAGAACACCGGCTCGCCGCCCAGATCGCGGACGGCTTGCGCGCAGGCGGCCAGGATGCGGGGTGTGGAGGCGCGCAAGTCACCCGCCAGCGCCACACGCGCGCCGGGGGCGAATTCGCCCACTTCGCCAAGGTACTGGAGGAATCCGGCGGTGTAGCTGTGGCACACCCGGTCGGTCATGGCGACAACCTCGCCCCGCGCACCGCTGGTGCCGAAGGCGACGCCGCATTGCTCCATGAGTTCGCGGACGGTGAGGGTTTCGGTCTGGGTCATGGCGCGGTTCCTAGGCGGAAAGCGGTTAACATCACAACTCCCGCAGCGCCTGCGCCGGGCGAGCGCGCAGCAGCGGCAGCGATCCCGCAAGTGCGAAGCCCAGCACCAGCGCCAGCCCGGTACCCAGCACCGCCAGCACGCGCGGCCAGTCGGGCAGCCAGTCAAACGCGAACAGTTTCACGATCACCAGCCAGGCGATGCCGCTGCCCAGCACCAGCGAAACCAGTGCCAGCACCAGCGCCAGCGCCGCATATTCGGCCATCTGCAGCAGCAACAACTGCCCCCGGCTCGCCCCGAGTACGCGCAGGATCACGTTGTCATAGAGCCGGCTCGCCCGCGCGGCGGCAATCGCGCCAAGCAGAACCGCAATTCCCGCCAGCACCGCCACCGATGCGGCAGCCAGGATCGCCATGCTCATCTGAGACAGCAATGCCCGGGCATCACGCAGCAGGCCGCCGGTTTCGATCACCGAACTTGATGGAAAGGCGCGGACCAGCTTGCGCAGCAGCCCGCCGGTGGGGGTGCCCTTGGGCAGGTTTATCGTCGCCGCAAGGTTGTGCGGCGCATCGGCAATGGCGTTGGGCGAGAACACCAGCACATAGTTGAACCCCATCGAATCCCAGTCGATCCGCCGCAGTGAGGCAATCCTGGCTGTGCGCTCCAGCCCGAGCAGACCGATGGTCAGCTCGTCTCCCAGTTTGAGGCCGAGCGCTTCGGCCAGCTTTTCATCGACTGAAACCAGCGGCTCGCCGCTATAGCCGCGCGGCCACCAGTGCCCGGCGGTAAGACTGTTGCCCTCGGGCACGGTGTCGGAATAGGTCAGCCCGCGCTCGCCGCGCAGCGCCCAGCTGCCGTCGGGGATGTCCTTCATGTCGGCAACGCGAGTCATCGCGCCTGCGGGTCCGTAGGCCAGAATCGCGCCGCGCAGTGCCGGGACCGTGCGAATCCGGGCCTGCGGCGCGGTCTGGTTGACCGCCGCCGTGAACTCGGCGAGCCGGTCCCGGGGGACGTCCATGACGAAGTAATCCGGCGCGCGCTGCGGAACGCGGGCCATGATGTTGGCATCGAGGCTGGTCTGGATCGCCGCGAGCAGCACGAAGGCGGACAGGCCGAAGCCCAGCGCCGTCACCAGTGCGCCCGTCTGCGCGCCGGGGCGGTGCAGGTTGGCGAGTGCGGCGCGCAGCATGGGGTCACGCGGGCGGGGCAGGCGTGCGGATAGGCCACGGATCGCCCGGCCCAGTAGCGCCAGCACCCCGAGAAGCACCGCCGTGCCACCAAGGAAAGTGGCGGTAACCATCACCTGTGCCGCACTCAGCAGCGCCAGCAGGGCGATCAGCGCAAGGCCCAGCCCGACCGGCAGCCACGCGGTGCGCAGCGTTCCCGCCAGCGGCGCGATGCGGGCGCGCATCAGCGCCATCGCCGGGAAATGCCGCGCGGCGGCGAGCGGCGGCGCGGCGAAGACCATGGCGACGAGCAGGCCGTAAGCCATGGCCCGGGTCAGCGCGCCGGCATCGAGCACGAAGCCCGGCGTCACCGGCAGCAGGCTGCCCAGCGCGCGCGCCAGCAGCGGCGTCACCAGCACGCCGGCGGCAAGGCCTGCCAGCGACCCGGCGAGCGCGGCGGCGGTGACCTGCAACAGATAGATCCGCGCGATGTCTCCGCTCGATGCGCCCAGCACCTTCAACGTGGCGATGCTGGTCCGCCTTGCCTCAAGGTAGGATGACACGCCGCCGCCTATACCGATCCCGGCAATGGCCAGCGCGGCCAGTCCGACCAGCACGAGGAATTCGCCCATCCGGCTGACGAAACGATCGGCGCCCGGGGCAGCGTTGTCGCGGGTCTTGAACTCGAATCCTGCCGCCGGGAACTTCGCCTTGAGACGATCCACTGCTGCCTGTGGATCGAGGCCCGGGCGCAGCACCAGGCGCACCTTGCTGCGATACATCGATCCCGGCGCTGTAAGCCCGGCGCGCGCCGGAAAGCTCTCACCAACGATCACCGTCGGCCCGAGTGCGAAGCCTTCGCCCAGCCGGTCCGGCTCATCGGCGATGATCCCGCCGACAGTCAGCATCTGGCCGCCGAGCGTGAAGTGCTGCCCCCGGGCCACGCCCAACCGCTCTGCCGCACCCTCGGCGAGCCAGGCCACGCCCTCCGGCGGTGCACCGACACTGCGCCCGTCCGCCAAATTCAGGTGTCCGACCAGCGGCCAGTTGGCGGCGACGGCCTTCAGTTCCACCGGTGCGGCGTTCTCGCCCGCTTCGGCCATGGCCTGCATCCGGGTGCCGCCGGAAAGCGTGCCAATGCCGGTGAGGGCCTTGGTTTCCGCGTCGTTCAGCCCGCGCTGCCAGACAGCCACCTCGATGTCGCCGCCCAGAATCGCCCGCCCGCGCGTCGCCAGTTCGCGCTCGATGGCACCGGTCAGCGTGCCGATCGCGGCAATGGCGCCGACGCCCAGGAAGAGGCAAGCGAGCAACAACCGCAGCCCACGAAACCGCGCCGACAGATCGCGCCGGGCAATGCGCCAGGCGGTCGACCAGGGGAGGGGGGCAGCGGGCATTACCCCCCTCCGCTGATGAGGAGAGGGCTTTTGGCGGGCGACGTTTCCAATGGTCTCACGCGGCGCTGTCGCTGGCGATCCGGCCATCGGCGAGGGTTATCACCCGCTCGCATCTCTCGGCGAGCGCGGGATCATGGGTGATGATCACCAGCGTTGCGCCCGCTTCGGCGCGGCGAGCGAACAACAGGTCGACCACGCTGCCGCCGGTCATGCCATCGAGGTTGCCGGTCGGCTCGTCGGCGAAAACCAGCGCGGGGCGCGGGGCAAGGGCGCGGGCGATGGCAACGCGCTGCTGCTCACCGCCGGAAAGCTGCGCCGGATAGTGGTGCAGCCGATGTCCTAGACCGACCGCTTCCAGCTCGGCACGGGCGCGCTGCCCGGCGCCGTCGATCCGCGCCAGTTCCAGCGGGGTCATCACGTTTTCCTGCGCGGTCATGGTCGGCAGCAAGTGGAACGCCTGCAGGATCACCCCGATCCGTCCCCGCCGGGCGCGGGCCAGGGCATCCTCGTCCATCGCGGCAAAGTCTTCGCCGGCAACCGACAAGCTGCCCGAGGTCGCGCGCTCCAGCCCGGACAGAACCGCCATCAGCGAACTTTTGCCGGAGCCCGACGGGCCGAGCAGCGCGAGGGTCTGGCCCTGCGGCACGGCAAGGTCGATCCCCTTGAGGATCGCTACGGCAGCCTCGCCGCTGCCGAGCGTAAGGGTCAGGTTATGCGCGGAGATCGCTGGGGAGGGACTTGTCACCGGGGCGGGATGGCATAGCTATGCCACTCGCCGCAAGGAGACAGGTGTATGAAAGTGTACGCGATGCCGCTGCTCGCCGCCATGCTGGCGCTGGCCGGATGCGACAGCCGGCAGGCTGACGCACCGCAGGCTCCGGCGACCTCGGCAATCGACGCACCGCCGCAAATTCCTGTCATGGGGCCGGAGCGCCGCATCGTGGCGCTGGGAGACAGCCTGTTCGCCGGCTATGGCCTGAGGCCTGGCGAGAGCTATCCGGATCGGCTTGAAGCGGCTCTGCGGGCGCAAGGCATCAATGCCCACATGACCAATGCCGGCGTTTCGGGTGATACCACCGCCGGCGGCCGGCAGCGCTTGTCCTTCACGCTAGGCAGCCTGAAAGACAAGCCGGACCTCGTCATCATCAGCCTCGGCGGCAATGACATGCTTCGCGGCCTGCCACCGGAACAGACCCGCGCCAACCTGGACGCGATCCTTGCCGAACTCGACAAGCGTGGCATCAAGGCGATGCTATTGGGCATGCTGGCCCCGCCGAACCTGGGGACGGACTATGCGGGCAAGTTCAACCCCATCTACCCCGAGCTGGCGAAGCAGCACCATGCGGCGCTGGTGCCTTTCTTCCTGCAGGCAGTGATCGACAAGCCGGGGCTGAGGCAAGCGGATCACATCCACCCCACGGCTCAGGGGGTTGAGGCGCTGGTGGCGGATACGGCGGCGGTAGTGGCGAGGGCCTTGCCGGCACAGCCCTTGTGAAGGGAAATCGCGCAGGTCTGACACAGCGTGACCGGCGCTTCGCACTTGCAAAACCCACGCCCCATGGCTATAACAGTGGAAGTCAATGATTTAACAGAATTGTTTTGGAAAAGATGCCGGTCAAAATTGTTCACACACGGCGTTTTCCTGACGATCGGGGGTGGTTTTCCGAGACTTGGGTGGATCGCAAGTGGCGCGATTTCGGAGTTGATGTCTCCTTCGTGCAGGATAACCATTCCTATTCGAAACCCGTCGGGACAATTCGGGGTATCCATTTCCAGAATCCGCCACATGCACAGGCAAAGCTGGTGCGCTGTACGCGCGGGCGGATCATGGACTATGCGATCGACCTGCGTGCTGGATCGCCCACCTATGGCCAGCATGTCGGTGCGGAACTGAGCGCGGAAAACGGTGACCAGTTGTTCATTCCAGTGGGTTTTGGCCACGCTTTCATAACGCTCGAGCCCGATTGTGAAGTGATATACAAGGTTTCGGACTACTATGCCCCCGAATGTGATGGAGGGGTGCGCTGGGATTGCCCGGACATCGGAATCGACTGGCCGCTTGGCGGCAATCAGCCGTTGCTTTCGCCCAAGGATGCGGCCTTGCCGGTCCTGGCGGACTTTGTCAGTGGTTTTGCCTACGATGGTCATCCGCTCGAACCACTGGCAGACTGAGCGCGGCAGCGCGATGGAGCAAATTCGATGCGTGTTCTGGTAACCGGCGGTGCCGGACAGGTTGGGCTTGAACTGGCCCGGCAAGCTTGGCCAACGGGCGCGGAAATACGCTTTCCTACACGGGCCGAACTCGATTTGGCATCGCCCGACGCGATTGCAGCTTATTTTTGCGGCGAACGCTGGGATTGCGTGATCAACTGTGCGGCATGGACGGCAGTCGATGCGGCGGAAGACCATGTGGCAGATGCTTTTCTTGCCAATGCGCAGGGCCCGGCATGGTTGGCGGAAGCTGCGGCGCGCTCTGGCACGCCGATTATCCATGTCTCTACCGACTACGTCTTCGATGGTTCGGCTGACCGCCCCTATCGTGAAGACGATCCTGTTGGACCTGTGGGGGCCTATGGCGCGAGCAAACTGGCTGGTGAACTGGCGGTTCGCGCGGCCAATCCGCGTGCGGTCGTGTTGCGCACGGCCTGGGTGCTCAGCGCGCACCGGGCGAATTTTCTCAAGACGATGCTGCGGCTCGGTGCCGAGCGGGATCGGTTGACCGTGGTAGGGGACCAGGTGGGTTGCCCGACTACCGCCGCAGACATCGCTTTCGCTCTGCGCATGATCGCGGTGCGGCTGATCGAGGATGCGCAAGCTCCTGTCGGCATCTATCATTTCGTTGGCGCCGGCCAAGCAAGTTGGTGCGAACTGGCGCAAGCCATTTTTGATCTGGCTGCACCGCTTGGCGGGCCAAGTCCGGTTGTGGCGGCAATCACCTCAGCGGAGTTCCCCACGCGCGCTCGCAGGCCTGTCAACTCCCGTCTCGATACCAGCAAGATTGCGCGAGACTTCGGAATTGTTCCGCCTCTCTGGCAGTCAGGCGTGAAGGATATTATCGCTGAGCTGTTGTCAGCGCCGATCGACGGAAAGGTGTGAATACGATGAAGGGAATCATTCTCGCGGGCGGATCCGGCACGCGTTTGCACCCGATGACGCTGGTGACATCAAAGCAGCTCATGCCGATCTATGACAAGCCGATGATTTATTATCCGCTGTCAACCTTGATGCTCGCGGGGATTCGCGAGGTCCTGATTATTTCCACGCCGCGCGATACGCCGAGTTTCCAGTCGCTGCTGGGCGATGGCTCGCAGTGGGGCATGCAGATCGAATATGCCGTGCAGCCCAGTCCTGACGGACTGGCTCAAGCCTATATCATCGGTGCCGATTTTGCGCACGGTGGCCCGTCGGCGCTTATCCTGGGGGATAACATCTTCTATGGTCACGGCATAACCGACCTGTTCGGCAACGCCATGGCGCGGCCTTCCGGGGCGAGCGTCTTTGCCTATCACGTCTCGGACCCCGAACGTTATGGCGTGGTTGAGTTCGACAAAGACATGCGCGCCGTTACGATTGAGGAAAAGCCGGTAAAACCAAGGTCGAATTGGGCCGTGACTGGCCTCTATTTCTATGACGAGCAAGTGGTGGACATCGCTGCCAACCTCAAGCCATCCGCGCGCGGCGAACTCGAGATCACCGATGTCAACCGGGCCTATCTGGAAAAGGGGGAACTCTCGGTCGAGATCATGGGGCGCGGCTATGCCTGGCTCGACACCGGAACCCCTGACAGCCTGATCGACGCTGCCGAGTTCGTCCGGATGCTGGAACGTCGGCAGGGTTTCAAGATCGCCTGCCCGGAAGAAATCGCTTTCCATCAGGGCTTTATCGGGGTTGCTGAAATGGAGCGACTGATCGCCGATCTGGGCAAGGCACCCTATGGGCAGTATTTGAAGGCGTTGATAGCCAATAAGTCATGACGCGTGATTGACGGCATCCGGCCACATGAACTTGCGCGGACTGTTTGCTCACATTGGCGGCGCAGTTTCGCTCGTGGCTTGCGGGTTGCGCGGCGATGCCGGGGTGACGCTGCGCGGCATGTTCGATTTTGCCTGTGGCTACCGCGTCCGGGGGCGAAATGCGATTGTCGGTGCGGCGTCGTCAAGTCCTGCCTACTATCGGCGCTGGATCAGGCGCTCCGAACCGCAGCTTCTGGCGAAAGCTCCGCCTTTGATCGCTGGCGAAATCCCTGTTTCGCGCCTCGTCGTGTGGCTGTGTGACGGTAGCTCGGCGCAGGACACTCCATCGGTTGCCTCGGTTCGCGCTGCGTTCGAACCGGAAATCGCCATTACCGTCATTGCCGAGGCGGATCGTACGCAGGCCATTGCGAGTCTGCGTGACGCGTTGTCGCACCTGCCGGAACGCGTCTGGCTGCTGCCTCTTCGCGGTAGCGACCGGATCGCAAATTCTGCCGCACAGCACATTGTTGCAGCACTTGCTGCTCACCCGTTGGCCGATGTCGTATATTGGGACGAGGACGTGCTGGACGGCGGTGCCCGGTCACGGCCCTGGCTCAAGCCAGACTGGGACGAACTGGTTTTCCTGGCGGCTGATGGCCTGACCGGCGCCAGCCTGATCTGTGCTGATCGTAGTCTGGAAGCGCTTCGCAACCTGCCGGCCAGTGGCGGCTTTTCTGACCTGGCTGATGAATTCCTGGCCAAGGTTGCACAGCAGGTTAGCCATGCGACCTGCCTGCACGTTCCACTGATCCTCACCCACCGGCTGTCGCGCGAAGTCCCGACGGACCGAGTATCAGAGCGCAAGACCGCCCTGTTGCGCGAATGGCCCGGATTGGAAGACCTCGTTGTGGTTGAAGGTCCACAAGGCGGTCTGCGCCCCGTGTTTCCCCTGCCGACACCCGCGCCCGCTGTGTCGATCATCATACCCACGCGTGATCGCATCGATCTGCTGCAGGTATGTATCGCTGGCGTGAACCGGACGGAATACGCCGGTGAAATCGAAGTCATCGTGGTCGACAACGACAGCGAGTTTCCGGAAACGCGGCAATATCTGGCTGCCCTGGCGGCAAACGGCGTGACGGTGCTGCGTCATCGCGGGCGATTCAATTTTTCGGCGATAAACAATCTGGCGGTGCAGGCGGCGCGAGGTGACTTCGTTTGCCTGCTCAACAACGATATCGAGCTGCCGGAACCGGGGTGGCTCACCGCACTCATGCGTCACGCCGTACGCCCGGACTGCGGGGCGGCGGGGGCATTGTTGCTCTATCCCGATGGAACAGTCCAGCATGCCGGCGTGGCGGTGGGGGTCGGTCAGGCTGCGGGGCATGTCCACCGGCACGTCGACAAGAATGTCGAAGGCTTCCGCTGGATGCACCGGACAACCCGCCATGTTTCGGCGGTGACTGCTGCATGCCTGCTCGTTTCACGGGAGAATTATCTTGCAGTGGGTGGCATGGATGATGCCTGCTTCCGCGTGGCCTTCAACGATGTCGATTTCTGCCTCAAACTCGCACGGGCAGGGCTGCGTAACGTGTTCGTGGCCGAGGCGGTCCTGATCCATCACGAATCGAAAACGCGCGGCAGTGACTTCGATCCAGCCAACCGGGCCCGATTCCGGGCTGAACTGGCAGCGCTCCAATCCCGATGGCACACCGAGAGCGTCATCGATCCCTACCAGCACCCGTTGCTGCTGCGCAGTTCGGAACGGGCAGTCTTGGCACCATGATAAACTTGGCCCACCCGAAGCGCACCACGCCCGATGGGGACGTTGATTTGCCAGAGGTGACGTTGATCGCCGCCACCAGCGTTGCTGTTCCCCAGACGTTGCGTGCCATGCGGAACTCGATGGCAGGAATTCGTTATGCAGATGCGGTGCTGTTCAGCGATGTGGAACCCGGCACGGCAGAACTGGCCGGAATACGGCGGGTCGCAATCGCACCGATTGAATCGCGCGACGCTTACTCCCGCTTCATGTTGCGTGACCTTGCTTCGCATATCCGCACCGATTTCGTGCTGTGCGTGCAATGGGATGGTTATGTGCTCGATGCGGGCAACTGGACCGACGCTTTTCTCAAATACGACTACGTTGGCGCGCCCTGGGTGCATCTGGGGCCGTCGATGATTGTTGGCAACGGCGGGTTTTCGCTGCGCTCACGCAGGCTGTTGCAAGCCTGTGCGAGCGCTGGGCTGGACACGGGCATTGCTGAGGATCTGGCTATTTGCCGCGATGGACGTGATCGGTTGACCAATGATTTCGGCATTGCTTTTGCTCCCCCTGACCTTGCCCTGAGCTTTGCCTATGAACGCACCCCGCGCAGTTCGGAGGCGTTCGGCTTTCACGGGGTGTTCAACATGCCCGAGTTGCCGGATATGAACTCGGGTTCGTTTGTCCGGTTTTACGAAGATTTACCGAGAGATTTGGTCGGCAGGATCGAAAACCGCGATCTGCTTGCACACGCGTTGCGGAAAGGCTTGGTCGCCCGGCCTGAAGCGAAGGTCGAGGGCGCGGTGCACATCGCCGATCCCGAACCGCGCCGCGCATTCGCCCGGCTCGCCG
>JAGWTB010000067.1 GCA_028869175.1 Sphingomonadales bacterium
TCTTCCAGCTTGATCCAGTTGTACTGGATGTTCTGGCGGGTGGTGAAGTGGCCATAGCCGCGGTCGTACTTGTCGGCGATGTCGCCCAGCATCCGCATCTGCGCGCTCGACAGCGTGCCATAGGGCACCGCGACGCGCAGCATGTAGGCGTGGAGCTGCAGGTAGAGTCCGTTCATGAGCCGCAGCGGGCGGAACTGTTCCTCGGTCATGCTGCCATCGAGACGGCGGCGCACCTGGTCGCGGAACTCCGCGACGCGGGCATCGACCATGGCCTGGTCGTATTGGTCGTACTGGTACATGGTTTGCGAACCTATTCCCGTTCGTGTCGAGCGAAGTCGAGACACCTTGCGCGCCGTGTCTCGACTTCGCTCGACACGAACGGCTGTTGCGTGTGAATCAAATAACCCAATTCCCTGCGTCAGCGTCGGCAGGCTTGAGGGAAAGGTCGAGGCGCACGGTCGGGCCGAGCGCGCGGATGCGATCCTTGATGTGGGCAGGGCGGACGCCGTCCGAGCCCGTAACGCCGTCGATCACATAGGGGGCGACGACGCGGCGCGCGGCATTTTCGCGCGCGGCAATATCATCGCCATGTTCACCGACGTCCGCCGCCTCTTCAACGTGGAGCGACCACGAGGAGCCGTCCCACCATGTGACGGCACCGGTCTTCAGGTCATTGCCTGTCAGGATCTTCACTTCACAACCTCCAGCGCGACTTCGCGCAATGCATTGTCTTCTCGCGCCGCGACATCGCCAATGACGATCAGCGCGGGGCTCTTCACCTTGTGGCGCTCCACCAGCGCGGCCAGACCGGCCAGCGGTCCGCGCAGCACGCGCATGTCGGTACGAGTGGCGTTCTCGATCACCGCGACAGGCACATCCGGTGCCAGACCGTCGGCGATCAGTTTTTCGGCGATGGCTTCGGCGGTCGCGACGCCCATGTAGATCACCAGCGTGCGGCCTTTGCCGGCAAGCCCGGCCCAGTCCTGCTCGGCCAGCCCCTTGCACTGGCCGGCGACGAAGGTGACGATGCTGGCGGCATCGCGGTGGGTGAGGGGGATCTGCGCAGCGGCGGCAGCGCCCATTGCGGCGCTGATGCCGGGGACGACTTCAACCGGCACGCCGGCCGCGCGGCAGGCCTCAGCCTCTTCGCCGCCGCGACCGAAGACGAAGGGATCGCCGCCCTTGAGCCGGACAACCTCGTTGCCCGCCAGCGCCTCACGCACCAGCAGGGCGTTGATGTCATCCTGCTTCATCGTGTGCCGCGCGCGGCTCTTGGCGACGGAAATCAGCCGGGTGCCGGCGCGGGCCATGGCCAGGATCGCCGGATCGACCAGACCGTCATGCACGATCAGCTTCGCATTCATCACCAGCCGCGCGGCGCGCAGCGTCAGCAGGTCGGGATCGCCGGGGCCGGCACCGACCAGCCATACCTTCGCCGGGGTGGGGGACAGGTTCTGCATGATGCCGCCTTGCCGCAGCTTTGTCGTGGAGGCGAGTCAGAATGGCTTGGGCGGGGGGAAGGATTTATTGCGGCTGGTTCGCAATCGGCCCGTTCTGCGGCCATTCGCGGATGTGGATGTCGCGCTGGGGGTAGGGCACCTGCACGCCGTTCTGCTGGAACCGGTGCCATACTGCCTTGAGCAGATCGGAGCGGACATTGCCCAGCCCGTCTTCGGGATCGTCGATCCAGATGCGCAGTTCGAACTGCATGGCGCTTTCGCCCAGTGCAATCAGCCGCACCACCGGCTCGGGATAGGCGAGGATGCGTTCGGTGCCGCTGGCGGCGTCGAGCATCAGCCGCTCGGCAAGGTCAAGATCGGTGCCATAGGCGACGGATACGGGAACACTGATGCGGATGTCGCGTGAGGAGTAGGACCAATTTTCCACCTGATTGATCATCAGGTTTTCGTTGGGGATCAGGAATTCCTTCTTGTCGCGGGTAATCACCGAAACCGCGCGAATGCCAATACGATTGACCTGGCCGACCACGGAATTCTTGCCG
This sequence comes from Sphingomonadales bacterium, assembly GCA_028869175.1. Classification (GTDB taxonomy): domain Bacteria; phylum Pseudomonadota; class Alphaproteobacteria; order Sphingomonadales; family Sphingomonadaceae; genus Novosphingobium. Next base: position 2,003 of record JAGWTB010000067.1, read on the forward strand.
TCGTTCACCGCGATCACGTCGCCTGGCTTGATCGAGCGGTCCATCAGCAGGATGATCCCGGCGATCAGGTTGCCGAAGGTCTTCTGCAGGCCGAAGCCCACCGCAAGGCCGAAAGCGCCCGAAAACACGGCGAGCGCGGTCAGGTCGATGCCCAGAATATCGATCGCGGTGAAGAAGCACAGCAGCCAGACCGCGATGGTGACCAGCTTTTCGCCCAGCAGTTGCTGCGCCGAATCGAGCCGGGTCAGCCGGCGGAACAGCTTGCGGACGAACCCGCTGCCCAGCCGCGCAACCACGAGCATGCCGCCAACAACGATCAGGATCAGCAGCGCCCGATAGAGCGAGATGCGGTAATTGCCGATGTCGAAACCGAATCCATCGAGCCGTTTCATCACCGCACCGATGGCTTCGGGCAGGGTCATGACGCGCTCCAGACGCGCAGCGCCTGCTCGATGTCGGCGATAAGGTCGTCGGTGTCCTCCAGACCGATGGAGAGACGCACGCCAAACCGGTCGTCCGCGGCCATGCCGGGCAGCGGCCAGCGCGAAGCGGTGCGGATCGGCGCGGGATCGACCGGGGTGATCAGGCTTTCGAACCCGCCCCACGAATAGCCGATACCGAACAGGTCCAGCGCATCGATAAAGGCATTGCGCGCATCTGCCGTGCCGCCCTTGAACACGAAACTGAACAGGCCGCAGCCGCCGGTGAAATCGCGCCGCCACAGGTCATGCCCGGGCGATCCGGGGAGCATCGGGCAGAGCACCTTGCCCACTTCGGGGCGGAGGGCGAGCCATTCGGCGATCCGCAGCGCGCTTGCCGTCTCATGCTCCAGCCGCAGGCCCATGGTGCGCAGGCCGCGCAGCGCCAGCGCCGCGTCATCGGGCGAGACGACCTGCCCCAGCGCCTGCGCGGTGCGTCGCATGCCGGTGTACCAGTCTGCCCCCGCGCTGGCGCTGCCCATCATCAGGTCGGAATGACCGCCGACGTGCTTGGTCAGCGACATCACCGAAATGTCCGCGCCGTGCGCCAATGCCTGAAACCCCAATGGACTGGCCCAGGTATTGTCGAGCACCGAGGTAACCCCGCGTGCCCGCGCAGCCGCGCAAAGCGCGGGCACGTCCTGCACTTCCATGGTCAGGCTGCCGGGCGCTTCGAGCAGGACCGCGCGGGTCCGTTCGCAGATCGCTGTCTCGAACGCGGCCAGGTCCAGCGGATCGAACCAGCGCGTCTCGACGCCGAAGTCCGCCAGCAGGCCCCGGCCCATGGCGCGGCTGGGTTCATAGGCGTTATCGGTCATCAACAGCACGTCGCCGGGGCGCAGCACGGTCAGCAAGGCCCCGGCAATCGCCGCGACCCCCGATGGATAGAGCATGGTTCCCGCCGCGCCGGGTTCCAGCTCGGTCAGTGCCTCGGCCAAGGCCCACTGCGTCGGCGCGCCGCGCCGGCCATAGTAGAACTGGCCATCGGCATTGGGCCGCGCGGCCTTGAGCGCCGCCATGTCTTCATAGAGGTGGGTGCTGGCGCGCCAGACCGGCGGATTGACCACCGCCCCGGTCCAGTCCTTGCGCCGCCCGCCGGTGACGAGGCGGGTACGGGACGACTGATCTTTGCCGGATGTTCCCACTCAGGCCGGAACCTTGGTGGCCTTGGGGGTGGCCGGGTCTGCGCCCCATTCGGTCCAGCTGCCGTCATAGAGCGCCACGTCATCCTTGCCGAGCAGGTGCAGCCCGAAGGCGAGCACGCAGGCGGTAACGCCGCTGCCGCAACTGGTCACAACGGGGCGGGCAAGGTCGATCCCGGCCTGCTCGAAGGCGGCCTTGATCCCGGTCTTGTCCTTGAACGTGCCGTCCGCCTGATACAGCGCGGTATAGGGGACGTTGAACGATCCGGGGATATGCCCGCTGGCGATATGCGGTCGCGGATCGGCGTCGGTGCCGGCCCAGCGTCCAGCGCCGCGCGCATCGACCACCTGTTCGGCCTGCCGCTCGATATTGCTGAGCACATCGGCCTTGCTGCGCACCTTCTTCGGGTCTGACCAGGCCGTGTAGTGGCGCTGTCGCAACCGTTCCACGCCGCTGGCCAACGGGCGGCCTTCGGCCTTCCATTTGGCGAGGCCGCCGTCGAGGATGGCCACCTGATGCGCGCCGAACAGCTTGAGCATGAACCATGCGCGCGCGGCGGTTTTCACCGCGCTGTCGTCATAGAGAACGATCCGGCTGCCATCGCCAAGCCCCAGCGCCTGCATGCGGCTGGCGAACTTCTCTGCCGGGGGCAGGGTGTTCTCGACCGGGGCATGGCTGTCCACCAGGTCGCCCAGGTCCATGAAGACCGCGCCGGGAATGTGCGCCGCCTCATACTCCACCCTCGCATCGCGATGCGCGTCGGGCAGGTGCTTCGAAGCGTCGACAATGCGCAAGTCGCTCGCACCCATTTCGTTGGCGAGCCACTCGGTGGTGACAAGGCTATCCATAGCGCGCGCGTACTCCTCAATCCGCTGCACCGCACAAGGCTTAGACGCGCAAGGATAAACCGTCGAGGGGGTTTGCGGCGGGAAACTACAGCAGGCGCGCGGAAATATCGGGATAGATGCGCGGGCCAAGGTCCAGCCGGAAAGCCCGCAGGCCGCCGCCAGCGGCCACGGGCGGTTCACCCAGCACCCAGGTGCGCACCAGCACGATCGGCGAATCGCCGGCCTGCGCGGTGAGCCGCAGCCGCAGCAGCGGCACGAACAGCGCGGCGTCGCCTTGGCGGATGGGCGTCACCTCCGAGAGTGGCAGACGCAAGGTGCCGGCCAACGCGTGGCGCTCGCCCGGTGCAAGCTTGCTGACTGCATGCAATTCGGGCAGCGCCAGCCTATCGCCGGCAAGCTGCCGCTCGGCTGGCAGAGAGGCATGGGCGCCGATCATGTCGGCGGCGATGGACAGGCCGATCAGGTCAATCGAGCCGGTGTTGGTCAGTTCTAGCGCATAGTCGGCCGAGAGGTTCATCAAGGTGGCACTGAGGCGCTGCGGCGTGAGGGCTATGTTCACCCCTGCCACCGGCGGCGCGGCAAAGGCGGGTTCGGGCAGGGTCAGCGGGGCCGGAGCGGGCAGTTCGCGTGGTTCCGGCACTTCAGCAACGTCGGGTTCGGGTTCTACCTTAGGTTCGGCGACGCGCCTGCGCAGCGCGAACAGAGCGCCGCCAGCAAGCAACGCCAGCAGCCCCGCGCCGCCGCCGATCCATGGCCAGGGCAGTTCCTGCGCCTGCGGGGTAGCAGCGGGCAGCGGCGCGGGCACAGACGAAGGTTCGGATGGCAGCGCGGAGGGAACCGCGCTGGGCGAAGCGATGACAACCAGGTCGGGCGGTGGGGTCTGGCTAGGCGCTGGCACCGGTGCGGCGGCGCGCGGGCGCGGCGTCGCTGTCGGGCGGGGCGCTGCGGGGGTACTGGCGGCAGGCGCGGCCGGGCTCGGAGCCGGGCTGGGGGAGGCCGTCGGTGCAGGTGCGGTCGATGGCGTCTCGGTCGGCACCGGGCGCGGCGCGGCTACGGGATTTTCCGCATCGACCGGGCCCTGCGCACGCGGTGCAGGCGAGGGGCTGGCGCTGGGCAGCTTGAAATCGCTTACCGCCTGCGCATTCAGCGGCCCGGCGACCATTGCCAGCCAGGCTGCCCCGATCATTCCCGAAATCCGCAAGCGCACCCTGTTTCTCTCCATCCGCCGGCCATCCCGGCGCGGCGCTGAATAGGCGGTGAACCCGCACCTTCCAACCGCTGACTTGTCTCGCGGGCACGATGGAGGCATGGGCATGGCATGAGCGACACACCGCAAAGCCCGCCTACCGCGCCGATGCATCTCGGCAAGCAGACGCCGCTGCCCGCCTCTCCCGAGTCGGCCGTGCTGGACTATGTGCCCAACCCGCGCCCCGACGCACTCTACCTTGCGCGTTTCGCCGCGCCGGAATTCACCTCGCTCTGCCCGGTTACCGGCCAGCCCGATTTCGCGCATCTGGTGATCGACTATGCCCCGGCGGCTACCATCGTCGAATCGAAATCGCTCAAGCTGTTCCTCGGATCGTTCCGCAACCATGCCGGTTTTCATGAGGACGTGACCGTGGGCATCGGCCAGCGCCTGTTCGCGGAAATGCAACCACGCTGGCTGCGGATCGGCGGCTACTGGTATCCGCGCGGCGGCATCCCGATCGACGTATTCTGGCAATCCGGCCCGCCGCCAGAAGGGCTGTGGCTCCCCGATCAGGGCGTCGCCTCCTATCGCGGCCGCGGCTGACGAGGGTGTGGTGCCGGCTACAGGATTCGAACCCGTGACCCCCTGATTACAAATCAGGTGCTCTACCAACTGAGCTAAGCCGGCCCTTGGCCGGTGGCGCTCATAGCCTCAGGGGACGCCGAAGGTCCAGCCCTCGGTGCGGGCAATCTCTTCGGTCAGGCGCGCGGGTGACCACAGTTCAGGGCGAAATGCGGCCTGGCGCAGCCATGCGGCGGTGGCCAGCGCATCGCTGTTGTGGTCGTCTATCGGTCCACTACCGGGCATGGGTACGCTGCCGAGGTGGTGCAGCGCGTGGTTGAGATCGGCATAGGTGCGCATCTTCGAGCGGCCGGCGCTGCGCCGTCCGGCCATGGCGGCGAGGGTGGTGTAGATCTCGACCACCACCGATCCATGACCGGGCAGGGGATCGACCGGCCAGACCGGCAAGCGCGCGGGCAGGCGATGCAGCAGGCGCATCCCTGACAGGCTCGATTTGCCGACCTGCGCCGCGCCGACCAGGTTGAAATTGCTGCAGGGCTGGCAACCCTGCTTTTGCTGTTCCTCTTCGGTCACGCGCAGCCTTCCGCGTCCACCGCCGAACAGATCGCCCTCGCGCGCGCCGTGGCGGCGGAAGTGGCGGCTGACTTCGGGGTGATCGACGAAGCTGGTCACGGCAAGATGCTCGTCCTGACAGGCGAGTTGCTCGACCATGGCCCACAGCGCGCGGGCGTCGGGCGGGCTTTCCGTCCAGCCGGGGAAGAAGGCCTGCCGGTCCGCGAAAGCCAGCGATATGCCCAGATCGAAGCCGGCGAGAGTTTCGCCGGGCATGTCGTTCACCAGCCAGTCCAGCACCTCTCGCCGCGACCAGCGGTGGCCGGGGCGAACCGTTTCAGGGCGCTCGGCCCCTTCCTGCCACAGCGCCACGGCAATGCCGCGCTGGCGCTCGCCCGCTGCGCCCGACCAGTCGATGGCGGCAAAGTTGCGGAAGCGCGGGGGCTTCATGCGCCTCAGCTTGCCGCGCAGCCTTCCGGTGCCGGCTTCAGCGTCCAGCTATCGGCGGACGGCCGCGCAGCGTAGCGATCACGCGCAATGCCCTTGTATTGGGTGTGTTCGGTCTGAACGACCCGTTCGGCGGGGATGCCTGAGAGTTCGATGCAGCTTTCGCCTGCCCAGCGATCAATGCGCCAGTCTTCCAGCGGCGGAATGTCTTCCAGCCGCGCCTTCAGCTCCAGCCCGGTCGGATTGACGGCAAGCACTTCGAAGCCGCTGAGTTCGCCGAAGCCCGATTCCGACAGTTCGACACTGGCGATCAGCTTGCGCGATGGGGAGAATACCGGCTTGGCCCCGACGTCAAAGGCATCGCCCTTGCCGGTGCGATCGATCAGCTTGAAACCATAGGCTTCGTAGCCATTCCAGCCAAACAGCACGAAACGCCCGTCTGGCGTAACCGACTGGTCGGAGATGCTGCCCACGAACCGGGCATCGAGGCAGAAGGTCTTGCCGGTCAGTGTGGTGACGGCGATGCGATCCATGTCCGTGGCACCGATCGCCGCAAGCGCCGGGGCCAGCTTCAGCGGCTTGGTGCGCAGGGGCTCCTCGTTCTCGCCCGCAGGCAAGGTTTCGCACTGCGACAGGTCTGGCCGCACGGGAGTCGGACTCGCACTGGCGAGGACTGCGGGCTTGGCAGGCGCTGCCGTGGTGGCCGCCGGGCTTGCCGGTGCGACCGGCTCGTCCGCCGGCTTGCATCCCGCCGCACCTGAAATCAGCGCCAAACCGCATGCCGCCGTCAAAATCATCTGCTTCATTCACCGTTCCCCAAGCGCCGTTCGCGCCGTTTGCGATCCCACCATTCCAGCCGCTTCACCACTTCGCGTTCGAAGCCGCGTTCGACCGGGCGGTAGAAGGTTTCCGGCGCCATCCCGTCTGGCCAGTAATTCGCCCCTGAGAAGCCGTCTTCCGCATCGTGGTCGTAGGCATATCCGGCACCGTAACCAATATCTTTCATCAACTTCGTTGGCGCATTGAGGATATTGGCGGGCGGGGCCAGGCTGCCGGTCTCGCGCGCGCTTTTCCAGGCGTCCTTCTGCGCGGCATAGGCGGCGTTCGATTTGGGCGCGGTGGCGAGGTAGAGGCAGGCCTGCACGATGGCCAGTTCACCCTCCGGCGAGCCAAGGAACTGGTAGGCATCCTTCGCGGCAAGGCATTGTACCAGCGCCTGCGGATCTGCGAGGCCGATATCCTCGCTGGCGAAGCGCACCAGCCGGCGGAGCAGGTAGAGCGGTTCTTCGCCGGCGGTCAGCATCCGCGCGAGGTAGTAGAGCGAGGCCTGCGGGTCCGATCCGCGCAGCGCCTTGTGCAGCGCGGAAATCAGGTTGTAGTGCCCGTCGCGGTCCTTGTCGTAGACGGCGACGCGGCGTTGCAGGAATTTGCCCAGCCCGGCGGGGTCGAGCGGTTCCGGAATCCGCGCATTGTAGAGGGTTTCGGCCTGGTTGAGCAGGAAGCGCCCATCGCCGTCCGCCGAGGCGATCAGCGCCGCCCGCGCATCCGTATCCAGCGGCAGCGGACCTGCCAGCATCTCTGCCTTGTCGAGCAGCTGACCCAGCGCCGTGGCATCGAGCCGGTGGAGGATCAGCACCTGCGCGCGGGACAGCAGCGCGGCGTTGAGCGCGAAACTGGGGTTTTCGGTGGTCGCGCCCACCAGTGTCACCGTGCCGCGCTCGACAAAGGGCAGGAAGCCATCCTGCTGGGCGCGATTGAAGCGGTGGATTTCATCGACGAACAGCAACGTGCGTTGGCCGGCCCTGGCCGCCACTTCGGCCTCGGCAAAGGCCTTCTTCAGGTCTGCCACGCCCGAGAACACCGCACTCACGGCCACATAACGCATGGCCACTGCATCGGCGAGCAGCCGGGCGATGGAGGTCTTGCCGGTACCCGGCGGTCCCCAGAGGATCATCGATGACAGCCGCCCCGCCGCAACCATCCGCCCGATCGGACCTTCCGGCCCGGTGACGTGATCCTGCCCGATGACTTCGCCGAGGTTGGCCGGGCGCAGCCGGTCGGCCAGCGGCGCGTCTTCTGCGGCGGCATCGGGCGCGGCAGGGGGAGGAAGATCATCGGGAAACAGGTCGGACATGGGGCGGTGCTAGCGCAGTTTGCCGTGCTTTGCACCGGGGAGACGGCATGGTATCCTCTGAAACCGGGTCGACTGGGGAGAAGGCCGTGAAGCAAAGTACCGCGCAGCCGGGAACACCCCGGCATTTGTGGATCGTCGGCGTGCTCAGCCTGTTGTGGAACAGCATGGGCGCGCTGGATTACACGATGACCAAGCTGGGCAATCAGGCCTGGCTCAAGAATGTGCCGCCTGAGACGCTGTCGGCCATCGCCGCCTATCCGCCCTGGGCGACCGCCGCCTGGGCCTTGGGGGTCTGGGGATCGCTGCTCGGTTCGGTGCTGTTGCTGATGCGATCACGCCACGCTCTGACCGCGCTGCTGGTTTCGCTGGCGGGGCTGGCGTTCAACACGCTGGCGATGAAGCTGGGCGGTCTGCCGGTGGTCTCGGGCCTTGCGGCGGCCATATGGGCGGCGCTGCTGGGACTGATCTGGTACGTGTGGGGGCAGCAGCAGGCAGGGGTACTGCGCTGACGGATAGGTCAGGCGGTAACCGATGACCGCTGGCGGACCAGCCGCACATAGGTATCGGCGACAGCCTGGTTTATGCGGTCCCAGCTGAACTCCTGCGCACGGGCCTCTCCCGCAGCACCGTGGGCTGCGCGCAGAGCGGGGTCTTCGGCATAGGCGCGCAAGGCTTCGGCAAACTGGTGGATCGCGCCTGGCGGAATCAACCGTCCTGAGCCGTGGTCATCGACCAGGCTCTGGCTGCCCGTGGCCGCCGCCGCCACCACCGGCACACGGCAGGCCATGGCTTCCAGCGTGACGTTGCCGAAGGTTTCGGTGACCGAAGGATTGAACAGCACGTCCATCGAGGCCACCGCGCGGCCGAGGTCTGCGCCGGCCTGAAATCCGGCAAAGGCGGCATCGGGCAACCGAGCCTCGAACCAGCCGCGCGCCGGGCCTTCGCCGATCACCAGAACCTTGTGGGCGATGCCGCGACTGCGCAGTTCGTCGATGGTGTCTGAAAAGACATCGAGCCCCTTCTCCATGACCAGACGGCCCAGGAAGCCGATCACCATGTCGTTTTCACCGATGCCATACTGGCTGCGCCATGCCGCATCGCGCCGGCCCGGGTTGAAGATGTCCCGGTCCACCCCGCGTGACCAGATGGATATGTCGTAATTCATCCGCTGCTCACGCAGCAGCTGCGCCATGCTTTCGGACGGAGCGACCAGCGCGTCGCAGCGGCGATAGAACCGGCGGAGCAGCGCTTCCACGACCGGCTCCATCCAGGCCATGTTGTAATAGCGGAAATAGGTTTCGAACCGCGTGTGGACCGAAGCAAGGGTCGGCACCTTGCGGCGGCGCGCCCAGCTGACCGCCCGGTGGGCCACGATGTCCGGCGAGGCGACATGGACGATGTTCGGGGCAAAGCTCGCCAGATCGCGGCGAACGGCAGGCGAAAGGGCCAGCGGGAAACGGTATTCGTCGCGTCCGGGCACGGCTATCGATGGCACGCTGAACAGATCGCCGGTCGGCGGAAAGGCAGGCTCGTCCACGGTCGGCGAATAGACACGCACCTGCGCGCCCTGCCGCAACAGATAGCCAACCAGGCGGTTCAGAGCCTGGTTCGCCCCATCGCGGACGTAGTTGTAGTTGCCCGAAAACAGGGCGATGCGCAGGTCGGCGGGGTTCATGGCGCTGTCCCTTAGCGGCTAAACCCCGCTGTTGCGAGTCGGCTGCTTACCAGCCCCCACGCCGCCAGCCGCGCCGGTCTCCGCGCCAGCCATGATGCTCGCGCCATTCTTCGCGCGGGCTTTCATAATAGCCGTAATGGCGCACCACCGGATAGGCTGGATAGCCGTAGTAATATCCGCGCGGGTAGGCAGGATAATCCGAATAGTAGACCCGCCGGTCATCATAACGCGGGCGGTCATCCGATGCGATGGCCGCGCCGATGGCGAGGCCGATGATGCCGGCACCGATCGCGATCACGGCATCATCGCCGCCACCGCGCCGGCCGCGCCATTCGTCGTGGGCGGCGGCGGGACTGGCTCCGGTCAAGGCGGCTGCGCCAAACGCGATGGCCAGCAGGGGCTTGGTGAACTTCACTACCATGGCAACCTCCTCATGGCTTGGGGCACCCGCCGGTGCGGGCACCATGACGTCATGAACAGGCCAGACAGCGGCTGAACCCGCCGTGAACTTCAGCGCAGGTCGTAGTGCTGCATCTCGCCGCCGATGCCCCATGGCCCGATCGCAGCGCGGAAACGCCCGAAGCTCTCGGTGTCCTTGGCGGCGGCATGCGCTTCTACCGACTCCCATTCGACGACGAAGCCGAAGCGGTCCGGGCTTTCGACGCCGCGCCCGAAGCGCACCGAGATGACGCCCGGGCATTCCGCCAGCGCGGCCAGCCCGCCCTCGTCACGCATGGCACGCTCGAAGGCGGCCTCGTTACCCTGGGCGACAGTGATCGCGGCGATTTCGGTGACCATGGCGGAATGCTCCCTGCTGAACGACTGGTCAGCATCCCTGCCGGTACCGGACGGGAAAAACAAGGGGCGCATGGCCCGCCTTGCGGCATGACCATGCGCCCACAGGTGCCCCCCGGCAGTCGGGAGAGGGAAGGGGGGGAGCAAAGACAGTCTGGTGGATCAGTAGCCGCGATAGCCGCTGCCGCCGTTGTAGCCGTTGCCGTAACCGCCGGCGTAGTAGCCGCGGCGGGCATAACCATCATCGCGGTCATCGTCGTCGCGGTCGTGATGGTTGCGGTAGCCGTCGCGGCCGTTGTAGCCGTCCCGGCCATTGTAACCATCGCGGTAGTAGCCGTCCTGGCCTTCGTAGCCGTCGCGGTAGCGGCGATCATAGTTGCGGTCGCGGTTGTGGTTGCCCGACGATCCGATGATCGCGCCGATGGCGATGCCGACAATCCCGCCCATGATCGCAGCGCCAGCGGTGTCGCCGCCGCCACGGTGGCCGCGATAGTCCTGCGCCATGGCAGGCGTGGCGCTGGCAAGGGCAGTCGCCGCAAGCGCGGCGGCGAGGGCGGACTTCCTGACAAGCTTGAACATCGCAATTCTCCGTCAGCGGCTCAGCGTGGCGAGATTGCCGCGTGGGTGCCGCTTCGAGAGTGCTTATGGCTGAACAAGACTGAATGGCGGTGGCACAGGTTCGGCAGGATTCGTTCAGCTTTGTCAACTTTTGTATGAACGATTGGACGTCACAGTCTGACAAACGACAACACCCGGCTTCGAACGGGTCGAAACCGGGTGTTCAAAATGATTCCGCAGCGGGCTGGCACCGCTTTGGCGTCTGGCGGGTGCGGCGAACCCGTCACCGCACCGGATAGTGCCCGGCAGCGCCGTTAGACGATTTCGCCGATTTCGGTGCCGACGGGGTAAACTTCACCATCGGCGACCTTGATCATCAGGGTTCCCGATGCGGGGGCCTCGATCTCGCGGGCGGTCTTGTCGGTTTCGAGCGTATAGATCACGTCACCCTCGTTTACGTGGGTGCCGCTTTCCACCATCCATTCGGCGAGCGTGCCTTCGCTCATCGACATTTCGAGCTTGGGAATGGTCAGGATCGTCGACATGCTTCTCTCTTTCGCTTGATCAGGATTTCATCGCGGCACGCACGCGCGCAGCAATCGATCCGGCATTGGGAACCTGGTTGGTCTCGATTTCCTTGGAATAGGCGATCGGGGCATAGTCCGCGCCCAGCCGCATGGCGGGGGCCTTGAGCTGGCCCCACAATTCCTCGTTGATCGTCGAGCAGATTTCCGCACCGAGGCCGCAGAATTCGACCGCCGCGTGGACAACAACCGCCCGCCCGGTCTTCTTCACCGAAGCCAGGATGCGATCATAGTCGATAGGGACGAGGCTGCGCAGATCGATCACTTCGGCGCTGATCCCTTCCTTGGCCAGTTCCTCTGCCGCCGCGAGGCAGTTGAGCATTTCCCAGCCATAGGAAATCAGCGTCACGTCGGTGCCTTCGCGCTTCACCTTGGCCACGCCCAGCGGGATGCGATAGTCGCCAGTCGGCACTTCGGCCTTCTGGGTGTAGAGCAGCATCATCGATTCGAGGATCACCACGGGATCGGGATCGTTGATCGCCGAAAGCAGCATGCCCTTGGCGTCCACCGGGTTTGACGGATAGAGCACCTTCAGACCGGGGGTGTGGGTCAGCCAGGCTTCCAGGCTCTGCGAGTGCTGCGCGCCGAAGCCGCCCATGCCGCCGCCCAGGCCAACACGAACCACCAAGGGAGCATGCGTTGTCGAACCCGACATGTAGCGCTGCTTGGCCGCATGATTGGCCAGTGGATCGAGGCACACGCCCATGAAATCGAGGAACATGATTTCGGCAATGGGGCTCATCCCGGCAATCGACGCACCGACAGCCGCACCGATGATTGCCGTCTCGGCAATCGGCGTGGGGCGCACGCGGCGGTCGCCGAGCCTTGTCTGCAGGCCCTTGTTGGTGCCGAACACGCCGCCCTGCGGGTCGCCGACGTCCTCGCCCAGGATGAAGACCTCGGGATTGGCATCCATGGCAAGGGTCTGCGCGCTGAGGATCGCCTGGACCATGGTCATGGTCTCGGTCGGGCCGGCAAGCTCGCCCTCGGCCTCGCGCACCGGATAGACGCCGCGTCGCGGCACGCAGGTGGCATCGGCGAAAACGTCGATGGTGGTTTCGGCAACCGGCGTAACCGGGCTGGCCATGGCGCGGGCGATGGCATCATCGACTTCTGCCTTGGTGGCGGCTTCGAGCGCGGTAAGCTCGTCCTCGCTGCAGATGCCGGCATCGATCAGCAACGCGCGGGTCTTCTCGACCGGCGCGCGTTCCTTGGCGGCGGCAAGCACGTCCTTGGCGGCGTTGTAATTGTCGCCCACCCCGGCGTGCGGACCCATCCGGTAAGTCATGGCCTCGACAAACACCGGGCCCTTGCCGGCGCGGACCGAAGCGATCACTTCCTTCATGCCGGCATGGAATGCGGCGGGATCGTTGCCGTCCAGCTGCACGCCGCGGAAGCCCAGCGCTTCGGCCCGGCCATAGAAGTTGGGGCTGGCGGTGTAGGTGGGGATCTGGGTGTATTCGCCCCACTGGTTGTTCTGGCACATGAAGATGATCGGCAGTTTCCATGCACCGGCGAGGTTCATCGCCTCGTGCATCGCGCCGATCGAAGTGGCACCGTCACCGAAGTTGACGATGGTCACGCGGTCCTCGCCGCGCTCCTTGGCCGAGATGGCGAGGCCGTTGGCAATCGGCGGACCAGCGCCGACGATGGCGGTGGTGACCATCGAGCCTGAAGAGGGGTCCGAGATGTGCGGGGAGCCGCCCTTGCCCTTGTTCAGGCCGCCCTCGCGGCCCAGCGCTTCGGCAAACATGCCATAGAGATCAACGCCCTTGGCCACCTGATCGTGGATGCCGCGATAGGTGGTGACCATGTAGTCACGCTCGGTGATGAGCTGCGAGATGGTG
>JAGWTB010000068.1 GCA_028869175.1 Sphingomonadales bacterium
ATGCCGGTAAGACCGTCTTCGAAGGACAGCGTTTCCAGTTTTTTCTGCAGACCGAGCAGTTCCTGTTCGATCTTCTTGCGCTCGCTGATGTCGAACATGAAGCCGACAAGGCATTCCACGTCGCCGGCATCGTTGCGCACCACATGGACGACGTCGCGAATCCAGACATAACCATTGTCCCTGGTCAGCGCCCGATAGTCGGCTTCGTGGTCGATCCCGGCCATCGACTGCGAGACGCAGAAGTTGACCACATTTTCGCGGTCATCCGGGTGCATGCGCGAAGACCAGTCTTCCACCGAAATCCAGCTGTCCTGCGTCCAGCCGAGCAGTGGTTCGATCTGCGGTCCGATATATTCGAACCGCATGGTCGCCCAGTCGATCTTCCACGGGATGGCATTGGTCGATTCGAGCAGGGTCTTGTAGACGCCCAGGTCGCCATCGTAATCGAGCCGGTCGGCGGGGACGAAGAAATCGTCGCGGCGGGCGAGCATGTTCATCGTCATTCGCCTCCTTCAAGCGGGGTGTGGACGGTGGCGTTCGCGTTCCAGAACCAGTAGAAATAGCCGCCGGTGTTCTGCAGCAGGGTGTGGGTCTTCACCGAGTTGCGGTGAATGTCGCCCCAGCAGGCGCGCGCGGAATTGCGGTTGTTGTGCAGGTCATAGCATTCGGCACCGAATTCCAGCGGCATAGGCGGAATGTACAGCGCGCTGCCGCGCGGCACCCACAGATCGGCCAGGCGGATCCTGCCGCGCCCCGGCCAGTAGCGCCCCACCGAGATGACCAGCGGATAGACCGGATCGGTGGACGCGAAGATGTGCGGGAAATCGTGGTGCTCCAGATCGGTGCAGACCACGGTCAGCAGGGCATTGCCGGTGTTCTGGTAGGGGGACCAGTGCCCGGCGAAAACGCCGTATTCATATTCGAACTGCGAAAGTTCGCTGACCGGGCTGGCAAGGCGTATTGCCTGCCCCGGTTCGACCAGGGTAATGCCGAAGGCGGCTGCCGCTTCGCGCGTGGCCCACATGGGTTCGTAATAGATGTCCCGTCCGGCAAAGCCGAGTTGGGTTTCGACCCCGTAGGACGATGTCTGGACGCTGAGGTCGCCGGTTACGTCATATTCGTAGCCCAGTGCCAGCGCAGGATCGGTCGGTGCCGGCGTCAGCGCCGCTGCGCCGGACGGCAGGCTGGCTGTGTAGGTCGGATCACCGCCATCGTTGTAGAACCAGGGCGTCTGCGTCAGGTCGATGGAAATCGCCTGTCGCTCCTTGATCAGGACCGGTGGATCGAAAAAGGCATTCGGCATGGCAAGAACCCCTGCTGGAAGCAGTTTGCGGACCCGGAGCCGATTTGCCCTGTGCGGGTTGAAATGTGGTTAATTTTCCGGAAATCGGAAATAATCGGAGTTTACGGAGGTCGGATTCGCTCATGCCAGGCGTTGCATTCTGGTAACAGCGACACAAATATCCAGATCGGATGTAATAAATCGTAACCTGATCGGTTGCTTCTCAAGCATGTTAGTGATGGTGTGTGACCACAAACGGAAGTCCTCTCATCTATCGAAGACTATCCGATTTGGTGCAAACAGCCTGACTGCAGCAATCGATTGGATTGACTATGGAGCCAAAAGTCTGCACTGCTGCTGCGATGGCTCATGACGAAGTGACTGAAGATCAATCGCATCGCCGTTTCATGGCGGCTGTTCCCAACTTCGTCCGGATGGTTATTTCCGTGGAATCTAATCCCGGCAACAATCCCGGATATGACAAGAATATCGTTACCTGGCTGGAACTGCGCCGGCCCACAGAAACCCTGGGCAACATGTCGGCAAGCCCGCGTGCCAACCTGTGCGGCAACCCGCGTTGCTGGGGGGTGCAGATCGATCTGGTGCAACTGTGCCGCAACCGGGCCTCGCAGGCGGGTGAAATCGTCTCGTTCGATGAAAACCTGTGCTGCATCGGCCATGAGCGCCGCCGCCCGGTGACCTTGGCCGAACGGATCGCGCGATTTCTTCCCTTCGTTCGTGGCAATTCGCCTGCCCAAACGGCGCAGGATGGCTATGTTCTGGAAGACCGTCTGCCACATGCCGAATGCGGCAACATGCTGCGGGTATCCGGCATCATCGAATTTGCGCAGGTGACTCCGCGTGGTGCGCTGGAGCCTGCAGACACGGCCTGATTGCGCGCGCTTCAATCGGGCACCTGCCTACTGCGAATAACAAAACGAAGCGCGCGGAGGAATCATCTTCCCCCGCGCGCTCCATTGCCCCCGGGACAGCCCGGAAAGCCTGCGTCAGCCGGCTGCGGCCATTTCCTGAGCCCGCCGCTCGGCGTGGGCCTGGAACATGCCCATGATGTCGCCAGACGTGACCGGGCGATCATCGGTCAGCGGCACGGCCCCGCCCGATGATTTGGGTGCGGTGTTCACTCCCTTGGCCTTGGCGCGGGCATGACAGGCCCCCACCGTCAGGTCTTCACGCTTGTTGTGTTCGAACATGGCATCGAAGCGGAACCACTTGACTGCGTTACGGTGCGTGACCTTTTCGATCTGCTCGTCGGTCAGCCCTTCAACCTGCCGCCACAGCATTTCGGCGGCATCGGGCCAGACTGCGTCGGAGTGCGGGTAATCGACTTCGTAGGTGACGTTGTCCTCGCCCACTTCGCTCAGGTTCTTGAGGCCGTAGGGATCCCACAGGAAGCAGTGGCAGAAGTGCTTCTTGAGCAGCTCGGACGGCTTGATGTTGTTCGCCTGGAAGCGCGATTTGGTCCAGACGCCGTGCCGCCAGTTGGAAAAGTCTGCCCGTTCCATCAGATAGGGCACCCAGCCGATCGACCCTTCCGCCACGACGATGCGCATGTTGGGGTACTGGAACAGTTCCTCAAGCTGCAGCCAGTCGGCCACGCCCTGCGCCACCGACATCGGCATGGTGCTGATCCACGCCTCGATCGGCGTTTCCATCGACGCGTGCGGCGCTGGGTTGCCCGAACCGATATGGCAGGCGATGGTCAGGTCGTTGTCGACGATCGCCTTGTAGATCGGATCCCAATAGTCGTTGTGGATCGATGGCAGGCCCTGCACGGTCGGGTTCTCGTTCATCGAGACGGTGCGCACGCCCTTTTTCGCCAGGCGATCGATCTCGGCGATGGTCGCCTGCTGGTCCCAGGTCGGCAGGATGCCGATGGGGATGAAGCGCCCCGGATAGGCCATGCACCATTCATCATAGTGCCAGTCGTTCCACGCCTGCATGTGCCGCAACGCCAGCTTCTTGTCGGCCGCCTTGTGGAAGGTCTGCCCGTCAAAGCCGATGGAATTGCCGAAGCACAGCGATGCGGCGATGCCGTTGACATCCATGTCATCGATCCGGGCGTGGACATCATAGCAGCCTTCGCGCAGCTGATCGAGCGAGGTCGGCTCCATGCCATATTCCTCGAACGGACGGCCAGTCACCGCATTGAGGCCGATCGAGGCGCGGATGTGGCCCTGGTATTCCCAGTAATTCTTGCCGCGCGGATCGGTCTTCAGTTTGGGGGCGCTGGCCAGCAAATCGCCGGAAAGCTGGTTGTCGAACATGGTGGGTGGTTCGCAGATGTGGTCATCGGTACTGATGACCACCATGTCGTTCATTTGCATGGATCGTCTCCCATCGACGGGTGGTTTTGCCAATCCGCCCAGTCCGGGGAGACGATGCCCGCCGCTTGGCGCGGCATCGTGCTCTCCGTCATCGCGGAACAGCCGGGAGTGTCCGTTCAAAGCGCAGTGGTGCAATTGATCGCGATCAACCCGCCTCCGCCGATTTCTTCCCATCGCATCGCGTCTGCGATAGCCTCTGGCTCAGCCCGGCGCGTCGCAGGTCAGGCCTGTCCGTCCGGGCCCTTGCCGCCGATCTTTTCGTCCCAGTCCTTGCGCAGCTGGGCCACTCGCTCGCGCCGTCTTGCTTCGGAGCGTTCGATCCGCCGGTCATGCCGACGGTCAAACCAGCGGAAGGCAGCGAACACGCCGAAGCCAAGCGCGATGAACAGCGCGATGCCCCAGAGCGGGATCGTCTCGAAATGCAGCATGTCCCAGCTCAATGCCCCTTGTGGCCCCCGAAGGAAGACTGCGCGCCCCGGACGCCTGCCTACCCCGTTGCCCCGTCGAAGGCAACGACACAGCGCGCGCCGCGCGGATCGCCGCCCGGCTTGACCGCCACCGCCGCCCTGTGGCAATGCCGCCGCGACCGCGAGTCAGCGGGTGTAGCTCAATGGTAGAGCAGCAGCTTCCCAAGCTGAATACGAGGGTTCGATTCCCTTCACCCGCTCCACTCCCAAACATCTGATATCATTAGAAAAAGTGACCTTCTGGCAGGGTTCGCCGGGGCGGTCATTCTGACTCTGTAGCGGCGGGACTGGCGACTTTACGCAATCCTTATGCCGGGTACCGGCAATCCCCATGGCGGCTTAACGTGCATCCGCGGCATGCGGCACCTTCTCACAGGAGGTTCGCTTGCAGGAAACATCCCACGCGCCGCGCAATTCGCTCGCTGCCCTTACCCTTGGCGCGATTGGCGTTGTCTATGGCGATATCGGCACCAGCCCGCTCTACGCCTTTCGCGAAGCGCTGGCGCAGACGGCGGCCGACGGCATCTCGCGCGGGGAAATCCTGGGCGTGCTGTCGCTGGCGCTGTGGGCGCTGATCGTCGTCGTCACGCTCAAATATGTCCTGTTTCTCAGCCGGATGGACAACAATGGCGAGGGCGGCGTGCTGTCGCTGATGGCGCTGGCCAAGCGGGCGACCGGGGGCAAATGGCTGATCGTGCTGCTGCTGGGTGCTACTGGCGCGGCGATGTTCTATGGCGATGCCATCATCACGCCAGCGCTTTCGGTGCTGTCGGCGGTGGAGGGGCTCAAGACCATCCCCGGGCTGGGTGGCATGTCGCAAAGCGTCATCCTGGGAGTGACGATCGGCATCCTGGTGGCGCTGTTCATGATCCAGGCACGCGGGACCGCCAGCGTGGCAGTGCTGTTCGGCCCGGTCTGCGCGATCTGGTTCGTCGCGCTCGCCGCGCTCGGGCTGTGGCACATTGCCGATGCGCCCGATGTGCTGGCCGCGTTCAATCCCTGGCATGCCGCCAGCTTCATGACATCGCACGGGGTTACCGGGCTGTTCGTGCTGGGGGCGGTGTTCCTGACCGTGACCGGCGCAGAAGCGCTGATCGCCGACATGGGACACTTCGGCCGCAAGCCGATCCAGCTGGGCTGGCTGTCCTTCGTCTGGCCGGCGCTGACGCTGAACTATCTGGGGCAGGGCGCGTTGGCGCTGAAGGCACTGGCGACCGCGCAGGCGACCGGCGCACCGCTGGCCAATGCCGACTGGTTCTTCATCATGGCCCCGGGCGCGCTGCGCGCGCCGCTGGTGATCCTGGCAACGCTGGCGACGATCATCGCCAGCCAGGCGGTGATTACCGGGGCCTATTCGCTCACCCACCAGGCCATTGCGCTGGGGCTGCTGCCGCGCATGACGATCCGGCAGACCTCCGCGCATCAGATGGGGCAGATCTACATGCCGGGGGTCAACTGGCTGCTGCTGGCAGGCGTCATGATGCTGGTGATCGGCTTCAAGTCCAGCACGGCGATGGCGGCGGCCTATGGCATCGCGGTGACCGGGACGATGGTGGTGACGACCTGCCTGTCGTTCATCATCGCCTGGCGCTTCTGGCGCTGGGAGCCGGTGTGGACCGCGCTGCTGATCGCGCCGTTCCTGGCGCTGGATCTGTTCTTCTTCGGCGCCAACCTGCTGCGCGTGAGCGAGGGCGGCTGGGTGCCGCTGCTGGTAGCGGCGACGATGGGCTTCATCATCTACACCTGGCTCAAGGGTCGCCGCACCGCGCAGGAACGGACCGTCGAGCAGGGCGTGGCGCTTGACGAGATGGTCAGCGCGCTGGCCGCGCGGCCGCCTGTCGCCATCGACGGAACCGCCGTGTTCCTGACGCAGGATCTCGACGTCACGCCTTCTGCCCTGCTGCACAACCTCAAGCACAACAAGGCGCTGCATCGCACCAACATCGTGCTCAAGGTGGAAAACCTGCCTACACCCTATGTCGAACCCGACGACCGCGTGCTGCTCGAACCCGTCGATGACCGGTTCATCCGGGCGCGGCTGCGCTATGGCTACATGGACACGATCGACCTGCCGAGCGATCTTGCCCGCAGCCCCGGGTTGCTGGCAGGGCCGGGGGGTACGTCATTCTTCGTCGGACGCAGCGCGATACGCTTTGCCGCGCGGCCGGCGATGCCGCGCTGGATGACGGTGATCTATACCTTCCTGCATCGCAACGCCGCCGATCCCACCGCTTATTTTTCGATCCCGCCCAATCGCGTGGTCGAACTGGGCAGCCAGATCGAGCTATAGCAACCGCATCGCGCCGCAAGGAGCCGCCATGACACGCAATGCCGCATCCTATCTGGAAGCCATGCTGGGCGTCGCGGCGGTATCGTGGCTGACTTCCGCCGAACTGCCGGTGCTGGGCCTTGCCTCTTCGGCGCTGCTCTACCTGTTGCCGGTGCTGATCGCGGCGGCGCGCGGCGGGGTCGGGCCGGGGCTGTTCGCCGCGCTGGCGGGGGCAGGGGCCTACAATTTCTTCCTGCTGGAGCCGCGACACACCTTCCGGGTGCATGAACTGGACAATCTGGTGAGCGTGTTTGTGCTGGTCGCCGTGGCGCTGGTGACCAGCCGGCTCGCTTCGCGGCTGATGACGCGTGAGGCGGAAGCGCTGGAGCGGGCGCGGCTGAGCGATGAAAGCGCGGAACTGGCTGCCTTGCTGGCCGGCCATCCGGTGGGGTCTGCACTGGACAGCGGCGTTGCGCTGATCGAAGCGCGTTACGGCAAGCTGCGGCTGCTCGATGGCGCAGTGCTGCCCGAGGGTGATGCTGCCTTCTCCTCGCTCGATCTCGCCGCAGCCGCCTGGGCCGTGCACAATGGTGACATCACCGGCCACGGCAGCGAGGTCATGCCGGCGGCGGACTGGACCTTCCTGCCGCTGGCCCCGAAGAACCGCCGCGACGGCCACGTTGCCGCGCTGGCACGGCCAGTGGACGGGGTGACACGCTCCGCCGTGCAGCTGGATCACCTGCGCCAGCTCGCCTTGCTGGTCGGCCAGTGCCTTGATCGCAATGCGCTGGAGGCCGAACGCCGCGAGCGCGAGTTGCTGGAACAGCGCGACCACCTGCGCCGCACCTTGCTGGCATCTCTGGCGCATGATTTTCGCACGCCGCTGACGGTGATCTCCGGGCGGCTTGCCGAACTGGCCCAGCACAGCCCCGATGCGCGCGATGCACTGGCGGCGGCCGGGCGGCTCGACCGGATGATGACCGACCTGATCGGCGCGGCGCGGATCGAGGCCGGTTCGCTGGCCCCCGCGCTCGAAAGCATCGATCTGGTGGATGTCGTCAGCGCGGCCTGCGACGGGCTGGCCGTGCCGCCGCACCTGGCGCTGCTGCGCGAGATCCCGCCGGACCTGCCGTTCGTTTCCGGCGATCCGGTGCTGCTCCATCACGTGCTGGCCAACCTGCTCGACAATGCCTTCCGCCACGCCGCCCGCAGCGTGACGCTGCGCGCCGAGGCGCAGACAGACCGCCTGCTGCTGCAGGTCAGCGATGATGGCCCTGGCGTGCCGGTGACCGAGCGCGCGCGGGTGTTCGAACGCTTTGCCCGGATCGAGGGCAATGACCGGACGAGCGGCAGCGGGCTGGGGCTTGCCATCGTCAAGGGATTTGCCGATGCCATGGGCATGACGGTATCGGTCGATACAGCGCCGGCGGGCGGTGCACGCTTCACCCTGGCCATTCCGCTGGGCGCGGAGCCGCGCGGATGAGCCGCATTCTCTGCGTCGATGATGAGCCTGCCATTCTGCGGTTGCTTGCGGTCGTGCTTGCGGCGGATGGTCACGAAGCCGTGGCTGCCGCCAACGGACGCGACGCGATTGCGCTGGCCGGGCGCGGCGGGATCGATGCCGTGCTGCTCGACCTGGGCCTGCCGGATCGTGACGGACTGGAGCTGATCGCGGCCTTGCGGAAGGTTTCGCCGGCGCCGATCCTGATCGTTTCGGCGCGCGGCGAGGTGGCGGAGAAGGTTGCCGCACTGGATCTGGGCGCGGCGGACTACATAACCAAGCCGTTCGACGGCGATGAAGTGCGCGCCCGCCTGCGCGCGGCGCTGCGCCAGAGCCAGACCGCCCGCACCCCGGACGGCGAGCTGCGCCACGGCTCGATCCGCATGCTGCCGGACCGCCACGAGGCCGAGGTTTCCGGGCGGCAGCTGTCGTTGACGCCGAAGGAATATGCCGTGCTGCAGGCGCTGGTCGAAGCCGCTGGCCGGGTGCTGACCCATGCCGCCTTGCTGGAGCGCGTCTGGGGCAAGGCGCATCGCGGCGATGTCGAATACCTGCGGGTCGCGGTGCGCGCGCTGCGGCTCAAGATCGAGAGCGATCCCTCACGCCCGGAGATGATCCGCAACGAACCCGGTATCGGCTATCGTCTGGCCTGACGCAGGCTATGGCCAAGATTGCGAAGGCGCGAATCTCAGGCGCGGATCAGCGTGCCGGCGCCCTGGGCGGTGAACATCTCGATCAGCATGGCATGGCTCACCCGCCCGTCGAGCACCACCGCCGCTTCGCAGCCGGCCTCGACCGCGTGAACGCAGGTTTCCAGCTTGGGGATCATGCCGCCGGAAATCGTCCCGTCCTCTGCCAGCCGCGCGATGTCTGCGGGGCGCAGGTCGGTGAGGAGGTTCTTGTCCTTGTCGAGCACGCCGGCCACGTCGGTCAGCAGGAACAGCCGCGCCGCGCCCAGGGCGGCGGCGATCGATCCGGCCATGGTATCGGCGTTGATGTTGTAGGTTTCGCCATCCTCACCCACCGCGATGGGGGCGATCACCGGGATCATGCCCGATGCGCAGATCGAATCGATCAGCGTGGTATCAATCCGGCTGGGCTCGCCGACGAAGCCCAGGTCCACCACCTGTTCGATCTGGCTGTCAGGATCGCGGGTGGTGCGCTGCACCTTGGTGGCGGTGACCAGTCCGCCGTCCTTGCCGGAAATGCCCACGGCCCGCCCGCCCGCGCCGGCGATCCAGCTGACGATCTGCTTGTTGATCGCACCCGAAAGCACCATCTCGGCCACTTCCGCGGTCGCCTTGTCGGTCACCCGCAGGCCATCGACGAAGCGCGATTCGACGCCGAGCTTCTTGAGCATCGCGCCGATCTGCGGCCCGCCGCCGTGGACCACCACCGGGTTGATGCCCACGGCCTTGAGCAGCACCACGTCTTCGGCGAAATCGTGCGCCAGTTCGGGATCGCCCATGGCGTGGCCGCCATACTTGACGACGAAGGTGCGCCCTTCGTAGCGACGCAGGTAGGGCAGCGCTTCGACGAGGGTTTCGGCCTTGGCGAGCATCGCGAGATCGTGGGTATTTGCCATAGGTGGCCTTTAGCCCCCCCGGCGCGGATTTGAAGCCCTTTTACCCTTTCGCGTCCAGCCACCGCCCCAGCGCGACGAACACATAGATCAGCGGCGGCACCATGATCGTCGAGAGCAGCAGCTTGGAGATGATCTGCCCTTCCATGATCGACAGCAACGGCATGGCCGCGCCGCTGGCCGGGTCGGTCACGCCCAGGAAGCTGATGGTGATGAACAGCACCGTATCGACCACCTGCGACAGCAGGCTGGCGATCCAGGCGCGCAGCCACAGGGCTTTCCCCCCGGCACTGGTCAGCCGTGCGAACACCGCGACGTTGAGTGTCTGCGATACGCCGTAGGACACCAGCCCGGCGAACTGCATCCGCGCGCCCTGGCCCAGCAGGCGGGCGAAGGCATCCTGATCGTGCCAGAACGGCGCGGGCGGCACCACGTGGATCACCGTCATCAGCAGGATCATCGAGACGATCAGCGGAATGAAGCCGAAGCGCACCAGCCGGTCTGCCACCGTTCGCCCGTAAAGCTCGGCCATGGTGCTCGACAGTACTACCAGCATCAGGAAGGCGAAGATGCCCGATTCCACCGCCAGATCGCCCAACACCGGCCAATGGCCCAGCGAGGCCAGCTTGGTCCCCAGCACACCTGCGAGCACCACCAGCCCGCCATAGAGCAGCGAATAGGAGAAAAGCGCCCGGGGGGTTGCGACAGCCTGCTGTTCCATGATGCGGGCTTAGCGGCTATCCCGCTCCGCGAAAAGAGGAGCGCGCCAATGGATTTCAACAAGCTGTTTTCGCTCGCGGGACGCGTGGCACTGGTCACCGGTGGCTCGCGCGGGATCGGGCGGATGATCGCCGAGGGGTTCCTCGCCGCCGGGGCCGAGCGGGTCTATATCACCGCGCGCAAGCAGGCGGAGGTTGCCGCAACCGCAGCCGAACTGGGCGAGCGCTGCGTGGCGCTGCCGGGCGACATAGCAACGCTGGCCGGGATCGAGGCGCTGGCGGCCGAACTGGCGGGGCGCGAGACGCGGCTAGACATCCTCGTCAACAATGCCGGCGTGGCCTGGGGTGGAAGCTTTGACAGCTTTCCCGAGGCGGGCTGGGACAAGGTGATGGACCTCAACGTCAAGACGCCGTTCTTCCTGACGCAGAAACTGCACGCGCTGCTGCGCGCCGGGGCGGCGGACGGCGCGCCGGCCAAGGTGATCAACATCGCGTCGGTCGACGGAATGCGGATCAATCCGTGGGAGACCTATCCCTATCAGGCAAGCAAGGCGGCCCTGATCCACCTGACCCGGCGCATGGCGGCGCGGCTGGCGGGGGAGGGGATTATCGTCAGCGCCATCGCGCCGGGCATGTTCGCATCGAAGATGAACCGCGCGGCGGAAGCAGGCGGTGATCACATGGCCGGACAAATCCCCGCCGGCCGGATTGGCGAGGATGAGGACATGGCCGGCGCGGCGATCTACCTTGCCAGCCGGGCGGGCGACTACGTCGTCGGATCGACGCTGGCGGTGGACGGCGGCTGGGTCAACGCCTCGCTGCCGAGCGACTTCGTCGATGCGCTGGGCAATCCGGCTGGGCATTGAGAGGGGGGCAGCCGCACCTCACCCCAGCGCCCGGTCGAGCGCAGCCTTGCGCCAAGCCATGCATTGCCGCACTTGCGGCGCGTCACCCGCCACACCAAAGCCATGATAGGCACCGGGGATGACGTGGAGTTCCACGTCCACTCCGGCCCGCGCCAGCCGGCGGGACCATTCGAGGTCTTCCTCGAGAAACAGGTCGAGCGCACCGACCGAGATGAAGGTCGGCGGCAGCCCGGCAAGGTCCGCCGCGCGGGCCGGAACGGCGGCCGCAGGTACATCCGCCCCGCCGGGTTCCGTGCCAAGCAGCGCGGCCCAGCCGAAACGGTTCTTCTGCGGGGTCCAGACGACCTGGCCGCAATGCGGGTGCGGGTCGCTCGCCGTGCCGGTGCGGTCGTCGAGCATCGGTGCGTCGAGCATCATGTACCGGATCGCCGGGCCGCCCTGGTCGCGGGCATGGAGCGCCAGCGCCGCAGCATGACCGCCGCCAGCGCTTTCCCCCATCACCGCGATGCGCGCGGGATCGATTTCCAGTTCGGCAGCGTTGTCATGCAGCCAGCGCAGCGCGGCATAGCAATCGTGCAACGATCCGGGCCAGGTCGTCTCGGGTGCCAGCCGGTAGTCCACCGAAACGACGAAGCAATCGTGCTGCAGTGCGGTCAACCGGCACAATCCGGAAAATGTCTCGGCATCGCCCAGTACGAAACCGCCGCCATGAATGTGCAGCACGGCGGCGCGCGGGCCGGCCGAGGTGCGCGGCGGATCGAAGGTCACCAGCTTCACGTCGGGATCGCCGGCGGCACCGGCGATCATCCGGCTGCCAACCTGCACGACCTCCAGCCCTGGCGGCACCGGCAGCGGTGGACGGGGAGAAGCACCACGATAGGGTGCCATGCCCTGGCTGAAATCGAGATCGGGGAAGAATTCGAGTCCGCCCAGCAGTTCGGGGGCGATGCGCGATGTGTCGGCCATGGTGTCCTTTCCGGTTCCTCGTCACCGCAAGAGACTTGATCGCACCGGCGAAGGCAAGCGCGCTTGAGCAAGTGATCGCCGCCGCGCATGGTGCGGGCGAGAGTATTTCGGGAGAATGACATGGCTCGGCGCTATGAAGGCAAGGTTGCAGTGGTTACCGGCGCGGCGGCGGGGCTCGGGCGCGCGCTGGCGCTGGGCTATGCGCGCGAGGGCGCGGAACTGGTGATCCTCGACATCGAGCCGAAGGGCCTGGCCGAAACCGCTGGCATGGTGCGCGAACTGGGCGTCGCCTGCACCACCTATGAGATTGATCTGTCGAAGGAAGACCAGATCATCTCGGTCGGCGCGGCGATCTGCGCGGCGCACCCGGAAGTGGACCTGCTCTACAACAATGCCGGCATCGCCTATGGCGAGATCAACCAGTTGCTCGATGCCGTGGGCATGGACCGCTGGCAGTTCTTCTTTGCGGTCAACACCATTTCGCCGCTGCTCTTCGCCAAGGCCTTGCGCCCGGTGCTGGCGGCTGCGGCCAGGGCGCGCGGCGGGGCCTGCATCATCAACCAGTCGTCGATGGCAAGCTACCAGCCCGCCTCGATCTACGGCGTCACCAAGTCCGCGCTCAATCAGATGACCTTTGGCATGGCGCATATTTTCGCGGCAGACGGCATCCGGGTCAACGCGGTGGCACCGGGACTGATGGAGACCCCGGCCAGCAGCGCTGCGCTGGGCGATGAACGGCACAACCGGATCAAGGGCATGCAGATGCTGAAGTCGCTGGACGGCAAGGCGGATGACATCGTTCAGGCCGGCCTGTTCCTCGGTTCGGACGATGCGCGCTTCATTTCGGCTGAAGTGCTGCATGTCGATGCCGGCAATGCCCTGCGTGGCTGGCGCGAATAGGGATAAATACTTATTTTGTAACAAAATGTTACAGCCGCGTAGTTCTCCGTACCTGTAAAAATATTGACTTTAATCCATTCGGGACCGAAATCGTCAGCCATGACGGTCGCACCAAAGATTTCTGCCGGAAAACGAAGCTCGCAGCTTGCTGTCGGCGCATGGATTGCACGCCTCGATGCCTTGGCGCGCGATTGCGCCGATGCGGAGCGGACCGAGCAGCCCCGCCTGCTGCGCGAGGCGCGCGACGTGCTGCGCCTGGCCCCGCATCAGGTTTCCACCCCGTTCGGACTGATTGCCGATCCGCACCGCTTCGAAGCAC
Organism: Sphingomonadales bacterium; assembly: GCA_028869175.1. Lineage (GTDB taxonomy): Bacteria > Pseudomonadota > Alphaproteobacteria > Sphingomonadales > Sphingomonadaceae > Novosphingobium. The sequence goes on from JAGWTB010000068.1 coordinate 13,217, forward strand.
TGATTGCAGCCCAGGCCTTTGAAAGCGCCGCGCTGGCACTACTCGGCGGCGAAGCGGGCTACATGATTTCGCGCGGGGGCGGGCAGACCCACCTTGCTTCGGTGATCCTGCCGGGGATGACCGAAGATGTCACGGCCGAGGCAGCGAGCGCGGCGCTGGCCTTGCTCTCCGCGCAGGCAGCGGCTCTTGCCGCGATTACCCGGTGCGGCGGCTCACCACAGTCGCATGACGAGGAACGCCCGCATCTGCTCAACTGATCGCGGACGATCAGGCAGGTCCCTCGGAGCCTTGCGGGGTTCCTAAGGCCGGGCAGTCATGACATCGTGCCCGCTGGCGCACCGTTGGCGGGCGCGGAGGGCGACAGGCGATGACGGCATCCTACGAACCGGTTCCCGACGATGCCTTTGCCTGGCTGGGCCATGATCCCATTCCCGCCGCGGCCTATACCGATCCGGCGCACTACGCGCTGGAGTGTGAGGCAGTGTTCAAGCGCGCCTGGGTTCTGGCCGGGCATGAATGCGAATTCCCCGAAGCGGGCAGCTTTGTCGTCCGCGATTTCGCCTTTGCCCGCGCCTCGATCATCATCGTGCGCGGCAAGGATGGGGTGCTGCGCGCGTTCCACAATGTCTGCACCCATCGCGGCACCCGGCTGGTGGATGCTGCGGCGGGCAAGGGGCAGACTTTTTCGTGCCCCTATCACATGTGGACCTTCGGCACCGACGGGCGGTTGCTCTCTGCCCCTGATTTCGAGCGGTTCTACATCGACAAGGCCGATTGCAGCCTGAAGCCGGTCCACGTCGAGAGCTGCGGCGGACTGGTCTTCGTCAACTTCGCCAGGGCACCGAAGCAGGGGCTGGCGGAATTTCTCGGCCCCTTCGCCGAGCAGCTCGGCACGACCGCGCTGGCCCGGGCGACCACCTTTGCCGAATATTTCTATGAGGTGGACGCCAACTGGAAGCTCTACATGGATAACTTCCAGGAGAACTATCACCTCCGCTTCATCCACCCCAATACCGGCGCGGCGGCGATCGGGCAGGACAACCCGCTGGGCTATCCCACCGGTTACGCCTTCTTCGGTCCGCACCGCCAGCAGACGCTGTGGAAGAACCCGGACATGGCCATGCCGCCGCCGCTGCAGGCCCGCGCCATGGGCCTTGCCGCGCGCCATGCGGCAGTGGAGGACGCCGGTACCCCGCGCGGCAAGGTGGATATGAAGCTGTTTCCCAACCTCTTCGTCATCGGCCAATCGAGTTATGTCTTCACCCATTGCGTCCAGCCGCTCAGCCATGACCGCACGCGCGGCTGGATCCGGATGTACTGGATCGGCGAAGACACCAGCGCCAGCCAGTGCTTTGCCCGCGAATATGTCCTCGGCATGATCCGCGACGTCCATGCCGAGGATCGCGGAGTGATCCAGCGCGGGCAGATCGGGCTGCAGAGCGGGGCGCTGGAGCATATCCATTTCCAGACCCACGAAGTGCTCTGCCGCCACCTCAACGTGCAACTTGCCGACTGGATCGCGGACTACCGGGCGGGAGGATAGGCCTTCAGGCTGAACACAGCCCCCGCTCGTGTCGAGCGCAGTCGAGA
>JAGWTB010000069.1 GCA_028869175.1 Sphingomonadales bacterium
GCCGCCGAATACGCGGGGTCTTCGCATTCCTGCACGACCAAAACATCTGGGTCGAGCGCATCGACCTTCGCCAACTTGTTTCGCAACGCCCCGTTGCAGTTCCAATTGACCAATCTCATGTGAACCGCCTGACCGCGTTATTCCTACCCCAAAGCCTCGGCAATCAGCTTGCGCGTATTTTCCACCCCGTAGAGGGCTATGAAGCTGCCCATGCGGGGCCCCTGGCTTGAACCCAGCAGGGTTTCGTAAAGGCACTTGAACCAGTCTCGCAGGGCTTCGAACTGGTAGTGCGGGTCCTTGCCGATTTCGTAGACTATGGTCTGCAGTTCCTCCGCCGTCGCATCGTCGGAAGTGGCACCAAGCTCCTCGTCGAGCGCGGCGAGGGCGAGGGCCTCGTTCGCTTCGGGCTTGCGGCGGTGCAGGTTGGGAGCAATGAAATCGCGGTTGGTGGCGAGCGCGGCCTTGACCAGCACATCGACCTCCGGATGGGCTTCGGACGTCGCCTCATCGACGTAATTCGCGAGATAGGACCACACCTGCTCGCGCGTGGCATGCTGGCCCAGCACGCCGACAAGGTTGAGCAGCAGGCCATAGGTCACCGGCAACCGGTCGCCGTCGCCACCGTGATAGCCATTCGCCCGCAGCAGGTGCCACACCGCATTGCCGAGTTGCTGCTCGACCGGCTGGGCCGGGATCTTCTCGCGGAATTGCCAGTATTCGTCGACCGCGCGCGGGATCACCCCGACGTGGAGTTGCTTGGCGCTCTTCGGCTCGCGGAACAGGTAGAAGCCCAGGCTTTCCTCGCTGCCATAGGTCAGCCACTGCTCGATGGTCAGGCCATTGCCCTTGGACTTGGAAATCTTCTCGCCGTTCTCGTCGAGGAACAGTTCATAGATAAGGCCTTCTGGCGGTCGCCCGCCCAGCGCGCGGGCAATCTTGCCGCTTTCGCGGACGCTGTCGGTCAGGTCCTTGCCGCACATCTCGTAATCGACGCCCAGCGCAACCCAGCGCATCGCCCAATCGACCTTCCATTGCAGCTTGGACTGCCCGCCGAAGATCGACTGCTCGATCATCTGGCCTTCATCTTCAAACCGGATGATGCCCGCTTCGGCATCGATCACTTCGATCGGCACCTGCAGCACCGCGCCGCTGGTGGGGCTGACCGGCAGCACCGGTGAATAGGTCTTGCGGCGTTCCTCACGCAGGGTTGGCAGCATGATGGCCATGATCGCATCGTACTGGCGCAACACGTTCTGCAACGCATCGTCGAACTGGCCCGCATTGTAGCGGTCGCTGGCCGAGACGAATTCATAGTCGAAGCCGAAGCGGTCGAGAAATTCGCGCAGCATCGCATTGTTGTGGTGCGCGAAGCTTTCATGGCAGCCGAAGGGATCGGGTATCCGGGTCAGCGGCTTGCCCAGGTTGGCTTCGAGTACGGCCTTGTTCTCGATATTGTCGGGCACCTTGCGCAGCCCGTCCATGTCATCGCTGAAGGCAATGAGCCGGGTCGGCGCACCGCCCGTCAGCACTTCATAGGCGCGGCGGACCAGCGTGGTGCGCAGCACTTCCTGAAAGGTGCCGATGTGCGGCAGGCCCGATGGGCCATAGCCCGTTTCGAACAGAACCGACAGCAGCGCGCCATCAGCGCCGCGTTTGCCCTGCGGGAAACGCTTCACGATCTTGCGGGCTTCCTCGAAAGGCCAGGCCTTCGATACCTGTGCGGCGGCGAGCAGTGCGGGGTCTGTCATGATGCCCGCGCTTTTGCGGAGATGCGCCGCCAGCGCAAGCGCGAAGTCACGCCCGCGAAACCATATGCCCGTATGCACCGGAGCGCTCGATTGCCGCTGGCCGCAGTTCGATCAAGTCACGATGAAGAATAGGCCCTTCAATCAATACAAAATTCGCAATGAATTTACGAAATTTTAGTCACGGTGCCGTTAACAACTTCGGAAGGGGCAACTTGGGAGTGCGGGTCCATGCAGGGATCTGGATTCGGTCGTAAGGGACTATCCACCGGCAGCGGCGCTGCGCCACGCGTCGCGCCTACCGCAGCGCGCATGGCTATGCCGCCGCGCAACGACGAAATGCCGCCGCGTGACGGATTGCCGCCACGCAACACCGAAATGCCGCAGTCCGGCCTGCGAGCACGCGCCTTTTTCGAACAGGACGATGCCATCGCCGCCAAGCGGCAGGCCTTCGTGGCTGCAGAGCGCCTGCGCCGCGACGACGATGGCCAGGTACTGCCGGGCCAACGTACCGCCGCCCCGGACCGCGACTATTCGGCCACCTTCGGCAGCGAGAAGCCCGAGAAGTCGCTGGCGGTCGCCTATCTGCTGTGGTTCTTCTTTGGTGGTTTCTCTGCGCACCGGCTTTATCTGGGGGCTTATGCTTCGGCAGGCATGCAGTTCGGCCTGATCTTCTTTGCCTTCGCCAGCTCTCTGATCGGCGGGGCCATGGTCGGACTGGGCGGTTTTCTGGTGATAATCTGGTGCATCTGGCTGTTCATCGACCTGTTCCTGATCCCGGGCGTGCGGCGCAAGTTCTGCAACACCGCCATCCGATACGATCTGCACGAAGCCTACGCCTGATCATTGCTGGCCCTGATCGGCTGGTGAAAGGCGTAATCCGCCGCTTGCAACGCGTTCCGCATCCGTTCTAAGCGAGGGGATGGCCGACGCCGCCCCCCTTCCCCTGCCCGCGCTGCACGCCAGCCACGGCGGTTGCTGGCTGCGCGACGGCATCGGCGTAACGCGCGGCTGTGCCAAGGGTGAGGCGATCATGGCGGCGGCCGATACGCCGCTGCTGATGCTCAATGCCCCGCTGGTGGCGACACGGCTGGGCTATCCTGACCTTTCCGGGCTCGACCTGCTCGAACTGTTCGCCTTCGTCCACCCGGCGCGCTTCATGGTGCCGACGCCCAAGGGGCTGGCCCATGCGCTGGGCCTGCCCGAGCCGGCGCGCGACGATGAGGCCCCCGCGCTGCTGCAACAGGCCGCCGGGGTGCTGCTCGCCACCTGCGAGAGCGACGGCTGGGCGGAACGCGAAGGGGCATGGTCCGCCCTGCAATCGCTGGCCAAGCTGCGCTGGCCGTGGGCCTCGGTACTCGCCGGTCGCATCGCCCGGCCCGATCGCGCCGAGCGCTGGCTCTTCGCCCGCTTGCCCGAATGGGATGAAGCGCCCGAGCGGCCGCAACCGGCACAAGTAGCGCTGGAAGATGCCGAGGTTGTGGCGCGGCTTGCCGCCCTGACCGGGACGGAGGCGGAGCAGCGGCCTACCCAGCGCGCCTACTCCGCCGAGGCTGCCCACGTCTTCGCCCCGCGCGGTCGCGATGGCCGGCCGCATCTGCTGCTGGCGCAGGCTGGCACCGGCATCGGCAAGACGCTGGGCTATCTCGCCCCGGCATCGCTCTGGGCGGAACGTTCCGGCGGAACGGTCTGGGTATCGACCTATACCAAGGCGCTGCAGCGCCAGCTCAGGCGCGAAAGCCGCCGTGCCTGGCCGAGCAGCCGCGCCGATGGCAGCCAGCCTGTCGTGGTGCGCAAAGGGCGCGAGAACTATCTCTGCCTGCTCAACCTGGAAGATGCGCTGCAAGGCGGCTTCGGCGGGCGGGCGGCGATCCTGGCGCAACTCGTGGCGCGCTGGGCCGGTTATTCGCAGGACGGCGACATGATCGGCGGCGATCTGCCCGGCTGGCTGGGCACCCTCTTCCGCCAGCGCGGCATCGCGGCGCTGACCGACCGGCGCGGCGAATGCGTCTATGCTGGCTGCCCCCACTACCGGAAATGCTTCATCGAAAGGGCATCGCACGCCTCGGCCCAGGCCGATCTGGTGATCGCCAACCATGCGCTGGTGATGGTCAACGCCGCGCGGGGACGCGATGCGGCGCAGCGCCCGACCCGTATCGTGTTCGACGAAGGCCACCACGTGTTCGAAGCGGCGGATTCTACCTTCGCCGCTGCGCTCACCGGGGCGGAGACCATCGAACTGCGCCGCTGGGTGATCGGGCCGGAAAAGGGCTCCAAGGGCCGCCGCCGGGGCCTCGCCGCGCGGTTGGCGGACCTTGCTTCCTATGATGAGGCGGGAGCCAAGGCGATCAGCGCCGCGCGCGAAGCGGCAGAGGCGCTGCCCGGCGATGGCTGGCTGCAGCGGCTGGTCGAGGGTTTCCCTTCCGGCCCGCTGGAGGAACTGCTCGCCGCGGTGCGTGCCACCGTCTACGCGCGCGACGAAAGCGGCGTGCAGGAAGCTGGCTATGGCCTGGAAACCGAAGCGGCGCAGCTCGACGGGCCGCTGGTTGAACGGGCGCAGGCAGCCCAGGCCGCGTTGGCCGAATTGCGCACACCGCTGATCCGGCTGGGGCTGCGGCTGGAAGCGCTGCTGGCCGAACCGCCCGACTGGCTGGACGGCCCGGGCCGCGCCCGCATCGAAGGCGCGCGGCTGGCGCTGGGCTGGCGCGTGGACCTGCTCGCCGCGTGGGAATCGCTGCTCGGGCGGCTGGGCGGCCCGGCCGACCCTGAGTTTGTCGACTGGCTGACGGTTGACCGCTCGGACGCGCGCGAATTCGATGTCGGGCTGCATCGCCGCTGGCTCGATCCGATGAAGCCCTTCGCGATGACCGTGCTCGAACCGGCGCACGGCGTGATGGTCACTTCCGCCACCCTGCGCGATGGGCCGGACTGGGATGCCGCCATAGTCCGCTGCGGCGCGCCGTGGCTCGATCTCGCACCGCGCCTCAGCGCCTTCGACAGCCCGTTCGACTATGCCGGGCAAGCCGAGGTACTGATCGTTACCGACGTGCCCAAGGGTGACATTCCGGCGCTCGCCGGAGCCTATGGGCGGCTGATCGAGGCATCTTCCGGCGGCGCTTTGGGGCTGTTCACCGCGATCCGCCGGCTGCGCGCGGTGCATGGCCGCATTGCTGACCGGCTGGCGCGCGGCGGGCTGCCGCTCTACGCCCAGCACGTCGATCCGATCGATACCGGCACGCTGGTCGACATTTTCCGCGACGATCCCCACGCTTCGTTGCTGGGCACCGATGCCTTGCGTGACGGGGTGGACGTGCCCGGCCACTCGCTGCGGCTGGTGGTGATGGAACAGGTGCCCTGGCCCAAGCCCTCGATCCTCCACCGCGCGCGTCGGCTGGCGGGCGGCGGATCGGCGCATGACGACCGGATTATCCGGGCGCGGCTCGCGCAGGCCTTCGGACGGCTGATCCGCAGCCGCGAGGATCACGGCCATTTTGTCGTGCTGTCCTCCGCTTTCCCCTCGCGCCTGCTCGGTGCCTTCCCGCCCGGCACGCCGATCCACCGGGTGACGCTGGACGAGGCTTTACAACGCGTGGCTGCCGGTGTTTCTGCGCGCTCTGCCCCTGTCACGAGCGAATCCGAGCCTTAGCCCATGAAAATCCTAGGCCTCTTCCGTCACGCCAAGTCCGACTGGCAAGACGCCCGCGCCCGCGATTTTGACCGGCCGCTCAACAAACGGGGCCGCAAGGGTGCGCTGGTGATGGGGCGGCATATCCGAGATTACGGCCAGAAGTGGGACCGTATCGTTGCCTCGCCGGCGGCGCGCTCGGCGGAAACGATCGAGATCGCCTCGAAGGATTCGGGCCATAGCTACCCGATCAACTGGGACCGCCGCATCTATCTCGCCAGTTCGGCCACCCTGCTCGACCTGTTGCGCGAACATGATGATGCCGATGAAACCATCCTGATGGTCGGCCACAATCCGGGGCTGGAAGACCTGATCTTCGATCTCGTGCCCGACGATGGCTCCAGCCCGCTGCGCGATGTGGTGGAGGCCAAGTTCCCGACCGCCGCCTTCGCGGTTCTGCAAATCCCGGTGGACCGCTGGCAGGATGTGACCGAGGGCAGCGCCAGCCTGGTCCACCTCACTCGCCCACGCGATCTCGATCCGGCGCTGGGGCCTGAATTGCTGGATTGAAGGGCAGGGTTTTGCGCCCTCTGGACTGCTTCGCTGCGCTCGCAATGACGCGAAATGGAATTACCCGGCTTTCAGCGCGTCCGACAGTTCCTGCCGGATTGCCCGCAATTCCGCCTGAATTTCCGCACCAGTCTGCGGTTCTGCCGGCAAGGCTGTGGCCGCCATCGACGAAGCGGGCAGTTCCACCGCAGGCAGCGCCCCCGCTTCGATGGCCTGGCGAGCGCCCCGCAGGGTATAGCCTTCGCGGTGGACGAGCCGGTCGATGGTCTGGAGCAGGGCCACGTCTTCTGGCCGGTAATAGCGGCGGCCGCCGCTGCGTTTGACTGGGCGGAGCGCGGGAACCTGTTCCTCCCAATAGCGCAGGACATGCTGGCGGATGCCCAGCGCCTGCGCAACTTCGCCTATCGTGCGAAAAGCATCGGCTGCCTTGCCGTCGTTGAACAGTGCTGGCAGCCCGGTTTCACTCATGCTCCGGCGATATGCTCCTTGAGCATCTGGCTGGCCCGGAAGGTAAGAACGCGGCGCGGGGTGATCGGAACCTCCACGCCGGTTTTCGGGTTGCGGCCGATGCGTTCGGATTTGTCCCGCAGCAGGAATGTGCCGAATCCGGAAATTTTCACGTTCTCCCCACCGGCAAGCGCCTCGCTCAGGTGATCGAGAATCGATTCGACCATCGTCAGCGATTCAGAGCGCGAAAGACCAACCTTGCGATTGATGGCATCGGCAAGGTCGGCGCGGGTAAGTGTACTCATCGAGCGCATTTGCGCACTCCCCCAGAGTTGGCGACCCTCCAAGTAGAATCGGAGAATACCCGTTACGCCGGAAAAGGCAATGGATAGCGCCGCTTCCTGCCCGCTACTGCGAAAGATTCACACCTGCGGTCAGATGCGCAGCAGGCTGGCACCCCAGGTGAACCCGCCGCCCATGGCTTCGAGCATGACCAGTTGGCCCGGCTTGATCCGGCCATCGCGCACCGCCTGATCCAGCGCCAGAGGCACCGATGCGGCAGAGGTATTGGCGTGCTGGTCCACCGTCATGATCACTCGGTCCATCGGCAGGCCGAGCTTGCGGGCGGTGCCTTCGATGATCCGGGCATTGGCCTGATGCGGCACCACCCAGTCAATCGCGGCGGCATCGGTTTCCGTCAGCTCCAGCACTTCGCGCAGGACATCGGCCAGATTGTTGACCGCGTGCTTGAAGACCTGGTTGCCCTTCATCCGCACCTTGCCGACCTCACCAGTCGTGGAAGGCCCGCCATCGACATAGAGCAACTGGTTGTGCGCGCCATCGGCGTGCAGCTTTGAGCCAAGAATGCCCGCACCGGTCTTGTCGTCGGTTTCCCGCGCTTCGAGCACGACCGCGCCGGCCCCGTCGCCGAACAGCACGCAAGTGGTGCGATCTTCCCAGTCAAGAATCCGGCTGAAGGTTTCCGAACCGATCACCAGAGCGCGCGAAGCCATGCCGGTGCGCAGCATCGAATCGGCGACCCCCAGCGCATAGAGGAAGCCGGAGCACACCGCTGCGACATCGAAAGCAATGCCGCCATTCGCACCGATCGCGTCCTGCACGATGGTTGCCGTGGCAGGAAAGGTCTGGTCGGGCGTGGCGGTTGCCAGCACGATCAGGTCGATGTCCCTGCCCTCCAGCCCGGCGGCTGCCAGCGCGGCCTTTGCCGCTGCGGTGCCAAGACTGGACGTGGTTTCCTGCGCATCGGCGAGATAGCGCTGGCGGATGCCGCTGCGCTCGACGATCCATTCGTCGCTGGTGTCCACGGTTTCCGCCAGTTCGGCATTGGAAACCGCGCGCTTCGGCAGGGCCGATCCCGTACCGATCAGAACCGAACGCCGCGTCACTTGCCATTCTCCGTGGTGTTGGCCGGAGCCTTGCGCAGGCTATCCGCACCGATGCGGGCGAGGTCGGCAGTGATCCGGTCGGTCAGGTCTTCCTCCAGCAGGCGGGCGGTGACGTGCACCGCATTGGCGACACCCAGCGCGCTGGCGCTGCCGTGGCTTTTGACCACCACGCCATTGAGCCCGAGGAACACCGCGCCGTTGTGGTTGTTCGGATCGAGATGATGCTTGAGCAGTTCTGTCGCCGGCCGCGAGATGAGGAAGCCCACCTTTGAGCGCAGCGACGAGGCGAAGCTGCGACGCAGCAGATCGGCAACAAAGCGCGCCGTGCCTTCCACCGCCTTCAGCGCGATATTGCCTGAGAAGCCGTCGGTCACCACCACGTCGACATCGCCGCGGCAGATCTTGTCGGCTTCGGTAAAGCCATCGAACGACAGTGCGAGCTGGCTGGAGGCTGCTTTGAGCTGCGCGGCAGCGTCCTTCAGCGAATCGGTGCCCTTGGTCTCTTCGGTGCCGATGTTGAGCAAGCGCAGGCGCGGTGCGTCCAGCCCGGTGACGATGCGCGAATAGGCCGCGCCCATCACCGCGAACTGCACCAGATTGCGGGCATCGCAATCGGTGTTCGCACCCAGATCGAGCATGATGACGTCGTTGTCGCCCAGCGTCGGCAGCAGCGCGGCCAGCGCGGGCCGGTCGATCCCCGGCATGGTGCGCAGCGCCAGCTTGGCCATGGCCATCAGCGCGCCGGTGTTCCCGCCGCTGACCGCAGCGCCGGCATCGCCCGCCTTCACCGCGTTGATCGCCATGCCCATCGAACTGGTCTTGGCGCGGCGGATCGCCTGGCTGGGCTTTTCATCGCCGCTGATCACATCATCGGCGTGGAGAATCTCGGAAGCGGAGCGCAGGTTGGGGTGATTTTCCAGCGCGGCCTTGATCCGCACCTCATCACCCACCAGCAGGAACTTGAACCGGTCATGTCGCCGCCGCGCGAGGGCTGCGCCCTCGACCATGACTCGCACGCCTTCATCGCCGCCCATCGCATCGACGGCGATACGCGGCAGGTTCATGCGAATGTCCCCCGGTTTGTGGGCTTAGAGCCCGACCGCGATGATTTCGCGCCCGTTGTAGTGGCCGCAGGACGGGCACAGGTTGTGCGGGCGCTTCAGTTCGCCGCAGTTCGAGCATTCATGGAATGCTTCAACCTTCAGCGCGTCGTGGCTGCGGCGCATGCCCCGGCGTGAGGGGCTGGTTTTTCTTTTGGGGACAGCCATTTCGGCACCTGTTCCTGTAAAATCCGGTCGTCAGTACAGCCGCACTCGCCCACGAAGGGCCGGCGACAGCGAAGGCGCGCCTATACCGATTTTCGCGGGCGTTGCAACCCGTGCCGGGCCGTGGTTAGAAGGCCGCATCAAATCCGGGGGAGAATTACCGATGCAACTGTCCACCACACTCGCCATGGCCGCTGCTGCCGCCATCATCAACCTGTGGCTCGGCATGCGCATCGGTCGCATTCGCCATGCCGAGAAAATCTCGGTCGGCGATGGCGGGAATGACCTGCTGACCCGGCGGATGCGCGCCCAGCTCAACTTTGCCGAGAACACCCCGCTGTTCCTGATCCTGGTCGGCGGGATCGAACTGGCCGGCAAGGGCGGCGTCTGGCTGGCTCCCGTCGCCGGCGTCTTCATGCTGGGCCGCGTTGCCCACGCCATCGGCATGGACGGCAAGCTGCAGGCGGGCCGCATGTTCGGTGCCCTGTCCGCGATGATCGGCATGCTCGGGCTGGCCGTGGTGGCGGTGCTGATCTCGCTGGGGAAGTTCTGAGCCGCCCTCAGCCGAACTTCGGATCACCAACAAACGGGTTGGTCCGCCGTTCGTGCCCGAAGGTGCTGGTCGGACCATGACCGGGGATGAAGGTCACTTCGTCGCCCAGCGGCCATAGCTTCTGCGTGATCGAATCGATCAACTGCTGGTGATTGCCCTGGGGGAAATCGGTACGGCCGATGGAACCCTGGAACAGCACGTCCCCCACCACCGCAAACTGTGACGGAGTGTGGTGGAAAACCACGTGGCCGGGGGTGTGGCCGGGGCAATGGATCACGTCGAGCGTGAGATCGCCCACGGTGACAGTGTCACCATCGTGGAGCCAGCGGTCCGGCTCGAAGCTCTCGCCCGGCAAGCCATAGCGGCGCGCGGGATCGTCCAGGCTTTCGATCCAGAACCGGTCGCCTTCGTGCGGCCCCTCGATCGGCACGCCGATCTCTTTCGCAAACACGCCGGTCAGCCCGCAGTGATCCATGTGGCCGTGGGTGACGAGCAGTTTCTCGATGGTGACGCCGGTCTTTTCGATGGCCAGCTTCAGCTTGTCGAGATCGCCGCCGGCATCGATGAAGGCCCCCTTCATCGTCCGGGTACACCAGATGAGCGAGCAGTTCTGTTCGAACGGCGTTACCGGGATGATCGCGGCGCGCATCGGAAGCTGGGCTTGGTCGGTCATGCTGCGCGACATGGCGGGCGCGACTGCGGGAATCAAGTTCGATAGCGTTTAGGCGGCCTACAACCGCCCGCTTTTCCACACGACCCGCCCGATCACGTGGACCTCGCCCGCCGACACCTCGATCACCCGATAGGCGGGATTGTCGCTGACCAGTGCGAGCACCCCGGGGCGGCCAGTGTCGATGCGCTTGACCAGCAGGGTATCATCCAGCCGCACCACATGGACCCCATCGCGCAAGGCGCGCGGCGTGCGGTCAACGAGGATCTCGTCGCCGTCGCGCAGCGTCGGGTCCATCGAATCGCCCTCCACCGCGATGGCCGAGAGCATCGCCGGATCGAGCCCCTGCCCGCGCAGCCAGCGGGCGGCGAAGCGGAATGCGCCGACCGGCTGCTCACCCAGCGGCAACAGCCCCGGCCCGGCCGAAGCGCCGAGCGCCAGCCGTGGCACGTCCACCCAGTCGGTCGCAGCATTTTTCCTGTCCGGAATGGAGTGATTTCCCTCCGGCGCACCCAGTGCAGCCTCTTCCACGCCGAAGAACCGGGCCAGCGTCCGCCGGTCGGTCTCTTCCAGCTTGCGCGGCGATCCCTTGCGGACAAACTGCTGCAAGTAAGTGGAATTCCTACCGATCAAAGCCGAAAGCGCGGACAGGCTGACGCCGCGTTCGGTCGCCAGGCGGAGCAGGAGCGAGCGGGGTTCGGGATTAACCATCACCATTTCATACACGTAGTATTTTTCCTAGACAAGTAGGATTTCAGCAGGAACAAACAGAATACAAATACAGCGATTCGTTCCGGAGACGCCTTGATGTTGATACGCCAGATCGAACGGTTCCTGCGCACCACGGGGATGCCCTGGACGAAGTTCGGCCGGCTCGCCGTCCGCGATCCGCGCTTCGTCGAAGACTTGCGCAACGGCCGCACCCCGCGTTCCGTCACAACGGAGCGAGTAGAACATTTCATGAACACATACCTGGAGCGCCCCCATGCACATTGATCCCCGCAGCGACCGCCTGATGCAGCACAACATCGCCCGCGCCCGTCCCGCCGTGCGCACCCGGCGCAGTCCGTGGATGCAGTTACTCTCCGCCGTGCTGGTGCTCGCAGGCGGCAAGGCGGAACTGCTGCGCCATGCCGAGCGCGGCTGGGCCAGCGCCACTTTCAGCGGTACCCGCCACACGCTGGCGCTGTCTTTCACCGGGCCGGAAGCCGTTGCAGCAGGCGAGGCACTGATCGATGCCCTGCCCGATCACGAATTCACCATTCACGGCCAGCTCGTCGCCGATGCGGCGGTAGTTTCGGTCGATCACCGGCTCGATGCCGGGCCGTGCCTGACCGTGGAACTGGAACTGTTGCTGCTGGAAGATGGCTGATTGAACGGGTGAATGCGGCGCGTAGCCGCGCGTGTCGAGCGCAGTCGCAGCACGAACGGAGCGGCGTGATTGCGCGTTGTTCAGTAGCCGAGCGAAAGGTCTACCACATGGTCCAGCGGTTCCCCCCTGCCCCAGCGGTCCAGATTGCCAAGGAAGCGCTCCGCCGCGCGCGCGAACAACGCCGTCTGCGAGCGGCCGGAGAGGTGCATCGAGATATGACAGTTATCCAGACGCCACAGCGGATGGTCGCCGGGCAGCGGCTCGGGATCGGTCACGTCGAGGAAGGCGGCATGGATGCGCCGCGCGGAGAGCGCCTCTACCAGCGCCGGCTGGTCGATCACCGCACCGCGCGCGAAGTTGAGCAGGGTGGCGCTTGGCTTCATCGCCGCCAGCTCCGCCGCACCGATCATCCCGGCCGTGTCCGCGGTTGACGGCAGGGCGATCAGCACCCAGTCGAACTCGCCCAGCCGCGCGCGCCAGTCCTGCGGCCCGAGATCACCCGGCCCCGGACTGCGCCGCACGGTGACGACCTCCACGCCCCACGGCCCCAGCAGTTCCACCACCCGCCCGCCAATCCCGCCCGCACCCAGCACCAGCGCCTTGCTGCCGAACAATTCCTGCTTGCCCGGCGCATCGGCCAGCCATTCGTGCCGCTCCTGCGCCCGCACCACCGTGCGCCAGCCCTTGGCGACGGTGAGCATGCCCATCACGGCATATTCCGCGATGGGAATCGCGTTCAGCCCCGCACCGTTGGTCAACACCGCACCGCGTTCGCGCAGTTGGGCCAGCGGCAGGTGCTCCACCCCGGCAGCCAGGGTATTGAGCCAGCGCAACTTGCCCGCACGCATGGCCGCCTCATCGGCCGCGCCGCTCTCAAAGCTGTCAAACCAGCCAATCTCCGCAGACGGCGCGAGGGCCAGCAGTTCCTCGGTCGAACCAAACCAGCGCACTTCAGCCCAATCCGGCAAGCGCCCGTCGAGCAGTGGGCGGATCATGGCGTTGAGCACGGTGACGGTCATGGCATTGCTCCGAAGCAGAGGAAATCAGCCCCTCCGTCTCGCCCTGCAGGCGAGCCACCTCCTCATCGCAAGTCGATGGGGAGGATCAGAGAGGTATCACGCAACCTCATAGTTCCTCCCCATCGACTTGCGATGGGGAGGTGGCAGCGCGAAGCGCTGACGGAGGGGCCTTGCCGAACCTCTCGATCCGCTCCAGCGCCAAGGCGACAATCGACTCGGCCATCGCCTTCGGATCGCGCAACACATCGCGCGCGGCGATCCGAACGGTATCTATCCGATGCGCGGCAAGCCAGGCATCGCGGACAGCATCGGCGCCGGGCCGACTACCGGTATCGTGCGCAAAGCCATCAATTTCGACCGCCAGATTGGCCCGGGCGCAGAAGAAATCCAGCACGTATTTCCCCGCGCCGTGCTGCCTGCGAAAGTGCGGCGCGTGGGGCGCAGCGGCGATTTCGCGCCACAGCAGGACTTCGGGCAAGGTCATCTCCTTGCGCAAACGACGAGCACGCCGGATCGTTTGAGCGGATTTGGGCGGGCGCTGCATTCCCCCTCCGTCTCGCCCTGCGGGCGAGCCACCTCCCCATCGCAAGTCGATGGGGAGGATTGCGTGTGATCCTATCGTTTCGGCGGAAAAAGCGCACGGGCAATCGTCGCCGCTTCGGACCAAATCGAAAAATCCGCAATCATGTCGATCCTCCCCATCGACTTGCGATGGGGAGGTGGCAGCGCGAAGCGCTGACGGAGGGGCTTTTACCCGAGCTTCCAGTCCCAGCGGAGCGGATCGCCGTCCATCACTTCGACGCCCTGCGCGGCCAGTTCGTCGCGCAGGCGGTCGGAGATGGCGAAGTCCTTTGCGGCGCGCGCTTCCTTGCGGGCGGCGAGGATGGCTTCGATTTCGGCCTCGGTGATGGTCGCGGACTTGGGGGGAATGCGGAGGTCTTCCAATTTCAACTCGAGCAAATTCAACCCGAGTACTGAATCCATCCGTTCAATAATTTGCCGTTTCCAATTCGGGCCGACACCCTTGAACCGGCTAACCTCTTCTTCCATCATCGTTAGTGCTTTGGGTGTGTTAAGATCATCGGAAATAGCTGCGTCGAAACGCATTTCAAGATCGCCCACGTGATCCTCGATGGATTTCCCGTCGTCGGTCCGGGAGGCAATTTCCGGGATACTTCTAACAATCCGCTTCAACCGCACCAGCGCCGCGCCCAGCCCCTCCCACGAGAACTCCAGCTCGGACCGGTAATGCGCCTGCAGGCACATCATCCGGTAGGCGAGCGGGTGGTAGCCCTTGTCGATCAGTAGTTGCAGCCGCAGGAACTCGCCGCTCGACTTGCTCATCTTCCCCGAACGCTCGACGAGAAAATTGTTGTGCATCCACACCTTGGCGCCTGAATTGGCGGCCACGTCGAGCCCGTTGGTGCAGCAGTGCGCCTGGTTCTGGGCGATCTCGTTGGGGTGGTGGATCTCGCGGTGGTCGATGCCGCCGGTGTGGATGTCGAACGGGAAGCCGAGCACTTCGCCCGACATCACCGAGCATTCGAGATGCCAACCCGGCGCGCCCTTGCCCCACGGCGAGTCCCATTCCATCTGGCGCTTTTCGCCCGGCGGGGTCTTGCGCCAGATGGCGAAATCGGCGGCGTTGCGCTTGCCTTCCACCGCCTCGATCCGGCCCTCACCCTCGTCGGCCAGAGTCTCGGCGTTCGCGCGCGCCAGCCGACCGTAGTCGGCGACAGTCGAGACGTCGAAATAGAGCCCGCTGTCGAGTTCGTAACAGTGCCTGTCCGCTATTCCCTTCGCAAACTCGATCATCTGCGGGACATAGTCGGTGGCGACCGTCCAAGCGGCGGGCTGGCGGATGTTGAGCGCCCGCACATCGGCCCAGTAGGCCTGCTTGTAATGCTCGGCGATGTCCCAGATCGACTGAGCCTGCGCCGCAGCCATCTTCTCCATCTTGTCCTCGCCCGCATCGGCATCGTCGGTCAGGTGGCCGACATCGGTGATGTTGATGACATGGGTGAGCTTGTAGCCCTTGAAGCTCAGCGTCCGCCCCAGCACATCGGCGAAGACATAGGCGCGCATGTTGCCGATGTGGGGGTAGTTGTAGACCGTCGGCCCGCA
>JAGWTB010000070.1 GCA_028869175.1 Sphingomonadales bacterium
TGGCCTCGCCGGTGTTGATCAGGAAGTTGGTGTGCTTCTCGCTCACTTGCGCCCCGCCCAGGGTCAGCCCCCGGCAGCCGGCCTCATCGACCAGTTGCCAGGCCTTATGGCCGTCCGGGTTCTTGAAGGTACTGCCGCCGGTCTTGCTGCGCAGCGGCTGGCTGGCTTCACGGCTGGCGGAGATGCGGTCCATCTCGGCCTGGATGGCAGCCGGCTCGCCCGCCCTGCCCCGGAACCGCGCGGCGATCACTACCGCACCTTCGGGCAGGTCCGAATGGCGGTAGGTATAGCCCAGCGCCGTGACCGGCATGGTGACCAGCTCACCCGAGCGCAGGACAACATCGCAATCGACCAGAATGTCCTTCACCTCGCCGCCATAGGCGCCGCCGTTCATCCGCGCGAAGCCGCCGACCGTGCCGGGGATCGAGCGGAGGAATTCCAGCCCCGCAATGCCCGCGTCGCGCGCGGTGGAGGAAACGAGGATGCCGCTGGCCCCGCCGCCGCAATCAAGCGTCAGGTCTCCGGCGTCGCGCACCTGGGCGAAGGCCTTGCCAAGGCGCACCACCACGCCGGGCACCCCGCCATCGCGGACGATCAGGTTGGAACCGAGGCCCAGCGCCATCACCGGAACGTCTGCCGGCAGATCGCGCAGGAAGCCTTGCAGGTCGGCTAGGTCCTGCGGCTCGAACAGCCAGTCCGCCGCACCGCCGCTCTTGAACCACACCAGCGGGGCGAGCGGGGCATGGGGGGTGAGCTTGCCGCGTGGGGCAACCACCCCCAACCCCTCCTCTGAAGAGGAGGAGGGCCGGTTCGCGCCTCGCAGTTCCCCCTCCTCTTCAGAGCAGGGGGTCTGGGGGTGGTGCGCGGCTGGACGTGCCATCGCCTATCCCCTCCGCGCCAGAATCGCGTCCGCCAGCCCGGCGGCCCACTTGGTGATATCCCCCGCGCCGAGGCAGACGACCATATCGCCCGGCTGAACGGTGTCCACCAGCACGTCGGCCAGTGCGTCGGGTCCGGCAATGACCTGCGCGGAGCGGTGCCCGCGCGCTTTGGTACCTTCGACCATGGCGGCGGAATCGACGCCTTCGATGGGCGCTTCGCCAGCGGCATAGACCGGGGCGGCATAGACCACGTCGGCATCGTTGAACGCGGCCTGAAACTCTTCCATGTGGTCGCGCAGGCGGGTGTAGCGGTGCGGCTGGACCACGGCGATCACCCGGCCCTTCACCCCTTCGCGCGCGGCGGCGAGTACCGCGCGGATTTCAACCGGGTGGTGGCCATAGTCGTCGATGATGGTGACGCCGTCCACCTCGCCGACTTTGGTGAAGCGGCGCTTGACCCCGGTGAACTGGGCGAAGCCGGTCTGGATCACGCTGTCCGCGCAGCCCATTTCGACCGCGACGGCCACGGCGGCGAGCGCGTTCTGGACGTTGTGGCGGCCCGGCATGGGCAGTTCGATGCCCTCGATCCGGCGGAACGAACCGTCACGCTGGCGCAGCACGGCATCGAAGCGGTTGCCGCCGGGGAACGGGGTGACATTCTCTCCGCGCACGTCAGCCTGGGCGGAGTAACCGTAAGTCACCACGCGGCGATCACGCACCTTGGGGATCACTGCCTGCACTTCGGGATGATCAATGCACAGCACCGCGCAGCCATAGAAGGGCACGTTCTCGATGAATTCGACGAAGGCGTCCTTCACCTTGTCAAAGCTGCCGTAGTGATCGAGGTGCTCGGGATCGATGTTGGTGACGACGGCAATCGTGCCGTCGAGCCGCAGGAACGAACCGTCGCTCTCGTCTGCTTCCACCACCATCCACTCGCTCGCACCAAGGCGAGCGTTGGAGCCATAGGAATTGATGATGCCGCCGTTGATCACCGTAGGATCGACCCCGCCCGCATCGAGCAGTGCCGCGACCATCGACGTCGTCGTGGTCTTGCCATGGGTACCTGCAACTGCAACGGTGCGCTTGAGCCGCATCAACTCGGCCAGCATCTCGGCCCGGCGCACCACCGGCACGCGCGCTTCCAGCGCAGCGACGACCTCGGGATTGTTGCGCTTCACGGCAGTCGACGTGACGACCACGGCGGCGTCACCCAGGTTCTCGGCCGCGTGGCCGATCATCACCCGGATGCCGCGCTGGCGCAGCCCTTCGACGACATAGCCTTCAGCGATGTCAGAGCCTTGCACGTCGTAGCCGAGGTTCTTCATCACCTCGGCAATGCCGGACATGCCGATGCCGCCAATGCCGACGAAGTGGATCGTGCCGATATCGGTGCCGACGCCTTTCATCGCACATTCTCCATGGCGAGCGCCTCCTGCCCGGCCGCATTCAACGACTGCGCCACCCGGATCACATCCATCAGCGGCTGGCCGCCGAAGCTCTCCACCAGATCGGCAAGATCGCGCGCGGCATGCGGGTAACCGCAGTTCCACGCAGCATGGGCGGCGGTCGCCAGCGCCTCGGGACTCTGGGCGATGGCCTGAATCTGCTTGGCCAGTTCGGCGGCGGTGAAGCGATCCTGCCGGATCGACCGGGCACCGCCGGCCCGGGTGATGTCACGGGTGTTGGCTGCCTGATGATCGTCGGTGGCAATGGGCAGCGGCACCAGGATAGCCGGGCGGCCCACGGCGGTGAGTTCGGCAATGGTCGAAGCCCCGGCGCGGCCTATGAACAGGTGGGCATCGGCCAGTCGTTCGGCCATATCCTCGAAATAGGTGGCGAGTTCGGCGGGAATGTCATGCCCGGTATAGCGGCCACGCACCGCTTCGATGTCTTCAGGGCGGCACTGCTGGGTTACCTGCAGCCGGGTGCGCAGCGCGGTGGGCAGCATGGCAAGGCCGTCGGGCACCACTTCAGACAGCACCCGCGCGCCCTGACTGCCCCCCGTAACCAAAACCCGCAGCAGGCCGTCGGTGCTGAAGGCGGGGAACGGCTGCTCACGCAGCTTCAGCACCTCATCGCGCACCGGATTGCCGACGAGATGCACTTTCGCTTCGTGCTTGGGCGCGAGCCGGTCCACTTCCGTATAGGCCGTGGCGATGGCATCGACCCGGCCCGCAAGGAAGCGGTTGACCCGGCCCAGCACCGCGTTCTGTTCATGCACCACACTGGGAATCTGCGCCGAAGTTGCCGCCAGCAGTGCGGGCAGCGCCGGATAGCCGCCGAACCCGACTACGCAGCTTGGCTTGAAGCTTTCAAACAGCCGCAGCGCCATCTTGCGGCCTTCGAGGATCGCGCCAACGCCCTTGATCCAGCCCAGCGGGTTCTTGCCCTCCACGCGCCCGGCAGGCAGCACGTGGGCGGTGAGGAACGCCGGCTTGCCGGGGATCGCCGCGCCGCGCTCATCAGTGATCAGCGCGACATGATGACCGCGCCGCTCCAGTTCGGTCGCCAGCGCGAAGGCCGGAATCAGGTGACCGCCGGTGCCCCCGGCGGCCAAGACATAGTGGCGGGAAACGGCGGCGTTCACGGCATGGCTCCCACATCGCGCAGCTTGAAGCTGTCGCGCTTGAGGTAAGGATTGCGGCGGGTGATCGCCAGCAGGAAACCGACGCCAAGGCACAGGGCGATCGTCGATGATCCACCATAGCTGATCAGCGGCAAGGTCATGCCCTTCGACGGGAACAGCTGCAGGTTGACCAGGATGTTGATGAAGGCCTGCCCGCCCAGCTGTGCCGTCAGCCCGGTGGCGGCCAGCGTCGCGAACAGGTCTTCCTCTTCCATCAGCCGCAGCATCACCCGCGCGACGATGGCAAGGTAGAGCACGACGATCACCGCGCAGACGATCAGGCCGAACTCCTCGCCGATCACCGAGAAGATATAGTCGGTATGCGCTTCGGGAAGACCAAGCTTGCGGGTGCCGAGCCACAGCCCGCTGCCCGTCCAGCCACCAGCGAGCAGAGTGCGCTGCGCCAGATCGACCTGATCGAAAGCCGTACCGCCGCCGAGGAAGGAATCGATGCGGTGGCGCGCATTGTCATAGAGCATGTAGGTTGCGCCAAGCGCGATGACCCCGCCAGCGATGGCCAGAGCGATGCGCTTCACCGAAATGCCTGAGAGCAGGATCAACACGAACCACACGCCGGCAAACAGGATGGTGGAGCCGAAATCCGGCTGTGCCATCAGCAAGGCACCGACCACCGCCATGATCGCGGTGCAGATTTCCGAGACAGGCAACTGTGCGTCGCGCACACGCCAGGACAGGATCCATGCCAGCACGATGGCGAAGGCCGGCTTGAGAAACTCTGATGGCTGCAGCGAGATACCCAGGTTCAGCCAGCGCTTTGCCCCGTTCACTTCATGGCCGATTGCCGGCACCAGCAGCAGTGCGCCGAGCATGGCGAAGCCCAGCACGATACCCAGCCGCCGCGCCACGTCGCGCGGTAGCAGCGAAGCGACGAACATGGTCAGCAGCCCCACTGCCTGCCAGCGGATGTGGGTGGTGAAGAAATAGAGGTCATCGAGCTTTACCGAGGCCGTCGACAACCGCCGGGCACTCGCCGGGCTTGCCGCCGCCACTGCCGCCGTGCCGATGGCCATCAGCGCCAGGATCAGGAACAGCAGCACCCGGTCGATCTCGCGCCACCAGATCGCCAGCTCACTGCGGCGGCTGCGGCGGTAACGCGGCGCAGGCGTACCGGGCGCGGAACGCGGAGCGCCGGGGACATAGGGCGGATGGGTCGCCATCAGCAGGGCACCTCCCCGGCATGGTCGGGATGGATCAGCGCTTCGACAATCTGGCGGAAGGCATCGCCGCGCGCTTCGTAGTCGCGGAACTGGTCAAAACTGGCGCAAGCCGGGCTGAGCATGATGACGTCGCCCGGCTTGGCCGCATCAATTGCCTGCCGGATCGCTTCGCACATCATCTCACTGCGGGTTACCGGCATGTGCGGGGCAAGCAGGTCGGCAAAGCGCGGACCGGCATCGCCGATGGTATAGGCGGCGGCGATATTGCCGAACCACGGCGCGCATTCGTCCAGATCATCGCCCTTGGGCAGTCCGCCGACGATCCAGTGGATGCGTTTGCCGGGCTGCGGCGGAAAGGCGGCGAGCGCCGGCGCAGCCGATGCCGGGTTGGTCGCCTTGCTGTCGTTGATGAACAGCACGCCGTTTGCTTCGGCCACGCGCTCCATGCGATGCGGCAGGCCGCGGAAGCTGGGTATGGCCGCGCGCCACTGCGCCGGGCTGAGCCCCAGAGCCTCGACGATGGCAATCGCCACCGCCGCGTTCTGAAGGTTGTGCGGCCCTTGCAGCGAAGGCCAGTCGCGCTGCAGCTCGATGAGGTCCGCGCCGTCAACGCGGTGGACCTTGCCGGGAGCGCGGCGCGCGGTTTCGGCGCGGGCAATCGCGTCGGTTTCGGCATCGCCCATGCCGAAGACGGCGTGCTGGTCCGGCCGCTGCATGGCGAACAGCCGTGCCTTCGACGCGGCATAGCCTTCGAACCCGTCGTAGCGGTCAAGATGATCGGGGGTAACATTGAGCAGCGCGGCGGCCTCGCAGGCGAGGCTGGCGGTCAAGTCCAGCTGATAGCTCGACAGTTCGAGCACATAAACCCCGCCAGCCGGCAGTGGTTCCTGCCCCAGGATCGGCAGACCGATGTTGCCGCCCATGCGGGTGGGCAGCGCGGCGCTCTTGAGCAGGTGGTGGACCAGCGCCGTGGTGGTGGACTTGCCGTTGGTGCCGGTGATGCCAACCACGCGGTGCGCCGGCAGGCTGCTGCGGGCGAGCGCGAACAGCTCGATGTCGCCGATCAGCGGCACCCCGGCGGCGCGGGCGGCGTCGGCCACGGGATGGCGGTTGATCGGCACCCCGGGCGAGACGATCACGCCATCGTAGCCGGCAAGGTCGATTGTTGCAGGATCGGCGAAATCCAGCCCTTCGGGATAGGTCTCGGCCAGGGCATGGCGCGGCTCTTCCCGGCTATCCCACGCGGTAACGCGCGCACCGCTGGCCATCAGCGTTGCCACCGTCGCCAACCCCGAACGAGCGAGGCCGAGAACGGCGTAGCGCTTGCCGGAGAAGGCGGGGGAAACGATCACCGCAGCTTCAGCGTCGAAAGACCGATGATCGCAAGCACGATCGAGACGATCCAGAACCGGATCACCACGGTGGACTCTTTCCAGCCCAGCTTTTCGAAATGGTGGTGGATCGGTGCCATCAGGAACACCCGCCGCCCCGTGCGCTTGTACACCGCGACCTGGATGATGACCGAAACGGCTTCGAGCACGAACAACCCGCCGACGATGGCCAGCACGATCTCGTGATGCGCGGCAACGGCGATCGCGCCGAGCGCGCCGCCCAGCGCGAGACTGCCGGTATCACCCATGAAAACGGCGGCGGGCGGCGCGTTGAACCACAGGAAAGCCAGTCCCGCCCCCATGATGCCAGCACAGAGGATCGCCAGTTCGCCCGCGCGCGGCACGTGCGGAATGCCAAGGTAGTGGGCATAGTCGGCGCGGCCCGCCAGATAGGCGATGATCGCGAAAGTGCCCGCCGCGATGATCACCGGCATGGTGGCGAGGCCGTCCAGCCCGTCAGTCAGGTTCACGGCATTGCCCGCGCCGACCATGACCAGCGCGGCGAAGACGTAATAGAACGGGCCCAGCGGAATCGAGCGGCCCGAGAGGAACGGCACGTAGAGGTTGTTGTTGATCTGGCTGACGATGATCCAGGCGGCGATACCGGCGACGACGAATTCCATGAGCAGCCGCACCCTGCCAGGCACGCCCTTGTGGCTGTATTTCGTCACCTTGTCATAATCGTCCATGAAGCCGATCACGCCGAAGCCGATGGTCACTGCCAGGCAGGCCCAGACGAAGGGGTTGGTCAGGTCCATCCACAGGACCATCGAAATGACCAGCGAGATCAGGATCATCAACCCGCCCATGGTCGGCGTGCCGCGCTTGGCCTGGTGGCTTTCCGGCCCGTCCTCGCGGATCGGCTGTCCCTTGCCTTGCCGCACGCGCAGCATGTTGATGAAGCGCGGGCCGATGATCAGGCCGATCACCAGTGCGGTCATCAGGGCCGCACCGGCGCGGAAGGACTGATAGCGAATGAGGTTCGCCAGCCCCTCGAAATGGAACCAGTGCGCGAGCAGATACAGCATTCAGCAATCCTTCGCGGCGAGTGCCGCGACAAGCCTGCCGAGCCCCACCGAATTCGACCCTTTGGCCAGGATCGCGTCACCGCTTTCCAGTCCGAAATCCGCGAGGGCGAGCAGAGCTTCCTCGGGGCTTCGGCAATGGGCGAAGGGAATGGCTTTGCCAAGCGCGCCGCCGCCGGATTTCCCCAGTTCGTCGGCCAGTGCGGACATCTCGTCGCCGACCAGAACAAGATAGTCGACCCGTGCTTCGGCAATCGGTTCGGCGAGGGCGGCGTGAAGCCCGGGGGCGAAATCTCCCAGTTCCTTCATCGCGCCCAGCACGGCGATGCGGCGGGTGGCTTTGGTATCGCCCAGCTGCGCCAGCGTGGCGCGCATCGAGGCCGGGTTGGCATTGTAGCTTTCGTCGATCAGCAGCGCCTTGCCGCCCTTGGCCGCGATCTCGATCCGTGCGCCGCGCCCCTTGAGGCCTTCCATTTCGGCCAGCGCCAGTCCCGCCGCGCCCAGATCGCCGCCCGCAGCACGCACGGCAGCCATGACCGCGAGCGAGTTGGTTACCCAGTGTTCGCCGGGCGAAGCGACGGTGTAGCACAGCCGGCGATCCCCCATGTCAGCGGTCACCAGCGAGCCGCCGCAAGGCGATGGCACGGTATCAAGCAGCCGCACATCGGCACTGGCCGCGCGCCCGAAGGTGATGACCTTCGCACCCAGCCGCTCTGCCTCGGCGATCAGCCGGGCGCAGTGGGCGCTGTCGGCGGGAATCACGGCAGTGCCGCCGGGGGCCAGCCCGGCAAAAATCTCCGCCTTGGCATCGGCGATGGCCTCTTCGCTGCCCAGGTTCTCGATATGCGCCGGCGCAATCGTGGAGATCACCGCGACATGTGGGCGGACCTGACGGGTCAGCGCGGCGATTTCGCCAGCGTGATTCATCCCCATCTCGAAAATGCCGAAACGGCTGCGCGAGGGCATCCGTGACAGGCTGAGCGGCACGCCGACATGGTTGTTGTAGCTTTTGACCGAGCGGTGCGCCGCGCCCTTGCTCGACCGGTCAAGCGCAACGAACAGCGCTTCCTTGATGCTTGTCTTGCCGACCGATCCCGTCACGCCGATGATGCGTGCCTGCGTCCTTTCGCGCGCGGCACGGGCCAGGGCTTCGAGCGCGGCAGTGGTATCGGGCACCAGCACGTGCGGGCCGGGCACGGGGCGGTCAACCACAGCGGCGGCCGCGCCTTTGGCGAAGGCTGCATCGATGAAGCGGTGTCCGTCCATCGTTTCGCCCTTCAGCGCGAAGAACAGATCGCCCTCGATCACGTCGCGGCTGTCGATCTCGACGCCGGAAACCTGGAAGTCCCCGCTGGCCTTGCCGCCGGTAGCGGCCGCGATGGCATTTGCGCCCCACAGCGCGAGGGGCAGCGCGTCTTCCGGCTCGGTCGGCCAGGCGATGATCGGGCTTCGGGCCATCACGCAGCGCACTCCCTGGCAACGGTAACGTCGTCAAACGGCAGGACGCGCGTGGCATCCCCGCGCCCGACGATCTGTCCCTGTTCGTGTCCCTTGCCCGCAATCAGGACGATGTCGTCCTTGCCGGCCTGGCCGATGGCATCGGCAATCGCCGCGCGCCGGTCGCCCACTTCGCGCAGGCCCCCGGCCCCGGCGAGCACCATTGCGCGGATTGCTGCCGGGTCTTCGCCGCGCGGGTTATCATCGGTGACGATGGCCACGTCGGCCTGCTCTGCCGCGACGCGGCCCATTTCGGGGCGCTTGCCCTGATCGCGATCACCGCCCGCGCCGAACACGCAGATCAGCCGGCCGTTCACGTGCGGGCGCAGTGCAGCGATGGCAGCTTCCAGTGCATCGGGAGTATGGGCATAGTCGACATAGACCGGCGCGCCGGCGCGGCTGATCGCCGCCCGTTCAAGCCGCCCGCGCACCGGCTGCAGCCGGGCGAGTGCATCGAAGGTCTGCGCGGCGTCTCCGCCGGTCGCCAGTACCAGCCCCGCCGCAACCAGCGCGTTGGCGGCCTGATAGGCACCGATCAGCGGCAGGTTGACCTTGCGGACCTTGCCTTCATGTTCGATCTCGAGAACCTGGCCCAACTGTCCGGGATTTCGCGACAGCAGGCGGATCGCATGACCCTTCTCGCCCACGGTCAGCAGGGTCAGGCCGCGCTTCTGCGCGTGCGCCGCAGCGAGATCAGACCATTCGTCGTCCGCCCAGATCACCGCCGAACCGCCGTCCGAAACCACTTCGTCGAACAGTCGCATCTTGGCGGCGAAGTAGTCTTCCATGTCGGCATGGTAATCGAGATGGTCGCGGCTGAGGTTGGTGAAGGCCCCTGCCCTGACTGCCAGCCCTTCGTTGCGGAACTGCGACAGGCCGTGGCTGGACGCTTCGTAGGCGACATGGCTGACGCCTTCGCGCGCGAGGCCGGTCATGTTGGCGAAGAAGGTGACGATATCGGGCGTGGTCAGGCCGGTGGAGACGCTCTCGTCGCTGGTCGTTACGCCCAGCGTACCGATCGAGGCCGCGCGGTGTCCTGCCATGCGCCACAGCTGCCGGGTCATCTCGGCGGTGGAGGTCTTGCCGTTGGTGCCGGTGACGGCAACCACGACATCGGGAACCGGGGTGAAGAACTGGGCTGCCAGACGGGCGAAGGAGCGGCGCGGCTCCGCGTCAGCGATATGCACCGCCCCCTCGACCCGGGCGGCTGGCGCGGCGACTACGGCAATGGCACCCGCCTTCACGGCATCGGCAATGAAATCCTCGCCATTGAACTTCGCACCGCGAAACGCGCCAAAAACGGTGCCCGGCGCGATCTTGCGGTGATCAATGGCAAAACCGGTAACCCGCGCTTCGCCGCCCGCCGGCAAGGCGATTCCAGCGCGGGCGGCAAGATCGGCCAGGTTCATTCACCGTCTCCGCTGCCGACCAGCGGGGCCAGGTCGGAAATGTCCACATCGCGGCTGTCATCGGGCATCACGCCAAGCAGCGGCCCGATGCGCGGCACGACCCGGCCGACAATCGGCGCGGCGTTGAAGGCGGCGGTGCGCTGGCCCGATGTCGCTGCGGTACCCTGCGGCTCGTCGAGCATGGCGACAATGACGTAGCGCGGGTGGTCCATCGGGAAGGCGGCGGCAAAGGTTGCGACCAGCGAGCTCTTGCGATAGCCGCCCGCGCCGGGCTTTTCCGCCGAGCCGGTCTTCCCGCCGACGCGGTAGCCAGCGGCATTGGCCTTTCGGCCCGTGCCAAGATCGACGATCATCCGCAACAGTTGCCGCATCCGCGCGCTGGTGGAAGCCTGGAACACCCGGCGACCGGCAGGTGCCGTGCCCGGTGCAAGCTTCTGCAACGTGGCCGGACGCCAGATACCGCCGTTGACCATGGCGGCATAGGCGGAAGCAAGATGCAGCGGAGTCACCGCGATACCGTGGCCATAGGAGACGGTCATGGTGGTGATCCGCGACCAGTCGCCACGCGGCCAGATCGGGAAGCCCTTGGCCGGCAACTCGATATAGGGGCGTTCGTCCATGCCGAGCGAGCGCATCGTGGCGTTGAGCCGCGCCGCGCCCAGTTCGTCCGCCACTTGCGCCGTGACGATGTTGGACGAGTGGATCAGCGCTTCGGGCACGTTCAGCGAAGCGCCGAACGAGTGGCTGTCATGAATCTCGAAGCCACCGATCTGCAGCGGCCGGTTCGACTGATAGCGGCGCGAAAGATCGCCCACGGTGCCGGCATCGATGGCAGCGGCGATGGTGATCGGCTTGATCACCGACCCGAGCTCGTAAACCTGGTTGGTCACCCGGTTGAAGATGTTCAGGGCACCAGCCTGATCGATCAGGTTCGGGTTGAACGAGGGCAGCGACGCCAGCGCCAGCACTTCGCCGGTATCGACATCCAGGATGACCCCCGCCGCGCCCTTGGCCTGGGTATCGTTGATGCCGCGCATCAGCTCGTCTTCGAGCGCGCCCTGCACCCGGGTGTCGATCGACAGCACCGAGGGCGTGCCGCGCATGGCCGGGTCGGTCAACCGCTGGTCATAGACCTGCTCCATGCCGATGCGCCCATGCCCGTCAGCGGCCACGAAGCCGAGAATATGCGCGCCCATCGACCCTTGCGGATAGTACCGTTCGTTTTCGCGCGGGAACTCAAGCGCAGGCTCGCCCAGCGCGTGGATGCGATTGGCGTCTTCGGGCAGGATGCGGTGGCGCAGGTAGGCGGGCCGACCGGCCTTGAGCCGTTCGAGCAGCCGGTCATAATCCTCGTCCGGAAAAATCCGCATCAGCGCTGCGGCCACTTCCTCGGGCGATTTCACCAGCGGCGGGCCGCCTTCCATCGCCTTGGGGTTGAACCACAGCGAGTAGGCCGGGAACGCGCGGGCGAGCGGTGCGCCGTTGCGGTCAACGATGTCGCCGCGTTCGGGCAGCAAGGCCTCGGCCATGGAGCGCACCTCTGGAGCCTGCTCGAACAGGCCGAGCGCGGCGATGCGGCCCAGGGCCAGGAACGCGATCAGGGCAAAGCCGCCCAGCACCCACAGCACGCGCAGCTTGGCGATGAGCAGCAGCCGATGGCGGACGTTGACCAGTTCGACCCGCCCCGAGGAAACGGCGGTGGAGACGGCGATGGCGGTCATTCTGAACGTGCCCCCTTCACCGGTTGCGGCTTGGCGGCAGGCGCGTCACCCACGTGGGAGAGGCGATCCTGCAATCCGGCGGCGTTGGTTGGCTGACGCGGCACCGCGCCATTGGACGCTGCCGCTTCTACCCGCCCGGTCAGCGGCGAAACCATGGCAGGGAAGCCTGAATCGCTCTCCGCCGGCGAAGCAGCGGAGGCAACCCGGATCGGTTCGGGCGCGCCGGGCGCGCGGGCCTTGCCATAGGCAGCGAGTTGGCGTTCGCTTTCAAGGTACTGGCCAGCCGTGGGCGCTTCGTAGCCGAACTCGACCTCATTCAGCGCCTTGAGCTGCTGCTGGTTGGCGCGGGTTTCGAATTCGGTCTCCAGCAGCATCTTGTCCTGCCGCAGCGCGACGATCTGCCGCTCGGCCAGCCGGACCTGGCTCTTGACCGCGTTGACCCGGAAGGTCAGCGCCAGCACCAGTGCTCCGCAGACGGTCAGCACAGCAAACCAGCCGATTGAGCGAACCCGGTCGCGCGTCAGGTTCATGCTGCCTTCCTTTCGCGGGGGGGAGCATCGGTACGCACGGCAGTGCGCAAGGTGGCGGAGCGGGCGCGCGGGTTGCGGCCCAGTTCGGTCTCGCCGGGACGGATGGCCTTGCTGACCGTGGCAAAGGTTGCCGGCGCGGGCGCAGCCGCCTGGGGCAGATGGCGTGATGCCCCCGCCACAGCCCCGCTCGCTTCGCGCAGGAACTGCTTGACGATGCGATCTTCCAGGCTGTGGAAGCTGACAACGGCCAGCCGGCCTCCGGTGTGAAGCAGCGTTTCGGCGGCGGACAGCGCGGCTTCCAGCTCGTCCAGCTCAGCGTTGACGTGGATGCGGATCGCCTGGAAGCTGCGGGTCGCCGGGTCCTTCGGCGCGCCCGGCCGGTAACCCAGCGCCTTGCGCACGACATGGGCCAGTTGCCCGGTGGTTTTCAGCGGACGTGCGGCAACGATGGCCCTGGCGACGCGGCGCGATTGCCGCTCCTCGCCATAGCGGAACAGCACGTCGGCGATGGCAGTCTCATCGGCTTCGTTGACGAAGTCGGCGGCGCTCGGCCCGTCCTGCGCCATGCGCATGTCCAGCGGGCCGTCCGAAGCGAAGGCAAAGCCACGTGCGGGCTGATCAAGCTGCATCGAGGAAACCCCGATGTCCATGACCACGCCGTCAACCTGCGAAACTCCTGCTTCGGCCAGCGCCTGGACCATTTCCGAAAACCGGCGCGGATGCAGTACCAGCCGGGGCGGCTCTTCCTGCGTTTCCGGCCAGAGCCGCCCGGCGGCAATGGCATCCGGATCACGGTCAAAGGCGTGGACGGTGGCACCGGCATCGAGCAGCCGGCGGCTGTAGCCACCTGCACCGAAGGTGGCATCGACGATCACCGCGCCGGGCTCAGGGGCCAGCGCGGTGAGGACTTCAGCCAGCAAGACCGGGACGTGCGGTGCGGCAACGCTCATTTGCGCGCCTTCCGGGCGAAGTCTTCCTCGCACTCCTCGCAGCCCATCTTGGCGTGCGCCCATTCGTTGCCCAGCGCCATCAGCTCATCGGGGTTGAAAATGATGAAGTCGGAGCCGGCACCCTGGAAGAACAGCTTCTCGCCCAGGTTCGCGCCCTTGATGAAGCGCCCGGGCATGACAAAGCGGCCACTGTCATCGAACGGAATCTTGGAAAAGCCGAACAGCTGCGATGAACGCAGCATCCGGTTGAACGGCTCGCCGCGCTTGAGCGCGTTTTCCTCTTCCCGCTCAAGCTGGGCGTCCAGCTCGTCTTCGCGGGACAGGCCGAAGCCGATCAGCGCCTTCAGTTCAGGATGGACCTGCAGGCACAGGATGCGCTCGCCACCGCTGGAATCGCGCACGGCTTTGCGGAATTCGGCGGGCAGCACGAAACGGTCCTTTTCGCCGCGAAGCGAAAAGCCCTGACCGTTATATCTGACGCGCTTCGCCTCCACCTTACCCCAACCCCGCCGAAGGGTGAATGAGAAACGGCAAGACTCCCTCGCTGACCGGCGCGCAGTCACCTGCGGCCAGCTCACCCCCCCTATGGATGCGGCGCGGAAATCCTTCCGATGATTGCCGTCATTAACCCGGGCCAATCAGGGATGGAAGGGGAAATTCGGGAATTACAGGGGATTGGGCAGTAAATATTTGATTTATATAGAAGCGAACCTGTTGAAAACTCGCTTTCACCGCAGCGTGTTTTCTATTTGTTCTCATGAAAAATCAGCGAGTTACCGCGAATCCCTGATGCGCTTTCGACTCGTTCCCGTGAAATCCCCAGCCTGCGCTGCAGAGCATGGCGGAGACAGCCGGTTGACCGGAAAGCAGGCACGAAAAAGGGCCGGGCGCGACCTTTGGTCATCACCCGGCCCCGCGACCCGAAAGGCGTTCTGGTCTACGCCGGCTCGGAAACCTTTGCCTCCACCGGCAGGCGGATGAGGTAATCGAAAGCGGACAACGCCGCCGTCGCCCCCTGGCCCAGGGCAATGACAATCTGCTTGTAGGGGACCGTGGTAGCATCGCCCGCCGCGAAGATGCCGGGCAACGAAGTGCCGCCACGCGCATCGATTTCGATCTCGCCGCGCGGGCTGAGTGCCACGGTGCCCTTCAGCCATTCGGTATTGGGCACCAGGCCGATCTGGACGAAGATGCCTTCGAGTTCGATACGGTGAATCTCTTCGGTATTCCGGTCGCGCCAGACCAGACCGGTCACCTTCTCACCATCGCCAAGTACTTCGGTGGTCAGCGCCGAGACATGAACGGTGACATTGGGCAGGCTGCGCAGCCTGTCCTGCAGCACCGCATCGCCGCGGAGTTGGCCGTCTAATTCGATCAGGGTGACGTGAGCGACGATCCCCGCCAGGTCAATCGCCGCCTCGACGCCGGAATTGCCGCCGCCGATCACCGCCACCCGCTTGCCCTTGAACAGCGGGCCGTCGCAGTGCGGGCAGTAGGCCACGCCCTTG
>JAGWTB010000071.1 GCA_028869175.1 Sphingomonadales bacterium
AGCAGTCCCACAAAGCATCCGCACTCATGGGAACGCCGAACAGGTAACCCTGCACCGATTGCGCGCCGATGCGCCGCGCCATCAACAGTTCCAGTTCGCTTTCGATCCCTTCGAGCAGGCAATGGACGTCCAGCGTGCGCGCCATTCCGCCCAGCGAATGCAGGATCTTCTCGGTCATCGGATCGCCCAGGTTTTCCATGAACGAGCGGTCGACCTTGAGCTTGCTGATCGGCAGGGTGCGCAGATAGCTGAAGTTCGAATAGCCGGTGCCGAAATCGTCAAGCGCGATGGGATGGCCCAGCGCGGACAGTCGCAGCAGGTTGGCGCTCGCCCGCCGGGTGTCTGACATCATCGCGGTTTCGGTGACCTCGAATTCGATCAGCGCGGGTGCAAGCCCGCTGCGACGCACCCGATCGACGATCTGTTCGATGATCTGGTCCGCCAGCAAATCGTGGCCGGAAAGGTTGATCGACAGGGGAATCGGGCGCTCCCACCCGGCCAATGCCGCCAATGCCTTGTCGAGCACGGCAAGGGTGATCTTGGCAATCAGCCCGCTTTCCTCGGCGATGCGGATGAAGCGGTCGGGCCCGACATCGCCGACCAGCGGGCTTTTCCACCGCGCCAGCGCCTCGGCACAGACCATCCGGCCGCGCGCCAGATCGAATTGCGGCTGGAACAGCAGTTCGATTTCCGCCGAAAAATCGGCAACGCGCAGCGCCTGCTCGATGCGGAACCGCTCGGCGGCGTCTTCCTCATGCTCGTCGCGAAACAGGATCACCCGGTTCTTGCCGTGGCGCTTGGCATGGAGCAGCGCATAGTCGGCCTTCTGGATCTGCTTGGCCTCGCTCTCGTCAACATCGACGGCGTGGCAACCGATAGAGCCGGAAATCTGGATCAGCCGGTCGTCGATCAGATAGACATGCGCCAGTTGTTCAAGCAGGGTCTCGCACCAGCGTTCGACACCGTCTTCGCAGGCGCTGCTGGACAGGACAATGTTGAACTCGTCGCCGCCCATCCGGCTGACGTGGGCCTCGTCCCCGCAATAGTCGCAGAGACGGCGGGCGACCGCCTTGAGCAGTTCGTCGCCCATGATGTGGCCGTAATTGTCATTGACCGCCTTGAACCCGTCGAGATCGAGCAGGATCAGCCAGACGGTTTCGCCGTGCGCGCTCGCTCCGCGCGCCTGTTCGAACACTTCGAAGAAGGCACGGCGGTTGGGCAAAGCGGTAAGGCTGTCCGACAGCGAGCGGCGGCGCATGGCCTCGCCGATGCGCTCCGCCGCCGCCAGACGGCGCTCAGCATTGACGCGCGCCTTGTCTGCCTCATGCCGCGCGGTCACTGCCAGCCCGATGGCCCGCTGCAGGAAGAAAGCGATGGCCAGCGCGCTCAGCGCGGCGGCGAAACTGACCAACCCGTAGACCGGAAGCTGGCCCGGATCGCGGAGGGCAAGTTGCCAGAACAGCCCCGCCAGCGCCGCCGCAATCGATAGCGCCGCCTGACGCATGGATATTCCGCCGATGGCGAAGATCATCGCCATCATCACGAAGTAAACCAGCTTTGCCGGCGCATATTCAATCTGGAGCGCAACGATCACGTTGGTCAAAACGATCAGGTTGATCGCGGTGACAATCACTTCAATCTGCCCGGTGGGGCGCGGCCGGCGCAGCATTTGCGAGGCTGCGGAACACGCCACCCAGGCCGAAACCGAACAGGTCGCCAGCGCGCGCAACGGCATGCCGGACAGCTCGACAAAATGGGCCACCGTCATGATGCCGTAGTAGATCGCCGCGACAATGAAATAGCCGCGCACGATAGGCTGGTAAGCCCACGAGAGCTCGGCGCGATCCGTCTGGCGCTCCTCGGTGCTTGCAGTTGCCATTGCTGGAGTAGGGGCGACCCGGCCTTCCGCTTCGTTCACGTGCAAAAAGGGCTTTAGGGATAGGTACCTAACAAACGGTAAGCCGGCATGAACCAAGTTCGGTTCCGGGCCTTTCCACCAGCGCTGCAGACCGAAATAAGGCTCAGGGGTTCCGCCGGTGCGATTCACCCGCCCGATGCAGCCAGTCCGCAGCGCCTCAAGGCCCCGGAGCGGCGAAAATCCTTGCCTTTTCGCAAGGCCGCGCCTAAGCGCCGCCGGTCCGGAGGGCCTTTCGCCCGATGGATGCCGTGGGCGGCATTCGGCCCCTGCGGCAATCTCGGCCCTTTTGGCCCGCATCCGGCAATCCCGCCGGGGCGGAGAAAGACCGGCGGAACCAACCGCCTGGCCGGAAAATCAGTTGAAGGAACCTTGCATGGCATCGACTGCCAATCCCACCCGCGACGATTTCGCCGCGATGCTCGACGAATCGCTTGGCGGCGCCGCCAGCGGCGGCTTTGAAGGCCGCGTCGTCAAGGGCACCATTACCGCCATTGAAAACGACAAGGCCGTGATCGACGTTGGCCTGAAGAGCGAAGGCCGCGTTGCCCTGCGCGAATTCGCCATGGCCGGCCAGCCGCACGGCCTTTCGGTCGGCGACGAAGTCGAAGTCTATGTCGACCGCGTCGAGAACGCCGACGGCGAAGCGATGCTCAGCCGCGACCGCGCCCGCCGCGAAGCCGCCTGGGACAAGCTCGAAAACGAATTCGGCGAAGGCAAGCGCGTTGACGGCGTGATCTTCGGCCGCGTCAAGGGCGGCTTCACCGTCGATCTCGACGGCGCCGTGGCCTTCCTGCCCGGCAGCCAGGTCGATATCCGCCCGGTGCGCGATGTCACCCCGCTGATGGACATTCCGCAGCCCTTCCAGATCCTCAAGATGGACCGCCGCCGCGGCAACATCGTCGTCTCGCGCCGCGCCGTGCTGGAAGAAACCCGCGCCGAACAGCGCTCGGGCCTGATCCAGAACCTCGCCGAAGGCCAGATCATCGACGGCGTGGTGAAGAACATCACCGACTACGGTGCCTTCGTTGACCTCGGCGGCATCGACGGCCTGCTGCACGTCACCGACATGAGCTACAAGCGGGTCAACCACCCGAGCGAAGTCATCAACATCGGTGACACCGTGCGCGTGCAGATCGTCCGCATCAACCAGGACACCCAGCGCATCTCGCTGGGCATGAAGCAGCTGGAAAGCGATCCGTGGGATGGCGTTGCCGCCAAGTACCCGGTCGGCGCGAAGCTGAGCGGCGTGGTGACCAACATCACCGAATACGGCGCCTTCGTCGAACTGGAAGCCGGCATCGAAGGCCTGGTCCACGTTTCGGAAATGAGCTGGACCAAGAAGAACGTCCACCCCGGCAAGATCGTCTCGACCTCGCAGGAAGTCGACGTGCTGGTGCTCGAAGTCGATTCGGACAAGCGCCGCATCAGCCTCGGCCTCAAGCAGGCGATCCAGAACCCCTGGGAAGCCTTCGCCGAGAAGCACCCGGTCGGCTCGACCGTGGAAGGCGAAGTCAAGAACGCCACCGAATTCGGCCTGTTCATCGGCCTCGACGGCGACGTCGATGGCATGGTTCACATGTCGGACATCGCCTGGGGCATCTCGGGCGAGGACGCGCTGGCGCTGCACCGCAAGGGCGAGCAGGTTTCGGCCATTGTGCTCGACGTCGATGTCGACAAGGAGCGCATCAGCCTTGGCATGAAGCAGCTTGAAAAGGGCGCCCCCGCCGCTGGTGGCACCTCTGCCGCTGCCGCCGGTTCGCTGCGCCGCGGCGAAGTCGTCACCGTCACCGTGCTCGAAGTCCGCGATGGCGGCCTCGAAGTCCAGGCTGGCGACGACGGCGCGACCGGCTTCATCAAGCGTTCGGACCT
Organism: Sphingomonadales bacterium; assembly: GCA_028869175.1. Lineage (GTDB taxonomy): Bacteria > Pseudomonadota > Alphaproteobacteria > Sphingomonadales > Sphingomonadaceae > Novosphingobium. The sequence goes on from JAGWTB010000071.1 coordinate 3,788, forward strand.
CGGCCGCGACCGCGACGAACAGCGCCCCGACCGCTTCCAGGTCGGCCAGAAGCTGGACGCCATGGTCACTGGCTTTGATCGTTCGAAGAAGCCGAACTTCTCGGTCAAGGCCCGTCAGCTGGCCGAAGAGAAGGAAGCCGTGGAGCAGTACGGCTCGTCGGATGCCGGCGCTTCGCTGGGCGACATCCTCGGTGCCGCGCTGAAGGCCAAGCAGTAAGCCTCAGCCGCCGCAAGGCAGACAACAAAGGCCCGTCCGGAGCGATCCGGGCGGGCTTTTGCTTTCCTGCAGAAGGCAGCCGTGGCATTACATCGCCATGCTACACGTTCACCAGTTCGCCTGCCTGTCCGACAACTACGGATTCCTGCTGCACGATCCCGCCAGCGGAGAAACCGTCTGCATCGACACGCCCGACGCCGATGCCTGCCTGCGCGAAGCTGCGGCAAAGGGCTGGCAGATCACCCAGGTCTGGAACACGCACTGGCATCCTGACCACGCCGGCGGCAACGAAGCGGTCAAGGCCGCGACCGGCTGCACCATCACCGCGCCGGCCGGAGACGCAGCGAAGATCGCCGGGGTAGACCGCACGGTTGATCAGGGAAGTACCGTGACCATCGGGGGCCGTGTCGCGCAGGTGATCAACGTCGGCGGACACACCATGGGGCACGTTGCCTATCACCTGCCCGAGGCCGAGCTCGCCTTTGTCGGTGATGCGCTGTTCGCCCTGGGCTGCGGGCGCATGTTCGAAGGCACCGCGCCGCAATTCTGGGAGAGCCTGCTGCGCCTGCGCGCCTTGCCCCCGCAAACGATGATCCACTGCGCGCACGAATACACCGCTTCGAACGCCCGTTTCGCGCTCCACGCGGATTCGGACAACCTTGAGCTCGCCGCCTACGCACAAGACATTGACCGCGCGCGGTCGCAAGACCTGCCGACTGTCCCGTTCAAACTGGAGCGCGAACTGGTGACCAATCCCTTCCTGCGGGCCGACGACCCGACCCTGCAAGTCCGCTGGGGCAACGGCGACGCGACAGAGACCTTTGCGGCGATGCGGGAAGCGAAGAATTCGTTCTGATCCAGCTGCGGCTCGCTACACCCCGCCTGGCCGTCCCTCGTCCAGCAACAGCGTGTATTCGCGCCGGGCGAAAAGCCACGCATCGCCCTCTCGCACCAGCTCGTCGGCATAGACGCCAGTCACCTTCCAGAGGCCACCGCCCTTGAGCGTCATGATCTCCCGGCAGTAGCAGCGCGCGGCGGCGTGATCGCCGTTCACTTCGATCCCGCCGACTTCGGTGAAAAAGGCCATGCTCTCCAGAAACTGCCAGAACCCGCGCCATTGTGCCCGCAGCGCCGCCGTGCCCTGAACGGTTGCGCCCTGCCCGACGCGGACGGCGTTCTCGCTCCAGCAGGCGAGGTAGGCTTCTTCATCCTGCCGGAAGGCGGCATCGGCATAGGCACTCATGCGTTCGCGGATCAGCAGGCGGTCTTCAAGCGGGCCGGTGAATGACATGGCAGGCTCCAGGCTGTGGCGACCGGACGCAGGCTATCGCTGCAGCACGGGCACGGCAATGCCCACTAGCCGCCGCCAGCCTGTCGGCTCCAGGTCCGTAGTCCGACAGTGACCACGAGGATCGCCACGAGCGCCACCAGCGATCCCGCGATCATGTCGGCAAGGTAGTGCGTCCCCTCGATCGGCGTTGCCGCCAGCATGGCGAGGTTGAGCGCGAGCAATGGCCAGCGCAGTTGCCGAAGCGGCCATGCCGCGAACATATAGATCACGGCCGACACCGTGTGAAAGCTTGGCGCGCAGACCAGTCCGCGCAGCGCGCCGAGATCGATCTGGTGCACCCGGTGCGCCCGCAGCGCCGGGATCAGCTGCTCCTGATAGAGCGCGCTGGTCGGCATGTAGGGGATGCGTCCATGCCACAGGAAGGCCAGTGGGCCTTCCGCCGGAAACAGGGGAAACAACAGGATCGTCAGCACCGCCCCGAACCAGAAGGTCAGCAGGAACTGCCGCGCATCGGCGATGCGTTGCGTCCGCGCATGCTGGGCGAGGATGATGACCGGCGAGAGGTAGATGCAGGCATAGGCGGCGATGCCCAGGTTCTGCAGCGCCGGCACCGCCGACACTTCGCGGTACCAGGCAAGCCAATGGAAGTGCAGCGCCATGTCGATCCGGTTGAGCACCGGATCGGCAAACCCCGTCGTCCTCGCCGCCACGCCATAACTCGCCAGCACGCCGAGTAGGCAGATCGTCAGGAACATCAGCAAATGCCCAAAGAAGTCCCGCCATTGCCGCTGGCGCTGGTTGACCGCCAACCGGAAACGCAGCCAGCCAAACAGCAACAGCGCCATCGGCAGCGGAAAAATCGCCATCCCACGCGCCGGGACGACTATCGTCAGACCCGACGACACGAGCAGCAAGGTCACCACCAGCCCGGTCAGGGCCAGGCCCAGGACCATCCATGCTCCTGGCAAGACCGGGGCCACGACCGGGCCTAGGCGCATCCGCGACAGAGCGGTCACGCGCCGCGCGCCTTCAAGGAGGCGCAGCAAAACAAAAAGCCCCCGCCAAGGCGAGGGCTTTCCGAAACCAGCCGTCGCTGGAAACTGTTCAAATCCCGGCAATCGCCTGATCGACCAGCGCCTTGTCCGCTCCAGCGCCATGGTTGGCGGCGATGAGCGAGCGGGCAGCTCTGGTCGCTGCATCCGCAGCCTTGGCGCGCAATTCATCGACCGCACCGCGTTCGGCAGCGGCGATCTTGTCGGTCGCCATCTGCTCGCGCCGGGCGACCATGGCGGCGGCATCTGCTTCGGCCTTGGCGACAATTGCCTCGGCTTCGGACTTCGCGTGGCCGAGCATGGCGGCGGCGTCCTTCTCGGCACCGGCGATCTTGTCGGCATATTCCTTGCGCAGGGCTTCGGCCTCTGCGCGCAAAGCCTTGGCTTCATCAAGCTGCTTGCGGATCTCGGCGATGCCGGCGTCAAGCCCGCCGGTGAGCATCTTCGGCACCTTGACGTAGATCGCAATGGCGATCAGCACCGCCATCGACAGCGCCACCCAGGCACCCGGGGCGAGCCCCAGAGCGGAGGGTTCGACTTCATGTTCGGCAGCGGCACCCGCTGCAAGCATGGCGAAACTGGCGAAATCAGCCATTGAGAGCTTCCTTCACGGCGGCACCGGCAGCACCGGCATCGACGGTAACACCGGCGAGGCGCGAGACGATCTGGCTGGCGGCATCGGCGGCAACGGCCTCGATCTCGCCCAGCGCTGTGGTGCGCGCGGCAGCGATGCGGCTATCGGCTTCGGCGGTACGCGCCTCGATGGCGACGTTTGCCGAAGCGAGGCGCGCTTCGGTGGCCTTGGCGGCATCGGCCTTGGCCTTGGCGATCACCGCCTGAGCTTCGGCCCGCTGCGCGTTGGCCTGGACACGCCATGCCTCTTCCTCGGCGTCGGCGGCCTTGCGAGCGGCTTCCGCCGCTGCGAGATCGCCGGCGATCTGGCTGTCACGCGCCTCCACGGTCGCCATCACCTTGGGCACCATGCCCCTGCCGATGACGAAGAAGACGATTCCGAAGAAAATCAGCGCCCAGAAAATCTGGCTCGCATAGGTTTCGGAAAGCTGCGCGATTTGAGGCATCGTGGATTCCGGGTCTTGCCCGGCCGGCGGTCCGCGCGATGGCGGACCGGCCGGCCGGCTAGGTCAGGTTCAATCGTTCAGGCGACGAAGATCAGGATCATCGCGACGACGAACGAGAGCAGGCCCAGAAGTTCGGCGGCGGCGAAGCCGATGAACAGGCGGCCCTGCTGGCCGTCGGCAGCGCCGGGGTTGCGCAGCGCGCTCTCAAGGAACGAACCGAAGACGTTGCCCACGCCGATGGCGGCCATGCCGGCACCGATAGCAGCCAGACCAGCGCCGATCAGCTTTGCGCTTGCAGGTTCCATGTCAAAACTCCTTTTCTCGAAAATTCTGTAGGTTGAAACAGTAACTTAGTGAAGGTTTTCAGCGTCGTTGAGATAGAGCGAAGTCAACAGCGCGAAGACGTAGGCCTGGATGCCCGCCACCAGCACTTCGAGAGCGCAGATGGCAACCATCAGGATGAAGCTGGGAATACCCACCACCGAACCCCACAGCGGTCCGGAGTTGGCGCTGGAGATAACGAAGCTCGACAGCACTTCCAGCAGCACGTGGCCCGCCATCATCGCGACGAACAGTCGCAGCGCGAGGCTGAAGGGACGCACCAGGAACGAGATCAGTTCGATGAACGGTATCAGCCACAGCAGCCAGATCGGCGTGCCGTGCGGCACGAACAGCGAGAAGAAGTGCAGGCCATGGCGCCAGAAGCCGACGATCAGGACGATCGAGAACGACAGGATGGCCAGCACGCCCGTGACCGAGAAGTGGCTGGTGAAGGTAAAGGGATGAACGCCCAGCAGGCCCAGCGGCAGCAGGCCCAGCACGTTGGCGAACAGGATGAACATGAACAGCGAGAAGATGTAGGGCACATACTTCTTGCCAGCCGGCCCGACGTTCGCGGCGAGCAGGTTGTCAACGAAGCCGGTCATGGATTCGACCGCCATCTGCCAGCGACCGGGAACCAGTTCCCGCTTCATGCCGCCCCAGACGAAGACCAGCAGCGCGACAACGGTGATCGCCATCCACAACGCGGAGTTGGTGAAGGCGATGTTGTAGCCTGCGATCGACCAGTGATCGGTGCCGAACAGCGGCTCGATCGAGAACTGGTGCATCGGATCGACTCTGCCCTGTTCGGCTGCCACGATTCCTGCCTCTTGACTTGCTACATGCACGACAGCGCCCTTCGGGTCCCCTTGCAGAGGATCAGTCAGGGCGCCGGTTCGAAATCCGGATAATGCTTCTGAAGGCAACGATGATCCCGAGGGTCATCACCACCAACAGACCCCAGGGCGTGGTTCCGGCGAAATGGTCTATGACCCAGCCGATAAACGCGCCGCCTCCGATACCCGCGATCAGTTCGGCGAGAACCCGGTTGCCCATGCTGTAGTTCGCATCGGCTTCCGCGCCCACCACCGGCTTGGTCCGCTCCTCTTCGCGCTCCTTGGCGGCTGCGAGCCGCTTTTCGAGCGCGTCGATGCGCGTATCCTCACCAATCGGGTCTCGTGCAGGCTGCTCGTCGCTCATGCCATCTTCCTTCCGGGAGAACGCGGCACGGGCAACGGCTGCCCGCCGAGGGCGCGGTCCCCTTAGGGGGGGCATAACCCCGAGTCAACCGGGTGACGCGTTGCAGCAAAAAGCCTCCCCGGATTGCGCCGGGGAGGCTCTGGAAATTTGCGCGGCCTGCCGTGCTTCAGGCAGGGCAGCGGCTGTCACGCACCGGGGGCTCGTCGCTGCGGGTGCGCCAAACGCCATCTGGCGACTGGTACTTCTCACCCGGAGCAGTGCGCGACACGGCAAGGCAGCCCGAAGTCAGCGCATATTCCTCCACCGTGGCGTTGTTCGCCGCAGCGCGCTGGGCGTAGGCGGCCTTGCGCTTGATGTTGATGTCTTCGACCATGGCGCGCACCGCCGGCGAAGGCGGGACGACATAACCGAGGTAACCGTCAGGCTTTTCCCCCACCTGCCCGCTGGCACGCGCGGCGGCATAGGCCGGATCGCGCTGCTGGGCCTGCGCGGTCCCCGCGCCAACCATCGCCAGCGCGATTGCGGCGACGCCGGTCAGCATGTGGCTCTGGGTCAGCGAATGGCGAAACATGGTGTGCACCGTATGGTCCTCAGAAAATCCCAGGGTTGGCATCTATCGTGCTGCCAGCATCGGCAGCGAGGCGATAGATGACCTCCTGTTTGATGTTGATGTTCAGCTCGATGACGATCGGCTTGTCCGGCGCATTGACCGAAACACAACCCGAACACGCCACCGCGCCTCCCACCAGCACCATCGCGGCGCGAACGGCGCGCCTGCCGGACCGGAGCGGACTGGAACTGCTTTCCTGCATGGCAGGCTTTCTTGCAGCCAGCGCGCTTCTGGTCAACTTGCGGGGCATCATGGCTTTTTCTCGCTGACTGGAGGCTGAATGGATGGAGATTGCGGCGGGGGGGCGGACATCTGCCGTTTTGCCGGTGCGCCCAGCGGCTTGCCGTCCGCGCCGATCAAACCGAGCATGCGGGGATCGCGGATATAGTTGGGATCGTACATCGCCTTGAACGAGGTGATGAGCTGGTAGAACGGCGCGCGAAGATTGACGTTGAACTGGATCGGCAGGCCGGCGAGCCGCCGCGTGATGAAGTTGCGCTTGGCCCCTTCACCCTGCTTCACCCCGGTGAACCGTACGCGGGTGACGATTTCGCCCTCCAGCGCGCCGTCCATGGCGATGCGCATCTGGGTGTAGTCCATCGATTTGAGTGCATCGAAGGCATAGTTGGCGATGGCCCCCATGTCCTTGTAACTGAGTTGTCCGACATAGGAGACATTGCCCCCCGGCGGCCGGGAGATCAGCAGGCCACCTTCGATACGGCCGCCGTCCGCGTCAAACACCAGTGGCAGGCTGCCATCGAAACTGCCGGTGGCGGATATGTTGGGCAGTTCCATCCGTTCGATGAAGCGGGCGGCATTGATGCCCGATACCTTCAGCTCATAGCGCCGGGTTTCCGAGGCACCGAACACCATGCGGGTTGGCAAGAGCTCCATCTCGCCGTCAAGGAACGGCCACTTCGCGCCGTTGACCCGCAGCACCGAATCGGGTTCGAGCTGGAAGCTGACTTCGCCATTGTCCACCGCAATGCCCGGGTTGATCGACGCGATCCTTACCCGTTGATCTGGCGCGGTGACCAGGCCGAGCAGGTCGGTGAACTGCACCGTGCCCGACGCTCCGGTGACCGGACCGAAGGCGGCGGCGAAATCGAACTTGTCGGTAGAAAAGCGCCCGGTGCTGGTCACCCGGTCAGGATTCCAGTCGATCCGGCCCGTACCCTTCACCGTGCCCTGGGCATTGGCGATGACACCCAGCGCCAGGCGGCTGAGCGTATCGGGCTGGAGGCCCTTGTCGAAGGTGATACCATCAACCTTGAGATCGGCATGGCCGCGCCCGGTGCCAATATCGTGCCGGATCAGCGAATGGACGACTTCGCGATTGCTGCGCGGTTCGCGCAGCAGTGCCTCGGCATCGATGGCGTTGTTCGCCAGGGTCAGCTGGGCATCGCGGGCAATCAACGGCTGAAAGCGGGCCACCGTCTGGCGGTCTTCCAGCCGGAAGGTCGCCCCGCTGATCGACAGCACGCCACCGGCATAGCGCCAGTCACCCGCGGCGTCGTGCAGGTCGAGCGGGACGGCGGCGAGGTAGATGTCCGATCCGCTGAAGCGCCCGGCGATGTCATTGCCGATCCGCGCATCAAGGTTGGAGACGAGGAAACGGGTCGATGCATCGCCCTGCCCCAGCGTTACCTGCACCTTTTGCGCCGCCAGCACGCCCGGCATGGCAAGGCCGAGCGGACCGCTGCCGAGGCGGATCGGCGTATCGCCCAGCCGCCCGCTGACATCGAGCGCCGGCATGCCTGCCGCCAGCCGCGTCCCGCGCCCGTCGATCACGAGAATCGCACCGCCGGGCTGCGGGCACAGCGTCAGCGCCCGCCGGTCAAGCGTCAGGTTGGCAAGGGTCAGGCTGTCAAAACTGACCGGCGTGCAACGCCGCCAGACCGCCAGCCCGCCGCCTTGCGACCAGTTTCCCTCTACCGGCAGCGCCAGATTACGCGCGCCGCCACCGGGCAGCGGTCCGCTCAGCACGGCGCGTCCGGTGAAGCCGAGCGCGCCGCTGGGGGCCTGGGCCAGCAGCATCTCGGGAATCGAGAGCCGTCCCTCGCCCGCGCGGTATTCCGCCATGGTCATCCGCAGCAGCGCTTGCCCGCCCGGTCGCCGCTCCATCCGCCCGGCGATCTGCGGCAGGCCCGCGCCACCGGTGGTGAAGTTGCCGGCAAATCGAGGCGCAAGCTTGCTGCCCAAGGTGAGCTGGAAGCGAGACAGTGCCAGCAGCGTATCCCCGCTGCCACCACGCAGCGCGGCCTGCGGCACGACCAGGCTGGTGACATCGCCTGTCTGGTGAAGCGTGTACATGCCGCTGAGGCTGCTCGCCGTACCCTCGCGGCGCAGCGCGCTGCGCATCTGGCCGAGCATCGGTGCGGCGAGCGTACCACTGGACTGGTGTTCCAGCCCGGCCATGGCGTTATCGAGCGCCGGGCCGAGATTGAGGCCGCTGCCTTCCAGCGCGCCATCGGCCTCCAGTTGGGCCAAGCCATCGCGGGTGCGCAGCATCCCCTCGGTCGTGACGCTGCGCGCTGCCGCGCCAGGGGTGGCGAGGTTGGCGAGACTAAGCGCATATTTCGCGGTGAGCGCCTGCTTGCGATAGCTCAGCGTTGTCTTGCCGGAAGAACGAATGACACGCGAGGCACCGAAGGCCAGCCGCCCGGTTTCCAGCGTTGCCGTACCATCGCCGCCATTGAACGCCTGGTCGATCACGGCATCCAGCTGCACCGCCGCCGCTTCGAGTGCGAGGCCCGAACGCTTGCAGGCGAGCGAATCGATCCGCAGCGGACCGGTAAAGTGCGGCTTCTCCTGCTTGACCTTGATAGAGCCATAGAGGCTGGCGTTTTCAGCATCGCAATCGTTCAGCCGCGCGCTGGGGGCGATAGCGGCGAGCGTACCGGCAAAACCGTTGCGCAAGGCGCCTTCGCCCTCAGCCTTGATCCCCACCGGCCCGACATCGCTATCGATTCGCGCCCGTCCATCGACCAGCTTGAGATCGTAATCGGGCAGGCGGAACGGTTCCTTGCTGCCGGTAAACAGCACTTTGTCCAGACTGCCAAAGCTGGGTTTGCCGCCCTTGACCGAACCGTACAGCCGCGGGCGAACCAGGGTTATCCGGCCGAGTTGCGGGCCGGAAAAGCCGTAGGACACCTCGACCACCACTTCGTCTACCGTCAGATCAGGTGCCTTGGGATTGCCGACCACGACGTGGCGCAGCACCTGCCGCCCAGTGCCGACTTCGGCAACGGTGTAAGTTGCCGGCAAGTCCATCTGCTTGAGCTGGCCGGCGATATAATCGTCGGCGATCCGGTCGCGGCTCAGCCAGGCCCAGCCGAGACCGCCCAGCAGCATCACGCCTGCCACGGCCAGCGGCGCACGCCAGCGCCGCCGACGGGCCGGAGACTCGTCAACCATTTCCGTCTCTTCGGGAATCTCGACGTCTCCGACCATCGCCTCACACTTGCGCGCATGGCCGGTCAAAGGCAATGCTGACTGAACACCCCATGAAGAACGATCACAGACGGGAATGGTGCCCTTGGCCGACAGCGAAGCAGAACCGCACCACGGCATGGGCCATCGCGCTCGCCTGCGCACTCGGCTTCTGGCAGGCGGCGCGGAAGCGCTGGCAGACCACGAGGTGGTCGAATACCTGCTGATGACGGCGATCCCGCGCAAGGACGTGAAGCCGCTTGCCCATGCGCTGCTCAAGCGGTTTGGCGGGCTGGCAGGGGTGCTCAACGCTGATGCGCGGGCGCTTGCCCAGCATCCCGGCATGGGCGAGACCAGCGCCGCTGCGCTCAAGGTGGTCGCCCTCGCCGCCCGCCGGCTCGCCCGGGCCGAGGTGCGCGAGAAGCCGGTGCTGGGATCGTGGCAGGCCTTGATCGACTACCTGACCATCGACATGGCACACCTGACCGTGGAGCGCGTGCGGGTACTCTACCTCAACGCGCAGAACATGCTGATCCATGACGAACACGTCGGCGACGGTTCGATCGACGAAGCGGCGATCCACCCGCGCGAAGTGATCCGCCGCGCACTTGACCTTGGCGCAACCGCGCTGATTCTGGTTCATAACCACCCCTCCGGCTCCCCAGAACCCAGCCGGGCCGACATCCAGATCACCAACCGCATCGCCGAAGCCGGGCGCTTGCTGGGCATCGTGGTGCACGATCACGTGATCATCGGGCGGCACGGGCATGTCAGCCTGAAGGCCAAGGGGCTGATATGACTGGAACAGGGCTGAGCCCCACGCGCAGAAACGGACCCACGCCGCCATGTGCGTAGCTGCCATCGCCTGGCAGGCGCACCCACGCTGGCGGCTGGTCGTGGCGGGCAACCGCGACGAGTTTCATGATCGCCCCGCCGCCCCGCTCACCCGCTGGCAAGATGGCAGCGGCATCGTCGCCGGAAGAGACCTGCGCGCAGGCGGAACATGGCTGGGCGTCACCACCGAACCCCGCTTGGCGCTGGTCACCAATTTTCGCGTCGAAGGCTATCCCCAGCCGGATCGCCTGTCGCGTGGCGGGCTGATTACCGGCTGGCTGACCGGCGCGCCCTTGCCCGACATTGCCGCGATGAATCCGTTCAACCTGCTGCTGGCCGACGCAGCCAGTGCCCGGGTCGTCACCAACTGGCCAGAACCGGCTGAGATGGAACTCGTGCCCGGCGTCCACGGCCTGTCAAACGGCCCCTTCGCCGCGCCATGGCCCAAGACCCGCGCACTTTGCACCGCTCTGGAAGACTGGCTCGCCAAGGACTGTGAGGACTTCACGCCCTTGTTCGCCGCGCTGGCCGACCGCCGTCCCTTGCCCGGGCCAGGGCCGGAGCAGCGACTGTCATCGGTATTCATCGACGATCCACACTACGGCACCCGGTGCAGCACCGTGCTGGCGCTGGACCGGGGCGGCAGCGGGCTAGAGCGACTTGCGATTAATCTGCAACATACCCGGATTCCTTGAGGTAGTTCGAGCATTCATCGGGCGAGTAGAGTTCGCAGATTGATCCGACGGCTTGCCAGAGGGCATCGATGGTCCGTGGTTTGGCC
>JAGWTB010000072.1 GCA_028869175.1 Sphingomonadales bacterium
TCCGGGCAGCCGCGCCAAGATCGGCGTGATCAGCCGCGACAGCAGCATCGATCCGGTCGGTGCCTGCGTCGGCATGAAGGGCAGCCGCGTCCAGGCCGTCGTGCAGGAACTTCAGGGCGAGAAGATCGACATCATCCCCTGGAGCGAGGACACCGCGACCTTCGTGGTCAACGCGCTGCAGCCCGCCACGGTCAGCCGCGTTGTCATCGACGAGGAAGAAAGCCGGATCGAGGTGGTGGTGCCCGATGACCAGCTGAGCCTGGCCATCGGCCGTCGCGGCCAGAATGTCCGCCTCGCCAGCCAGCTCACCGCTTCGGCCATCGACATCATGACCGAGACCGAGGCGAGCGAAAAGCGGACCAAGGAATTCGCCGAACGTTCGAAGATGTTCGAGGAAGAACTCGACGTCGATGAAACCCTGTCGCAGCTTCTGGTGGCCGAAGGCTTCACCGAACTGGAGGAAGTGGCCTATATCGACATGGCGGAACTCGCCGCGATCGACGGTTTCGACGACGAACTGGCCGAGGAACTCCAGAGCCGCGCACAGGAAGCGCTGGAACGCCGCGAGGAAGCCAGCCGCGAAACACGCCGCGCGCTGGGGGTCGAGGACGCTCTCGCCGAACTGCCGCACCTCACCGAAGCCATGCTGGTGACGCTGGGCAAGGCGGGGATCAAGACGCTCGACGATCTGGCCGACCTCGCCACCGACGAACTGATCGCCAAGAAGCGCGTCGAGCAGCGCCGCCGCGACAACAGCCCGCCGCGCCGCGAGCGCAGTAACCCGGAAGACAAGGGTGGCGTGCTCGGCGACTATGGCCTGAACGAAGAGCAGGGCAACGAGATCATCATGGCTGCCCGTGCGCACTGGTTCGACGACGAGCCAGCATCCGAGGAGGCCGCCGATGCGGATTCCTCACAATGAGCGCCTGAGCTCCGACAGCATCGGCGACGGACCGGAGAGGAAATGCATCCTCTCCGGCGAGAAAGCCGCGCGTGACGCGCTCGTCCGGCTGGCGATTTCGCCGCCGGGGCCCGATGGCGTCTGCGACGTCCTGCCCGATGCGCATGCCCGCGCGCCGGGGCGCGGCGCATGGATCGGCGTCAGCCGAACCGAACTGGAAGCGGCACTTGCCAAGGGAAAGCTCAAGGGCGCGCTGGCGCGGGCCTTCAAGGGCGATTCGCTGCGCATTCCCGAAGACCTGCCCGCCCGCATCGAAGCCGCGCTGACTCGCGCGTTGACCGACCGGCTGGGGCTGGAAATGAAAAGCGGCCGGCTGCTGGTCGGCTCGGACCGCATTGCCGAAAAGGCACGCGGCGGCCGGGTTGCCTGGCTGGCCCATGCCGCCGACGCCGGCGAGGACGGATCGCGCAAGCTCGATCAGGCCTGGCGGGTGGGCGAGGACGCCGAAGGTTCCGGCATGGCGGGCGACACCTTGCCACTGGACCGGGCGGCGCTGTCTGTGGCATTGGGCCGCGACAACGTCGTCCATCTGGCGCTTACCGACAAGGCGGCGGCCGCAAGGCTGTCCGCACCGTTGCAGCGCCTGCTGCACTTTCTCGGACGGAGCCCCGCTGACGGGCCGGACGGCCGGGCAAACCAGAACGACCGGGAGCCGGGCAATGCCCCTGCTTTCCGTGACGACGAAGCGAATGTGAAGGGCTGAGCAGACCGATGACCGATAGCAACGACAAACCGACACTGGGCCGCAAGCCGCTGGGGCTGAAGCGCTCGGTGGAAGCCGGTGAGGTCAAGCAGACCTTCAGCCACGGCCGCACCAACAAGGTGGTGGTCGAGGTCAAGCGGCGCAAGCTGATCGGCAAGCCGGGCGAAGCCGCCCCGGTCGCCGCGCCCGAACCGGTCGCGCCGCCGCCGGTTGCGCCGCCTGCGCCGCCGCCCGCCGCGCCCCGGCCTGCCGTAGCAGCCGAAACCCGTCAGGAAATGCAGGCGCGTCTGCTGCGCGAGGCGGAAGAGGCCCGGCTCAACTCGCTCGAAGCAGCCAACCGCCGCGAGCAGGAAGAACGCCAGCGCGCCATCGACGAAGAACGCCGCCGTGCAGAGGAAAATCGCAAGACGGAGAACGCTCCGGCCGAAGCCCCCGCGGCAGAGCCACAGCCCGAACCGGTTGCCGCCGCGCCAGAAGTGCAAGCTGATGCCGCGCCCGAGCAGGCCACGGCGGACGAGCCTGCCACCGAAACCGCGCGCGCCACGGCCGCACCGGCTCCGCGCCGCTTCACTCCGGTTGCCGCGCCCAAGCGCCCCGAGCCGGCCAAGAAGCCTGCACCCAGCCGTGACCGCAAGGGCGACGAGCAGCGCCGTGGCGGCAAACTGACCGTCACCCGCGCGCTCAACGAGGACGAAGGCGCTCGCGCCCGCAGCCTCGCCGCGCTGAAGCGTGCGCGCGAAAAGGAAAAGCGTGCCCATTTCGCCGGCCAGTCTCAGCCGCGTGAGAAGCAGGTCCGCGATGTCATCGTGCCCGAGGCGATCTCGGTGCAGGAACTGGCCAACCGCATGGCCGAAAAGGGCGCGGACCTGGTCAAGGCGCTGTTCAAGATGGGCATGATGGTCACCGTCAACCAGACGATCGACCAGGACACCGCCGAGCTGCTGGTCGAGGAATTCGGCCACAACATCCAGCGCGTGAGCGAAAGCGACGTCGATATCGACACCGCCTCTGACGTCGACAGCGACGAATCGCTGCAGGTCCGCCCGCCGGTTGTCACCATCATGGGCCACGTCGATCACGGCAAGACCAGCCTGCTCGACGCGCTGCGCGGTACCGATGTGGTGCGCGGAGAGGCTGGCGGCATCACGCAGCATATCGGCGCGTACCAGATCAAGACCAAGGGCGGCGAACTCGTCACCTTCCTCGATACCCCGGGCCACGAAGCCTTCACCGACATGCGCATGCGCGGGGCGAATGTCACCGACATCGTCGTGCTGGTGGTCGCTGCCGATGACGGCATCATGCCGCAGACTATCGAGGCGATCCGCCACACCCGCGCGGCGGGCGTGCCGATGATCGTCGCCATCACCAAGAGCGACAAGCCCGAAGCCAACCCGCAGAAGGTGCGCGAGCGCCTGCTCGAACACGAAGTGGTGGTCGAGGCGATGTCGGGCGACGTGCAGGATGTCGAGGTTTCGGCCAAGACCGGGGCCGGGCTGGACACGCTGATCGAGAAGATCCTGCTCCAGGCCGAACTGATGGAGCTCAGGGCCAATCCTGATCGCGCGGCGGAAGCCACGGTGATCGAGGCGAAGCTCGACAAGGGCAAGGGCCCGCTTGCCACCGTGCTGATCACGCGCGGCACGCTGAAGGTGGGTGACATCCTGGTCGTCGGCACTCATTCGGGTCGCGTCCGCGCCATGCTCGATGACAAGGGCCGCCAGGTGAAGACCGCACCGCCGGCGCTGCCGGTGGAAGTGCTGGGCATCGGCGGCGTGCCGATGTCGGGCGATACGCTCACCGTGGTCGAAAGCGAGGCCCGTGCCCGCGAAGTCGCGGCCTACCGCCAGGAAAAGGCCACCGCCAAGCGCACCACGTCCGCGCCGACCAGCCTGGAGAACATGTTCTCCGCGCTCAAGGACAAGCAGACCGTTCTCGAATACCCGGTGGTGGTCAAGGCCGACGTCCAGGGGTCGACCGAGGCCATCGTCAATGCGCTGAACAAGATCTCCAACGAGGAGATCAAGGTGAAGATCCTGCAGGCAGGCGTCGGCGCGATCACGGAAAGCGACGTGTCGCTGGCCCAGGCTGCGGGTGCGCCGGTGATCGGCTTCAACGTCCGCCCCAACGCCAAGGCGCGCGAGATGATCGATCGCCACAAGGTGCGGATGAAGTACTTCGATGTGATCTATCACCTGACCGAGGACGTCGCCAAGGAAATGGCCGGCATCTGGGGGCCGGAGCGGATCGAAACCGTGGTTGGCCGCGCCGAGATCAAGGAAATCTTCCCTGCCGGCAAGCACGACAAGGCCGCCGGCCTGCTCGTCACCGATGGCTATATCAAGAAGGGCATCCACGCCCGCATCACCCGCGACGATGTTATCGTCAGCAAGACCACGGTCGCCTCGCTGCGCCGCTTCAAGGACGACGTTGCCGAAGTCCGCGCGGGCCTCGAATGCGGCGTGGTGCTGCAGGACACCAACGACATCAAGCCGGGCGACGTACTGGAAACCTTCGAGGTCGAGATGCGCGAACGGACGCTTTAAGGGCGAGGCGGCGATAAATGGCACTGCAGCTCATAAGAGCGGGAAGCGAGCAATTCGTCTTGCTGCCACTCGCTGAGTATGAGCAGCTTGCCAAGACCGCTCGCCTTCTTGTGTCTAGCTTGTCAAATGCCGAGCCGACTCCAGAGATCGATGTTTCGCCACCTGTTCCGGAAGTGGGAGAGAGTCGTCTTCGAGCCTGGCGAAGGCATCGCGGAATGACGCTTGAAGAACTCGGAAACGCGGTCGGAAAGCCCAAGAGTTTTCTGTCGCAGATCGAAATAGGCAAATCTTTCGGCAAGCCGGGTCTTTGGAGAAAGCTTGCCCGAGCTTTGCAGACTGAGATCGAGGCTATCATTCCCGAGGACGATTGATGCCCCGCTACATCGCCTTCTTCGGTTCGATCAATGTCGGCGGCAACCGCGTGACGATGGCCGATCTGCGCTGGGCTTTCGAACGCGAAGGGCTGGAGGCGGTCGAGACCGTTGTCGCCAGCGGCAACCTGTTGTTCTCCTTCGATGATCGTCCGAGCGAGGGTCTGGAAGACATGCTCGCCCACGTGCTGCATGATCGCTTCGACATTGCCAGCTTCGCCGCGGTGCGCAACCGCGACGAGGTGGCGGCGGCGATCGACGGCAATCCCTTTGCCGCCGACGGTGCGGAGAACCTGGTTCACACCCTGTTCCTGTCCGCGCAGCCGGCTCCCGGTCAGTTCGAGCGCCTGCTCGCCGATTACACCGGGCGCGGCCCCGAAAGGCTCGCCATGGGCGACCGCGCGCTCTATATCGACTATGTTGACGGCGTCGGCAGCAGCCGGCTGACCAATGGCTTTATCGAACGGCGGCTGGGGTGCCGCGGAACCGCGCGCAACATCCGCTCGCTGCGCCGCATCCTGGCCAAGATGGATTAAAACGGATCGCTATGTCCCGCCTGCATGCCACTCCCGAAACCCGCTCGGTCCGCCTGCTGAAGGTGGGCGAACAGGTGCGCCACGTCCTGTCGGAACTGCTCACCCGCCAGATGGTGCATGATGACGTACTCACTGCCCATTCCGTTTCAGTCACCGAAGTGCGAATCTCGCCCGATCTGCGCCATGCCACGGTCTTCGTGAAGCCGCTGCTCGGCTCTGACGAAGAGCCGGTTCTCAAGGCCCTGCGGACCAACACTGCTTTTTTCCAGCGCGAAGTAGCGCAGCGGCTGGGGCTGAAATATGCGGCGCGGCTGAAATTCCTGCCCGACGAAAGCTTCGATGTGGCCAGCAAGATCGATACGCTGCTGGCCGACCCGCGTGTCGTTCGCGATCTGGCGGATGACGAGGAATAGGCCCGATCAGGCTGGAACCATGCGGGTGCGGATGGTTACGTCTACCTGCGTTCCCACCAGCACGGCCATCGCGGTCATCCCGTAGCGGCGGCGGTCAACGCTCATCCGGCCGGTCAGGCCCAGTGGTTGACCGGGCTGCATCTCGGCAATGGCGCGATCGAAGGTGACGTGCAGCACTTCGTCATGCGTCACTCCCCGCGCGGTAAGGGCACCGGTGACATCGGCCGTACGGTCACCGGTCAACAGCATCTTGCGCCCGGCGAAATGCATTGTCGGATAGCGCTTCACATCGAAGAACGCCGGCCCGCGCAACTGCCCGCGGGTGAGCGAATCGGTTTCCATCCGGGTCAGGTCGAGCGTGACGTCCAGCGTGACGGCATCGCTGCTCTCAGGCGAGAGCGAGGCCTGCCCGGCAAATGCGGGAAAGCGCACCGACTTGCTGGCAAAGCCAAGGAAGCGGACCCGCGCCGTAACGTCGCTGCCGGCAGGATCGAGCGTATAGCGCCAACCGTCTCCGGCCAGGGCGGGAACGGCCAGCAGCAGCAACAGCGGCAGCAGCAGGCGGCGCATGTGTTTCATCCCCACAGTTCCCCTTGATGGGGGACGTTTGCTGGATTGCAGGCTGGCGGGCGGCGTGGCACCTGTCAATCGCGATGCGCCAGAAGTGCGCGATTCTGCGGCGGGAGTGTCATCATGCCAGCGCAATTTGTGTTTCTGCACGGCGGCGGTCAGGGCGGCTGGGTCTGGGACGAAACCATGGCGGCGATCTCGGCACAGACCGGTGGCGCGGCACGTTGCCTCGCCCTCGATGGCCCGGGCTGCGGCACCAAACGCGGCCGCGATACGGCGGCGATGGACTTTGCCGCGATCACCGCCGAACTGGTGGATGACATTGCGGTGGCTGGCATGACAGACGTTGTGCTGGTGGGCCATTCGCAGGCCGGCGTGCACATGCCGGCAATGGTCGCTGCCCGGCCTGACCTGTTCCGCAAGCTGGTTTTCGTCAGCTGCGTTGCTCCCGATCCCGGCCTGACCGTGATCGAGATGACCGGAGAGCGCATTCACGGTGGCTCCCACCCGTTCAACGATACCACCATGAGCGAGCGAGATCGTTATCGCGCCATGTTCTGCAACGATATGTCCCGCGCGCAGGCCGAGGCTTTCCTTGACAAGCTGGGCCACGATGGCTGGCCCCGCGCCTGCTACGCCGAGTCCGGATGGCGCTACGATCACCTCGCCGATCTGCCGGTCAGCTACGTGTTGTGCCTGCAGGACGCGATCCTGCCGCTGGCCTGGCAGGAGCGTTTCGCCGCGCGGATGCATGCGCGATCCACCCCGCGGATCGACGCCGGCCATCAGGCAATGAACACCCGGCCCCACGCACTGGCCGAGATCCTGCTTGCGGAAGTGGCGGGCTGACGCCACATCGTCGCCCCATGGCCAAGCTCTATTTCTACTATGCCTCGATGAACGCGGGGAAATCGACCACGCTGCTGCAGGCCGACTTCAACTATCGCGAGCGCGGGATGCAGACCATGTTGTGGACGGCTGCCCTCGACGACCGGGGCGGTGCCCATGCGATCGAAAGCCGGATCGGCCTTCACGCGGAGGCAAACCGCTTCGATGCCGAAACCGACTTGTGGACGCGGGTAACGCAGGCTCACCTGATCGCGTCGATTGCCTGCGTGCTGGTGGACGAGGCGCAGTTCCTCAGCGAAACGCAGGTGTGGCAACTGGCCCGGCTGGCGGACGAGGCGGGCATTCCCGTGGTCTGCTATGGCCTGCGTACCGATTTCCAGGGCGAACTGTTCCCCGGATCGAAGGTGCTGCTGGGCATTGCCGACAGCCTCGTCGAACTGAAAGGCGTGTGTCACTGCGGCCGCAAGGCGACGATGAACCTGCGGGTCGATGCCAGCGGCGCAGCGGTGCGGCAGGGCGCGCAGACCGAGATCGGCGGCAACGACCGTTATCTGGCGCTGTGCCGCAAGCATTTCACCGAAGCGCTTGGCCGATGACCCCGAAAAGCGACCCCATGGGGCTGCTCGCGGTGCTGGAAGCAGACGAGCTGCGGCTCGAACCGCTGGAAGAGCATCACCGTGATGCGCTGCGCGAAGCCTGCGGCGAGGATGAGCAGGCGTGGGCGATGTTCGGCATTTCCTATGACCGCGAGCACTTCGACGAGGCTTTCTCGCGCCTGCTGGCCAACCCGGTTCGCCTGCCCTTCGCCATTCTGGTGGGCGGCGAGATGGCGGGGCTGACCAGCTGGATCGGGGCCGATGCGAACTGGCGTTCCGCCGAAATCGGCAACACCTATCTACGCCCGCGGTTTCGCGGCGGGCAGGTCAACCTGCCGCTCAAGCGGCTGATGCTGATGCATGGTTTCGCCTGCGGGCTCAAACGGATGTTCTTTTCGATCGACGTGCGCAACGAAAGGTCGCAAGCCGCCGTGCGCAAGATCGGCGCGACATTCGAGGGCGTGCTGCGCAATCACATGATCACCTGGACCGGCCATGAGCGCGACAGCGCGATCTGGTCCATCGTCGAACGCGACCGGGAGCGGCTGGGACTATGAATGATACCCTGTTTCAGGCGCTGGCGCTGATCGTGCCGATGATCATGGCCATCGTATTCCACGAAGTCGCCCACGGCCTGACCGCGCGGGCGCTGGGCGATCCCACGGCGGCGGAGATGAACCGGCTCAGCCTCAACCCGCTGCGCCATGTCGATCCGTTTGGCACCATCGTGCTGCCGGGGCTGCTGGCGCTGATGAAGGCACCCGTGTTCGGCTGGGCACGACCGGTGCCGGTCAACATGCGCCGGCTGCGCAATCCGCGCAGCGGGATGATGCTGGTTGCCATTGCCGGCCCGGCGACCAATCTGGTCATGGCCGGGGTCGGCGCGGTGCTGCTGGGCTTGCTGGGCAAGGACATCGGGCCCGAGCCGGTGAAGGGCACGCTGCGGGCCTTCCTCATGCTCAACGCATTCAATTTCGTGCTGCTCAACGTGTTCCTCGCCCTGTTCAACCTGCTGCCGGTGCCACCGTTCGACGGTTCGCACGTGGTCGAGGGGCTGCTGCCGCGCGAACTGGCGCTGCGCTATCGCGGCCTGAGGCGCTATGCGCTGCCGCTGATGATCGGCCTGCTGGTAGTGCTGCCGACCATTTCGCCGCAGCTCGACGTGGTCGGACGTCTGGTGCGCCCACCGGTCGACTGGCTGACCGGCGAATACCTGAATCTCGCCGCATGGGTAGCCGGCGCGGGCTGACATGACGGCAGAGGCAGACAACGGCTGGCAGCAAAGCGCCGGGGCCTGGCTTGCCCAGCAAGGCGAGCAGGGCGACTGGGCGCGGCGCTGTGTGCTCGATCCGGTGATGTACCGGGAAAAGCCGGCATGAGCGTCAACGGTTGGATTATTCTCGACAAGCCGCTGGCGCTTGGCTCGACCCAGGCGGTGGGCGCCGTGAAGCGCAACCTGCGCGAAGCGGGGCTGGGCAAGGTCAAGGTCGGCCATGGCGGTACTCTTGATCCGCTTGCCACCGGCATTCTTCCGATCGCGCTGGGCGAGGCGACCAAGCTCGCCGGGCGGATGCTCGATGCCAGCAAGGAATATGCATTTACGGTGGCCTTCGGAGCCGAAACCGACACGCTGGACCTTGAAGGCAAGGTGGTGGCGGAAAGTGCGGTACGGCCGACCTTGGCCGATGTGTTGGCAGTGCTGCCGCGCTTTACTGGCCAGATCGAACAGGTGCCGCCAGCCTATTCGGCGCTGATGGTCGATGGCCAGCGCGCCTATGACCTTGCCCGCAAGGGCGAGGCGGTGGAGCTGAAATCGCGCAACGTAACGGTGCATTCGCTTACTCCCCTCCCCTTCAGGGGAGGAGGCGGGGGTGGGGGCTGTCCATTGGAGCAAAGCTTGGATCCAGTCGGCAGCCCCCACCCCAACCCCTCCCCTGAAGGGGAGGGGCTTTCTTGCATCACCCTCATCGCCCATGTCTCCAAGGGCACCTACATCCGCAGCCTTGCCCGCGACATCGCGCGCGTGCTCGGCACGGTCGGCCATGTCACCATGCTGCGCCGGCTGCGGGCAGGGCCGTTCGACCTGACGCAGGCGATTTCGCTGGACAAATTGAACGAACTGGGTAAGGGCGCGGCGCTTGAGAACGTACTCTTGCCGCTGGAGGCAGGGCTGGTCGACATCCCGGCTCTTGACCTCGGTCCGGAACAGGCAAGCATGGTCCGCCAGGGCCGGGTTCTGACCGGACTGCCCCACGATGACGGGCTGCACTGGGCGCGGATCGGCAAGATGCCGCTCGCACTGGTGGAGATTTCGGGCGGAGACGCCCGGGTCGTCAGGGGTTTCAACCTTTCCGATGTCGCGGAGTAAAGATATGTCGGTTACCGCCGAAAAGAAGCAGGAAATCATCCAGGACAACGCGCGCACCTCGGGTGACACCGGTTCGCCGGAAGTCCAGGTCGCGATCCTGACCAGCCGCATCAACACGCTGCAGGGTCACTTCAAGGATCACCACAAGGACAACCACTCGCGCCGGGGCCTGCTGACCATGGTCAACAAGCGCCGCAGCCTGCTGGACTATCTCAAGCGCAAGGATGTGGATCGCTACAACGCGCTCATCCAGAAGCTTGGTCTGCGCAAGTAATAACGCGGAGCGGCCCCTAGCGGGCCGCTTTTGCTTTTGGGCTCCCCCGCAATTCGGCGAGGGGCCGCAGTCAGGGGCCTTCAAGTGCCCTAAACCGGACCGGGACGGCATCCCCGGCAAGAGGCCCCGCGCCGCAATAGGGCCGCGCGGGTTCACAAGGAAAACACATGTTCGACGTCAAAACCGTATCGATGGAGTGGGGCGGAAAGACCCTCACCCTGGAAACCGGCCGCATTGCCCGTCAGGCAGACGGCGCGGTCCTTGCCACCTATGGCGAAACCGTTGTGCTTTGCGCGGTCACTGCCGCGAAGTCGGTCAAGGAAGGGCAGGATTTCTTCCCGCTGACCGTGCACTATCAGGAAAAGTTTTTCGCCGCCGGGCGCATCCCGGGCGGCTTCTTCAAGCGTGAGCGCGGCGCCACGGAAAAGGAAACGCTGGTTTCCCGCCTGATTGACCGTCCGGTCCGTCCGCTGTTCCCCGAAGGCTTCTACAACGAAATCAACGTCATCGCCCAGGTCCTGAGCTATGACGGCGAGGTCGAGCCCGACGTTGTCGCGATGATCGCTGCCTCGGCCGCGCTGACCATCTCGGGTGTGCCCTTCATGGGCCCGATCGGCGCGGTGCGCGTCGGTTATGAAGACGGTGCCTACACGCTGAACCCGCGTCAGGACGTTGCTGCCAACGGCGCGCTCGATCTGGTCGTCGCCGCCACCGGCAACGCCGTGATGATGGTGGAATCGGAAGCCAAGGAGCTTTCCGAGGAAGTCATGCTTGGCGCGGTGATGTTCGCGCATGACGAGATCAAGAAGGTTGTGGGCCTGATCATCGATCTCGCCGAAAAGGCCGCCAAGGAGCCTTGGGACGTCGCGGTCACCGACAATTCGGCGATCAAGGACAAGCTCAAGAAGCTGATCGGCAAGGACATCGCCGCCGCCTACAAGCTGACCGACAAGTCGGAACGCTCGAACGCGCTCAACGCCGCCCGCGCCAAGGCCAAGGAAGCCTTCGCCGGTGAAGATGGCCAGAACCAGATGGCTGCCGGCAAGGTGGTCAAGAAGCTGGAAGCCGAAATCGTCCGTGGTGCCATCCTCAAGGACGGCCAGCGGATCGACGGGCGCAAGACCAACCAGGTCCGTCCGATCGAGGCCATCGTCGGCCTGCTGCCGCGCACCCACGGTTCGTCACTGTTCACCCGCGGTGAAACGCAGTCGATCTGCACCACCACGCTGGGCACCAAGGACAGCGAGCAGATGATCGACGGGCTGGAAGGCCTGAGCTATTCGAACTTCATGCTGCACTACAACTTCCCGCCCTATTCGGTCGGCGAAGTGGGCCGCTTCGGCGCGCCCAGCCGGCGTGATACCGGCCACGGCAAGCTGGCATGGCGCGCGCTGCGTGCGGTGCTGCCGAGCAAGGCGGACTTCCCCTACACGATCCGCGTGGTCTCGGACATTACCGAGTCCAACGGTTCCTCGTCGATGGCCACCGTCTGCGGCGGCGCGCTTTCGATGATGGATGCCGGCGTGCCGATCACCCGTCCGGTTTCGGGCATCGCCATGGGCCTGATCCTCGAAGGTGATGAGTTTACCGTGCTGTCCGACATCCTGGGTGACGAAGATCACCTTGGCGACATGGACTTCAAGGTGGCCGGTACCTCCGAAGGCATCACCACGATGCAAATGGACATCAAGGTGGCCGGCATCACCAAGGAGATCTTCTCCGCCGCGCTCAACCAGGCCAAGGAAGGCCGCGCCCACATCCTGGGCGAGATGACCAAGGCCCTGGGCACCGCTCGCACCGAGCTTTCGGCCCATGCCCCGCGCATCGAGACGATCCAGATCGACAAGTCGAAGATCCGTGACGTCATCGGCACCGGCGGCAAGGTGATCCGCGAGATCGTTGCTGAAACCGGCGCGAAGGTGGACATCGACGACGAAGGCCTGATCAAGATCTCGTCCTCCGATCTTTCGCAGATCGAAGCGGCGAAGAACTGGATTCTCGGCATCGTCGAGGAAGCCGAAGTCGGCAAGATCTACGACGGCAAGGTGGTCAACATCGTCGATTTCGGCGCATTCGTGAACTTCATGGGCGGCAAGGACGGTCTTGTCCACGTTTCCGAAATGAAGAACGAGCGCGTCGAGCGCCCGACCGACGTCGTGTCGGAAGGCATGGCGGTGAAGGTCAAGGTGCTCGAGATCGACCAGCGCGGCAAGGTCCGCCTGTCGATGCGCGTCGTCGATCAGGAAACCGGCGCCGAACTGGAAGACACCCGTCCGCCCCGCGAACCGCGCGAGCCGCGCGGTGATCGTGGTGATCGCGGCGGTGACCGGCGTGGCCCGCGTGGCGGCGGCGACCGTGATCGCGGCCCGCGCCGCGATGGCGGCGACCGTGGCCCGCGTCGCGACGGCGGTGACCGCGGTCCGCGTCGTGATCGCGAAGAGGGCGGCAACCCGGACCACATGCCGGCGTTCCTCAAGTCTGACGACTGATCGCCGCAACGGCACAATGAAACGGGCCGCAGGAGCAATCCTGCGGCCTTTTTCGTGGCGCTTGCCACTGATCCGCAAAACTGGTTCGGTTGCCGCAACCGGAGCAGGTCCATCGATGTTTGCAGCAGCCCGAACCCGCCGCGCCCAACGCGCGCTCGCGCGCCAGTTGGCCTACCAGCAGCGCAAGGCGGAGTCGCTGCGTGGAAGGGAAGCACCGGCCATGGCCCAGATGGCGCGGCATTCACGCGCCGTCGCCGCAAAGCTCGCCGGGGTCCGTCCGCTGGCTGCGGACGCGCGGGTGCTGGAGGTTGGTTCGGGGGCACACGGGCTGATTTTCCATTTCCCGGGCGGCGAAAGGGTCGGCGTCGATCCGCTGGCGGATCATTACCGCACCCTGTTCCCGGCCTGGCAAGGCCTCGCCCGCACGGTAGCGGCAAGTGGCGAGGCCTTGCCCTTCGCCGATGCCAGCTTCGATGTGGTGCTGTGCGACAATGTGATCGATCACGCCCGCGACCCGGCAGCGATCCTGGCAGAGATTGCCCGGGTGCTGGCACCGGGCGGCTTGCTGTACTTTACCGTCAACGTGCACCACTCGTTCTATGCGGGCGCTTCGCATGTTTATGGCCTTTGGCGCGCATTGCGGCTGCCGTTCGAGGTGACCCCCTTCGCGGACCACACCGTCCACCTGACCCTGTCACAGGCGCGGATGCTGCTGGCGGCGCTGCCGCTGGCCATCGAAGCCCAGAGCAACTCCGTGGCGGAGACCCGCCGCGCTGCCGCTTCGCTGCGCCTGCGCCACCCGGGCGAGGCTATCAAGCGCCTGTTCTTCAAGAATGCGCGCTTTGAAGCGATTGCGATCCGGCTGCCGTGAACAGGCGACCTTGCAGGTCGCCTCCCAGTCGCTATGATCGTAACAAACGATAGTATTGGAGAGTGCCGACATGCCGATTACCGATCTCAACGGGCGCAGCGCCTTCGTCACCGGCGGGGCCAGCGGCATCGGTCTGGGCATCGTCAAGGTGCTGGTCGAGCGTGGCTGCCGGGTGGTGATTGCTGACCTGCGCCCCGATCACATCGAAAGCGCGATGGCCCGGTTCGCCGGGGCGGGGCGTTCCAACGCGGTGTCCGCACTGCAACTCGATGTCGCCAACCGCGAGGCCTATGCCGAAGCAGCGGCGAAAATGGAGCGTGATTTCGGCGGGATCGATATTCTGGTCAACAATGCCGGGGTCGGCCTCGAAGGCCCGCTGCTGCAGGCGACCTATGCGGACTACGATTTCGGCTTCGGGGTCAACCTGGGCGGGGTGATCAACGGCTTCGTCTCGTTTCTGCCGCAAATGATTGCACACGGGCGCGGCGGGCACATCGTCTCCACCGCCTCGCTCGCGGCCGAGGTGATCATGCCGGCGCATCTGGCGATCTATGCCGCCAGCAAGGCGGCGGTGTGCCACTATTGCGAATCAGTGAAGGAGGAACTGGGGAGCCACGGCATCGGCGTTTCGATCCTGCTGCCCGGTCCGATCAAATCGAACATCCATCAGGCCCAGCTCAATCGCCCCGAACACCTGCGCAGTGGCAGCGGCTTTGCCGAGAGCGAGCAGAAGCTGGCCGAGCGCGAACTGGGCGAAAGCTGGATGGAGCCTGAGGAAGTGGGTGCGATGGTGGCTGACGGCATCGTTGCCAACAGCACCTATATCGTCACCCACGGCATCTTCAAGGACTGGCAGCGTGCCCGCTCGCAAGCCGTG
>JAGWTB010000150.1 GCA_028869175.1 Sphingomonadales bacterium
AACTCGGCCACCTGCCGTTCGTCGGCAAAGCCCATCACCTTTTCCACCCCGGCGCGGTTGTACCACGAGCGGTCGAACAGCACGATTTCCCCGGCGCCGGGCAGATGGGCGACATAGCGCTGGAAATACCACTGCCCGGCCTCCTGCGCGGCGGGTTTGCCCAGCGCGACGACCCGGCACTGGCGCGGATTGAGCTTCTCGGCGATGGCATGGATCGCACCGCCCTTGCCGGCGGCATCGCGCCCCTCGAACAGCACCAGCACGCGCGCGCCGGTGTGTTCGGCCCAGCGGGCGGCCACTTCCAGTTCCTGCTGCAAGGGTTTCAGCAGATCGGCATATTCGCGGCGTTTCAGCTTCGACATGCGGCCCCCTTTCGGCGAGTCGGCATCATGCGCCGATCGCGGCCGCCATGCAAAGGCGCTCGCTCGCCCGATCAGGCGGAAGGGACGGAGGCTTGCGCCGCCGTCCCTTCTGTCATTCTACTTGGCTGCGGTGCGCGGCGGATTAGCGGGCCGCGCCGCGACGGAACAGGTTGACGATCGCGAGGAGCACCACCGCGCCGATGAACGATACCAGCAGGGCGCTGGCGCTGAAGTCACCGGACATGATGTTGCCGCCGCCGATCAGCGGATTGAGGATGAAGCCGGCGAGCAGGGCGCCCACGATGCCGACCACCACATTGAGGAAGACGCCCTGGTTGGCGTCGGTACGCATCACGATGCTGGCAAGCCAGCCGAGGATGCCGCCTACGATGATGAGGATGATAAGTCCCATGACGGTAAAGTCCTTGTGCTGCTATCTGCACAAAGAAACCGCCGCAGGGCGCATGGTTCCCTGGAGTCGACGAGTGGTGGGCAAAGGCCATCCGGCCTTTCCTGCGCGGTGCTGGGGGAGTGGGCCGGTGCCGGAGGAAAGGGCGGAGGCCCTTTCCGTACCGATCATCGCATCAGCAGCAGCGCGCCCGCACCCAGCCCGACCACGATCCGGTACCACGCAAACGGCGCGAAGCCGGCGCGGCTGACATAGGCGACGAAGCCCTTGATGACGCCGAGCGCGACCACGAAGGAGACGGCAAAGCCGATCCCGATCTCGCTCCAGCCCACGGGCCCCAGTCCGTGCATCAGCGCGTCCTTGTTGTCGTGCAATTCCAGCACGGTCGCGCCGAGCATGGTCGGCACGGCAAGGAAGAAGCTGAATTCGGCCGCGGTGCGGCGCTCGATCCCCATGGCCAGCGCGCCCATGATCGTCGCGCCCGAGCGGCTCACCCCCGGTACCATGGCGAGGCACTGGACGAGCCCGACGCCCAGCGCCTGGCCCACGCGCAGTTGGCCGATGCCGGTATAGGCCCCGGTCTTCGCCGTGCGTTCGATCGCGAGGATGGCGAAACCACCCACCACCAGCGCCGCGCAGACCACCAGCGGGCTGCCCAGCAGGACGTCGATGTATGTCTTGGCGGCAAGCCCCACCACGACCGCCGGCAGGAAGGCCACCAGCAGGTTGCGCAGGAAGGCCAGGCTCAGCTTTTCCAGCCGCAGCAGGCCCAGCCCCACGGCCCAGAAGGTGCGCCAGTACTGCACCACCACCGCGAGGATCGCACCCAGCTGGATCACCACGTTGAACACCTTCCAGGTATCGGCATTGAAGCCGAACAGTTCGGTGGCGAGGATCAGGTGGCCCGTGGAGGAAACCGGCAGGAATTCGGTCAGTCCCTCGACGATGCCGAGCAGGATGGCGGTGATGGTCAGCGTCATGGGCGCCGGTCATGCCGGGCGCAGGTTGGAGGCGCAAGACATGGCTGCACCGATTGCCGATTTGTCACCTACCAGATGCGGATCTGCTGCGCGGGCGGCAGGTACAGGGCGTCGCCCGGCTTTACCCCGAAGGCCTTCTGCCACTCGGGGAAATTGCGCAGGATTCCGTTCACCCGGTACCGTGCGGGGCTGTGCGGATCGACCAGCAGCAGCTGGCGCGCGGTTTCCTCGCGGTATTTCGAGCGCCAGACCTGGGCATAGGCCATGAAGAACCGCTGGTCCCCGGTCAGCCCGTCGATCACCGGCGCGGGCCTGCCCTTCAGCGAGAGGCGATAGGCGCGATAGGCGAGGCTCACCCCGCCAAGGTCGCCGATGTTCTCGCCCAGGGTCAGCCGCCCGTTGACGCAGGTCTGCCCCGAATCGAACGGACAGAGCTTGTCGAACTGCGCCACCAGCCGGTCGGTCAGCGCCACGAAGCGGGCCTTGTCCGCCGGAGTCCACCAGTCGGCAAGGTTGCCCTGGCCGTCGTACTTCGATCCCTGATCGTCGAAGCCGTGGCCCATCTCGTGGCCGATCACCGCGCCGATCGCGCCGTAGTTCGCCGCCGGATCGGCGTCGGGGTTGAAGAACGGCGGCTGGAGGATCGCGGCGGGGAACACGATCTCGTTCATCGGCGGGTTGTAGTAGGCGTTCACCGTCTGCGGGAACATGAACCACTCGTCGCGGTCCACCGGCTTGCCGATCCGCGCATCGGCAAAGTCCGAGCGCCACTTCGCCCCAGCCATGGCATTGGCCAGCGGATCGTTCGCGTTCACGGCCATGCCGGCATAGTCCTTGAACCTGGCCGGTGTCCCGATCTTGGGGGTGAAGGATGCGAGCTTGGCTTCGGCGGCCGCGCGGGTCTGCGGACCCATCCACGTGAGGCCCGCGAGGTTCGCCGCCATCGCCTTGCGCAAATTGGCCACCAGATCGGCCATCTGCACCCGGCTCTTTTCCGGAAAGTAGCGTTCGGCATAGATCCGCCCGAGCTGCTCGCCCAGCAGGCCTTCCAACACCGAAAGGCCTCGCTTCCACCGCGCACGCTGCTGCGGCTGGCCGCCCAGCACCTTGCCGAAGAAGGCGAAATTCGCCTCGTCGATCCGTTT
>JAGWTB010000073.1 GCA_028869175.1 Sphingomonadales bacterium
GTGTCTCGACTTCGCTCGACACGAGCGGACCCTGTTTCCTCTTCCAATTAGCTCCACCAATATCCCAAAATCCGTCCGTGCTGAGCTTGTCGGGCCGAAGGCGACCGTAGGTCAACCACCGCCCTGTTCTTCGCGCCGCTGTGCGCAGCCTCAAGAAGAGCAGTGCTTCGACAAGCTCAGCAGGGACGGGTTTGGGGGCAGAGCTGCCCGCGCGGTACCCCTCCCCTGCTGGACCTCCCCCCGGCCTTCGCCTAGACCGCACAATCCAGCCCCACCCATGAATCGGGATCATCCATGCGCCGCGAAGAGCTTGCCGATCTCAGTGCCTTTCTCGAAGTGGCCGAGCAGGGCAGCTTCACCCGCGCGGCGTCACGGCTGGGCACTTCGCAATCGGCGCTCAGCCACACCATCCGGCGGCTGGAGGCGCGGATCGGGGTGCGGTTGCTGGCGCGCACCACCCGCAGCGTTGCTCCGACCGAGGCGGGCGAGCGGCTGATCGCCGCGCTGCGTCCCGCGCTCGACGAAATCGCGGCGGGCATGGCCTCGGTCACCGAAATGCGCGAGAAGCCATCGGGCACGATCCGCATCACCGCGGCGGAACATGCCGCGCAAACGGTGCTCTGGCCCGCGCTCGAGCGGATCATGCCGGACTATCCCGACATCCGCATGGAAGTGAGCATCGACGGCGGCTTTACCGACATCGTCGCCAACCGGTTCGATGCCGGCATCCGGCTGGGCGAATCGATCGCGCGGGACATGGTGGCGGTGCGGATCGGGCCGGACATGCGCATGGCCGCCGTCGCCTCACCCGCCTACATCGCCCGCCACGGCGCGCCGCGCACCCCGCACGATCTTGCCGCGCACGATTGCATCAACCTGCGCTTCCTTACCCATGGCAACCTCTATGCCTGGGAGTTCGAGAAAGACGGGCGCGAACTCAATGTCGGGGTGGAAGGCCGGCTGACGCTCAACAATCCAGCGCTGATTGTCCGCGCCGCCAAGGCAGGGCTGGGCATCGGTTACCTGCTGGAGGACTACGTGCTTCCCGCGCTGGACAGCGGCGAACTGGTCCGCCTGCTGGATGACTGGTGCCCACCCTTCGCCGGTTATCACCTCTATTACCCCAACCGCCGCCAGCACTCGGCGGCCTTCAGCGTGGTGCTGGACGCCCTGCGCTCCACCGGCTGAACCGACGCGCCATTCATGAACGGCAGTCATGGGATCATGCCGTTTGCAGCGGCTATTGGGGATGCCTGTTGGCGGGTACCATGGCGGTGGATGCCAATGCGACCAGCGCACAGGGAGAATTCACGGTGACGACACTCAAGGTCAACGGCAGCGAACGGACGATCACCGCCTCCATCGATACGCCCCTGCTCTATGTGTTGCGGAACGAACTGAATGTCATGGGCGTCAAGTTCGGTTGCGGTCTGGCCCAGTGCGGGGCCTGTTCGGTGCTGCTCGATGGCGAGGAGGTGCGTTCGTGCATCACCCCGGTCGCTGCGGCAGAGGGCAAGGATGTCACCACTGTCGATGGCCTGCCGGCGCGCTGGGCGCAGCAGAAGGGCCTCTCGCCCGAACAGGCTGCAGACAAGCTGCATCCGGTGCAGGAAGCCTGGGTGGCCGAACAGGTGCCGCAATGCGGCATCTGCCAGTTCGGCATGATGATCAAGGTGACCGAACTGCTCGAAAAGAACCCCTCGCCCAGCGATGGTGACATCAAGGAGGCGCTGACCAATTCCGGCCCTTCACCGCACCTGTGCCGCTGCGCCAGTTATGCCGCGATCCTTGAAGGCGCGCACCGCGCCGCGCGGATCATGGCCGGAAAGGACGCGTGATGCCCCGGACCCGCGAAACCGCCACCGCCATTCAGGCTACCGACATTCACGGTGCCGCCTTCAGCCGCCGCGGCTTCCTCGTCACCGGCGGCGCGCTGATCGTCGCGCTGAGCGTCAAGCCCGGCAGTGCCATGGCCGACACCGCCAATACCATCGATCCGGCGCAGCCCGCCAGCTGGATCGAAATCCATGCCGATAACACCGTGCTGATCCGCACCGGCAAGTGCGATTTCGGCCAGAGCTCGATCTACACCGCCTATCGCCAGATCGTTGCCGAAGAGCTGGACATGCCGATGTCGGCCATGACCACGGTGATCTCCGGTGATACCGACCGCACGCCAGACGGTGGCGGCACTTTCGGGCTGCTGCGCCAGGCCAGCGGCAACATGCGCAAGGCCGCTGCCTATACCCGCGAGGCGGCGCTGGCGCTGGCGGCGCAGAAGTTCGGCGTGCCGCGCGCGGCCTTGTCGATTCGCGACGGCGTCATTTCCGGCGGCGGCAAGTCCACCACCTATGGCGAACTGGTCGCCGGGCAGGATTTCCGCCTGACCATCCCGACCGAAGGTGACCTCAACAGCCCCTTCGGCCTGCGCGTATCCGGCAATCCGCCGCTCAAGCCGGTGGCGGACTACCGCATCGTCGGCCAGCCGGTCACCAATCCTTCGCTGCGCCCCAAGCTGGCGGGGGAGACGGTGTGGGTCGGTGACGTCAAGCTGCCCGGCATGGTCCACGCCCGCACCATCCACCCCGCCACGCTGGGTTCCACGCTGGTCTCGGCCGGCAAGGTGGACGCCGCGCAATTCCCCGGCGCGCGGGTGGTGACGATCGCCAATCTCGTCGCGGTGGTCTCGGAAAACGAATGGGAAGCCCTGCAGGCCGCCCAGCAAGTCGCCGCTGACACGAAGTGGACCGCATGGGCCGGGCTGCCCGGACATGACAAGCTGTTCGACCACTTGCGCAAGGCAGTCGACTGGACCGCCTATCCCGTCCGCAAGGGCCGCGCCAACAAGGGCGATGTCGCGGCGGCAGGTTCGGGCAAGGTGCTGCAGGCCTCCTACAGCCTGCCCTACCACAAGCACGCCCCGATCGGCCCGATGGTCTCGCTGGCAGACGTCAAGCCCGACGGCTCGGTCACCCTGCACACGCTCAGCCAGAACGCACAGCACCTGCGGCGGATGATCGCCAAGATGCTGGGCAGCAGCGAGGCGCAAGTGGTGGTGCGGACCTATCCGGGGCCCGGCCACTTCGGCCGCTCCAACGGCGGCAGCGCCGGTTCGGAAGACGAAGCCGTGCTGCTTTCGCGCGAGCTGGGCAAGCCAGTGCGCGTGCAATGGATGCGCGCGGATGACATGCAGTGGTCCAGCCAGTCGCCCGCCGCGATCTCGGACATCCGCATCACGCTGGATGGACAGGGCCGGATCGCCGCCTATCAGGCGGACCACCGCGGCCCGCCGATGCAGGATGACCGGCTGGTCGGCGCGTTGCTGGCGGGGCTGCCGGTGATCGACGCACCTTCGGCGGAAACGACCTACGGCTTCCAGTCCGGCGTGATGAACGTGGCCGACGCCTGGGTCTACGGCACGATCGGCAATGTCGCGGAACAGGGCCACGGCACGCCGCAGATCGGCCAGAAGGAATCGCCGCTCGCCGTGGGCCTGCGCGATCATTCGATGCGCACGCCGGTGCAGTTCCAGCAAAACTTCCCGCGCGAAGTGGCGATCAGCGAAGCGGCTGCGCTGGCCGGGGCCGACCCGCTCCAGTTCCGGCTGGACCATGTCGACAGCCCGCGCTTCAAGGCGATCCTCAATCGCCTGCGCGACGAGGCCAGCTGGGTAACCCGCCCCTCCCCCGCGCCGGGAGCCAAGTCACGCGGATCGAAGGTGGTCAAGGGACAGGGCGTTTCGATCATGCTGCGCGACAATGGCTATTGGGCCTGCGCCGCGCACATTGCCGTCACGCCAGCGACCGGCGAGGTGAAGGTGGAGCGGCTGACCATCGTTGCCGATCCCGGCGTGGTGGTGAACCCGCTGCAACTGCGCCGCCAGATTCAGGCCGGCAGCCTGATGGGCGTCTCCCAGGCGCTGCATGAGGAAGTGAGCTTCGACAAGGGCGCGATCACCTCCACCGACTGGGCCAGCTATCCGATCCTCACCATTGGCGAGATGCCGGAAGTGAAAGTGGTCATCGCCGGGGACAGCACCGACGGGGTCTATGGCCAGGGTTCCGAAAGCGCCAATGCCCTCGCCTCCCCCGCCATCGCCGCTGCCTTCTTCGATGCCACCGGCAAGCCCGCGCGCAGCATCCCGCTGCGGCCTGACCACGTGAAGCGGATGCTGGCGGGGTAGGCCTGTCTCGCTCCGGGACGGGCGCTGCGCGGCGCAGGGCGAAAGATTAAGCCGGATCGGGCATAGGTGTGCGGTGATGCCGACGATTCGCCTGACCTCCGTGCTTGCCCTTTCCCTGGCCTCGCTGGCCGGTGCGGGACTGTGGCTGGGCATGAGTTCGGGGGCAGTGGCGGAAAGCCCGGCGATCAGCGCCGCTGCCGTAGCTTCCGCGCCAACGGCAACGTCGGTGACGGCGGCACCGCCCTCCCCCGTCGCCGCGCCGCTGAACGACGGCTATCCCTTCTACATGCCGATGACCGGCCTGCGCCGCCCGGCGATCCGGCTCGCCATCAAATGCGATGCCTCGCGCGCGGCGGGCCGTGAAGTCTATGCCGGGCGCAGCGCCGACGATCTCTACGGGCGGGCCGAAGGTGGCTACGAATTCGTCTATGAGGCGCTCGACGGCACTGGCCGGCCCTGCGTCTACCCCTTTGCGCCATGGCAGCCGCAGATCATCGGCGCGCTGAACGGTACGCAATACATCATCCGATCCTCGATCCCCGGCAAGCGAGTAACCTTCCGCTCGTCCAACGAATGGGCGACGATCAACCTCCGCCTTGGCGACATCGGCCGCCAGCGCATGCATTTCGAACTGCGCGATGTGGAACTGGATTTCCCCGGCGCGATCCAGCCGATGGGGGCGCTGCACCTGGAGGCCTTTGGCGGCACTGCCCCCGGACTGTTCACCGCCGTGATCCGCCGCTCAAAGATTTTCGGCGGCAAGAATGCGCTGTTCGTCCCCGGCGGGCAGACCATGCTCTATGTCGAGGACAGCGACATTGCCGGCAACGTCGGCAACAATGTCGATCAGGAGCACACAACCTATGTCAACGGCACGCTGGTTTCGCATTTCCGCAACAGCGCCTGGCACGGCCAGCGCGGCTGGCAGAACATGGCGAGCGGTCACCAGTTGAAGGACAAGGCCTACCTGCGGGTCTACGAGAACGTCACCGTCTCCAACCAGCCGGGCGCAACCGTGGCTTCGGCCATGCCGCTGATCGACGCATCGGCCTATGGCTTCACCTGGTCGAGCAACCTGCGCCTGCGCCGCCTTGCGCCGACGCAGGCCCCGCGCGATGCGCTGATCGATCTGCGCAGTGAAAATACCTATGCCCCGCCCGCCAGCTTTCCCTGGCCAGTACTCGCCGGCCCCGGCTGGCGGATGCCGGCCAATCCGCTGAGCGCGCTCGACACGGTGTACCTCTCGGTTTTCCTGAATACGTCGGTGGAGAGCTTCCGCACCGAACCCTTTGCCATCGCGCTGCGTCCGCAGGGCACCGCTTTCCTGCCGGGGACAACCACGGTGGAAGGCAACGAAACCACCGAACGCAGCCCCCGTGCCCAGCAACGCACGGTGTCGCTCGCCTTCAACACGCGCGGCCGCATGGCGCGGGTCTATGCGCCCGGCGGCTGGACCTACACCGACCCCGCACTGCCGCCAGAGGCCCGCTGGGTGACTGACCGCGACGCCTTCATCCGCCACGCGCTGGGACTGATCGGTCGCTAGCCGGCAGGGCGATTCTCGCGAAAACCGGGCGGGATCATCGTTAATAATTTCTTCGCCCCTCATCGCTAGATGAAGGAGCATGACCACAGGGCCGCACCCGCTTCGTCACCGCAACGTCCGTCTGCCGGCAACCACCGGCAAGCCGGAGGCGCTTTGACATGGCATGGCTGAAGAAATCGAAGCGCAAGACCACGCGCCGCCGTATCCTGCTGACCGCCATGCTGTTGA
Organism: Sphingomonadales bacterium; assembly: GCA_028869175.1. Lineage (GTDB taxonomy): Bacteria > Pseudomonadota > Alphaproteobacteria > Sphingomonadales > Sphingomonadaceae > Novosphingobium. Next base: position 5,958 of record JAGWTB010000073.1, read on the forward strand.
CGATGGTGTGCGGGGTAATTGAACTCGGTGAACCGCTGGAAGATCTCATGCGCGGCGCGCGCAACATGATGTTGAAGCGCGAATCCGACAAGAAGGTCGTCATCGTCGGCATCGACGACGACACTCTCGATCAACTTGGCATGGACTACTCTGAAAGCTTTGACGCAAAGGCCATCGAAAACCTGCTCACTGCGGGAGCCAATCATGTCTATTTTGACCGTGTTTTCAAAGATATCAACGACGAGAACGGATCGCAGGCGCTGCTTGCCACGCTAAAAAGACATCGCGGACAGGTGTCTTTTGGTGTGATGATAACGCCTGATCGCTTCAATCACCGCAAAGTCAGCATCATACCCAGCAAGCGCTATCTACCGTACGTGGAAGTGACAAGTCTCAACGGTAAATCTACCCCGTTTTTCCTGGCGAACGAACTAAATTACCGGGACGACACAACCCTTGGCCAGGTCCCGTCGATCTCATCAGATATTGCCGGAAAATCGAACCCTACAACGGCGCGTTATCGGCCGGATTTGACAATCGAAGCCAAGACGATCCCGGCCCTTAGCTATCTCGATGTAATTGAAGGTCATTTTGACAAAAACGTGGTGGCTGGCAAGGACGTTGTCATCGGCCCAGATTCCGTCCGGATACCAGATCGCTATCAGGTGATCGGCCAAGGGTGGGTGCCGGGTGTCTACTTCCATGCCATCGGTGCCCAGACCCTGCGCGAAGGCACGCCATCAAGGCCGTCATGGCTATATCCCTACGCGGTGGCTTTGCTACTCGCATGGTTGACCGTGCGGACCAAGGATCGCAGGATCGCCGCACGCATGATCATGGGCACGATTGCGCTGGCGACAGTGGCCCCCTTCGTTACTGACCGCATGTTCATGACGGTGGATTACATCCCGGCATTGTTGCTCTACGCGATAGTCGCCTATCGCTCGCACAATTTCAAGGCGATGGACAAGCTGGCGCTGCACAATGCGGATTCGCAGTTGCCCAACCTCGTCGCCTTCCGCAACGAGAATGACGCCGGGCAACATCCGATCGCGGCGCTGACGATCAAGAACTACGAGACAATTCTGGCTGCCTATCCCGACTTGGGTGCCAAGGAACTGATGGAGGCGATTTCCCGCCCGATCATGCTGACCGATCCCGATTGCCGGATATTCCATGAAGACAACACGTTGTACTGGAAGATGCCGCAACTGTGGAATGAACAGCTTGCCAGTCACCTTGATGGTCTGGCCAAGCTGATTTCCAGTATCAGGATGGGAACAGCCAAGATCGACCTCGATTTCGCCATCGGTATCGACATCGAATATGCCGAACCGCTTGCCAAGCGAATCAATTCGGCGAAAATTGCCGCGTCGCAGGCGGCCAACCAGGGGCTGGCGCACAGTTTCTATTCGGCACTGGCAGCGCACGACGCGCAGTGGCGGCTGTCGCTGATGTCCGAACTGGACGAAGCGATCAGGAACGACGTGCTGACAGTGGTCTATCAACCGCAGCTCGATCTCGCGACGGGCCGGATGCTTTCGGCCGAAGCGCTGGTGCGCTGGCACCATCCGACCAAGGGCGCGATCCCGCCGGTGGAATTCATTGCCCAGGCCGAAGCGACCAACCGGATCGAGCGGCTGACCTACTATGTGCTGGAAAAGGCACTCTATGACATGGTTGCGGTAATCGAACTGCATCCCGATTTCGAAATCAGCGTCAACCTTTCCACCAAACTGCTGACGAATTCGCAACTGCCCAAGCAAATTCTCAACAGCCTGAAGCGGACCGGGGTGGACCCGAACAATCTCAAGCTGGAAATCACCGAAACTGCCGCCATGCATGACAACCCGGTGGTCGCCGCCAACCTTGGTTCCCTGGCCGCGATGGGCACCAAGATATCGATCGACGATTATGGCACTGGCAACGCCACGCTGGAGTATCTGCGCAATATCCCGTTCAACGAACTGAAGATCGATCGCCAGTTCATCACGCATCTGGCGGATTCGGATCGCGATCAACTGCTGGTGAAGTCAACCATCACCCTTGCCCATGCATTGGGCCACACGGTTACCGCCGAAGGCGTGGAAGACGAATCAACACTGCGTGTACTCAGGAAGCTGAAGTGTGATCGAATTCAAGGTTATCACATTTCCCGACCGGTTCAGATTGAGACACTTAAAGTTCTTATGAATCAAACGCCTGCAAAAATGCGCAAACGTTAACTTTTCCCTATTGTGTTTGGTAAAAAATTGATTAATCCCCTGATTGACCGTCATTCCTGATGGGGTCGAGCAGGAGAGTCATCATGGATCGCAAGCAGCGCAATCGTCCGGGCAAGGCCGCTGGCCGTGGCATCTGGGAAGGTTTTGAGCACCTCTTCGGTTGGGGCAAGTAAGCTTCCAGTTCGGATAAGTTGTTGAACGGCCCTGCGAAAGCGGGGCCGTTTGCATTTGTACTGCCTGGCCTGTGTGTTCGCGCAATGGCCGCGCCATTGCGTATCAGGGCATATGGTCAACGCCACTTGCCTGGCCGAATCAGCCGCTTCGCAAGTGGATGGCCAGCTCATCCGAATCACAATCTTAACACTCGCCGGTAGCGCGGAACTGCATTAGCATGGTGGCTGGCGGGGCATGCCAGGGCCGATCGGGGCTGACCGGCGAACATGCCGCCTGCCGGAATGCAGGGGCTGACCATGCTGGCTCAACTACCCTCGGTGCGCCGTTACTGCATCTGCCTGCTGCTGGCTCAGCCGCCGCATACCGCGTAGGCCCAGGCGCTGCCCTATGAGCAGGTGATCATCGAAGAAACCACCGAGCAGGACGTGCCGGCAGACGATGGCCTGTCCATCGATCCAGACAGCGCCCCCGATTCGGCGGACGCCGTAAACCCCGCCCCCGCCGGGGTTCTGCCGCAGGCCGGTCGCGACGCGGAAGCGCCGTTGCAGCGCACCGGCCTGGGCAAGGATGGCAAGTACCCGCACCGGCGCTGCGGCACGCGCACCTGTGTGCGCGTCGTGGGAACCGGCTCGCACCCGGCCAGCCAGGCAGAAAGTCCGTGGCAGGTATCGCTGTGGTCGTTCAAATATACCGACTACAGCGCTGAAGAGTATCGCGTGAAGCCGGAATGGCTGCGGCGGCACAAGTGCGGCGGCACGTTGATCGCCGCCGAATGGATTCTGACGGCGGCCCACTGCATATCCGGAGACCTTGCCGATCACCCCTACAAGGCCCGCGTGGGATCGGCGCTGTTGACCGACCAGCGCGGCACGTTTTTTGACGTGGTGGAAAAGATACCGCACGAATCCTATGTTGCGGCACTCAATCGCCATGACATCGCGCTGCTGCGGGTGAAGCCCGTGCATCTGCCGGGTGTCCGGCCGATCCGGCTGCTGGGCATGGCCGACGACGGCAACCTGCCGCCCGAAACCCCGGCGCGGGTCTATGGTTTCGGCAAGACCCGCGCTGCGGACGCGTCGGCACTGCTGATCCGGGGCGACGTAGCGATCTGGGCGAAGGATAGCTGCAACGCCGCCTACCGCGAGCGCGCTGCCGCCATGACCTCGCTGGTGTTCTGCGCCAACGCCGGTGATACCGACAGTTGCCAGGGCGACAGCGGCGGTCCGCTGGTGGTGGGCGAAGGGCCGGATGCGGTCGAAGCCGGGGTGGTCAGCTGGGGGCGCGGCTGCGGAGTGCCAGGATCGCCGGGCGTCTATACCAATGTCGCCAAGTATCTGCCGTGGATATGGAACCACACACACGGTGCCGCCGGAAAGCCGATCTCACCCTTGCAGGCGCGATAGGGTACCGACGGCAGCGATCCGCGCGCCCGTTCCGTGCGAAGCGCGATCCCTCGATGGTCAGCGCGCGCCGCCGGTACTGCGGTCACCCGGATTGCCTGCGCCGATGGTGCGGTCTCCGGGGTTGCCCACGCTGCGCTTTTCCGACGTGCCGCTGGTTGCCGGGGCGGCCTTGCCGTCAGCTGCCATGGTGGCCGTGCCGGCGGCTTCGGCAGCCTCGCTTGCCGCTGCATCGACCGTTGCTGCAGCCGAGACTTGCGCGGCGGGCGCTTCGGACGCCTGCTCGGCCTTCTGGCATCCGCCCAGCGCCAGCGTCAGCGCGCCCAATCCGATTGCGATGGTTGCCTTGTGCATGACTTTTCCCTCCTGCTCATGAAATGGCATCGACGAATCCCAACTGCTGCTGGATCGCGATGAACCGCGCATCGCGGCGCACCGGGTCCAGCATGGGATCGTTTCGGGACTGCACCAGCCCTGCGTCTCCCGCCGCAAGGGCCTTGTCCAGCCGGTCAAGCGCTTCGGCAGGCTGCCCCCACTGCGCGAAGATCTGGGCCTGTTGATACAGGCAGTTATCGCCATAGTCCACGATCATGCGCGCCAAGTCCGTCTGCGCCGCGTCGCGCTGGCCCAGCCGGGCATCGGCTATGGCCAGCCCGCGCAGCCGCATCAGCGAGCCGGTCTCCTGGCTGTAGAAATCCCGCGCGCCGGCCGCGTCGCCTTTGATCAGGCGGATGTCCCCCAGAATGACCTTGACCCCGGCGACCTTCGGGTTGAGCGAAAGCGCCGTCCGCAGCGGAGCCTGCGCCGCGTCGTAATTGCGCGCGGCGAATTCGGTCAGACCGGCGTTGCGGAATACCGTGGGGTTTAGCGGATCGAGTCGCTGCGCCCGGGCGATGGCCTTGCGGGCATCGTCAAACTTGCCGACGCGGGCGGCGAAATTGGCATAGGCCGACAGGATATCGGCATCGCCGAAGCCCAGTTCGAAGCTCTTCTGATAGGGGGCGCGGGCCGCTTTGGCGTCCAGCCGACCATTGAACAGGACAAAGCCGAGTGCCGCGTGGCCCTGCGCCAGATCGGGGACGAGTTCGATCGCCTTGCGCGCCGCGTCAATCGATTGCTGGTACAGCGCCTTGAGCTGATCGCCCTTGGCATAGGAATTGGCGATCACTGTCAGCGCCCGCGAGCGCGCGGCATGGGCGGCGGCATAGCTGGCATCGAGCTTCAGCGCCGCATCGAACTGCGCCAGCGCGCCGCGGTCCGATGTTTCGTCAGCCGCCAGCCGGTAGAGCGCGAGGCCGCGCAGATAAGCATCGAAGGCCCGGGAATTCTGTGTTCCGCCCAGCCGCTCACTGCGTTGTCCTGCCGGGGCGAGCAGGCTCGATGCCAGCGCATCGGCAACAATCGTCGCGATCTCGCTCTGCACCGCCAGCACATCGGTCAGCTTGCGGTCAAAACTCTGCGACCATTTCTCGAAGCCGGTGGCCCCTTCCACCAGCTGCGCGGTGATCCGCAGCATGTCGCCCGCGTGGCGCACGCTGCCATCCAGGATGAAGGCCACGCGCAGCTTTCCAGCCACCGTGCGCAGATCGGCCCCGGCCTCGCGCAGGTTGCTCGACGATGTCTGCGCCGCCACTTCCAGCTGGTCGTTCTGGCTCAGTGTCGTGCGCAGCTCTTCGGCCAGGCCATCGGAGAAATAGGCCTGTGCCGGATCGCCGCCCAGGTTCTTGAACGGCAGCACCGCCACGCTGTTGGAGCGGGCAGCGCCGCCCAGCAGGCCGCCTTGCCATGCTACCAGCCCACCCGCCACGGCCAACACCGCGCCGCCGCCCAGCAGCAGCGCGCCGCGCCGGGTTGACGCCGCACCGCGCACCGCGCCGAATTGCAGTGCCCGGCGCGGTGCCCGGGCGGCTGCCGTAATCGCGCGCAATACCTCGGCGAATTCGGGGGCCTGCGCCTTGCCGTTCCAGCGGGTGAGATCGATGTACTGGATCTGGCGAAAGCCCAGCGGCGGCATGGTCCCGTCGATGGAGACCGGCACCATGCAGCCCCGGTCGCGCCCACGTGTCGCCTCATCGCGCACCCAATGTGATTGCACCGAGCGAGCGGACCACAGCACCACCACCGCGTCGGCGGTTTCCAGCGCCGCTTCGGTCGTATGCGCGAAGGCATCGCCGCATTCCAGCAAGCCATCCCACCAGACGCTGCAGCCTGGCGCTTCCAGCGCTTTCAGCACCGGCATGGCACGCGCACGATCATCGCGTGAATAGCTGAGGAACACTGTGTGCGGCGCGGCATCCCCGGGCGGGGCGGCACCGCCTGCAGTCACAGCGGAAGTGGTATCACCGTCTTGCACAATATGACTTTGCCCCAGAGCCTCAAGGATGACACGGAGCCGGACCGCGCACAACTATCTGCTTGCAGTCACACCCGCTTGGACGCCACAACGCGGCTTGGGGCCACAGCCGTGAGATTCCGATTGTTCGATGTCCGCCAACTCCGCGAGGCTGCCGCATGACCGTTGCCGCGCCGCTGCCGTCGCCAGCCCGGCTGAGCATCGGTGTGACCGGTCACCGGGGCAGCAACCCGCCGTTCACCGCCAACCGCACGCGGATCGAGGCCGTCCTCGATGGCATTTTCGCCGTGATCGATGCGGCAACCGGGGCCGAGCCGCTGCCGCTGGCCCCGACCCGGCTGCACAGCCTGCTGGCCGAAGGGGTGGACCAGATCGCCGCACGGGCAGCGCTGTCGCGAGGCTGGCATCTGATCGCGCCGCTGCCGTTCGGCCAGCGGCTCAACCTGGCAATCAATGCCCAGCCTGGCAGCCGGGCCGACGCCGAGGTGCTGGTCGCTGGCGCTGAACCGGCAGACATGGCAACCCGCGCCCGCGCCGCCGCCATCGCCGAACTGACCGGCAAGGCCCACATGTTCGAACTGGCCGAGCGCGATGCGCAGATCACCGCGCTGCTGATGGACAAGCTGGATCATCCGGCTGACATCGACCGGGCACAGGCCTTTGCCGCCCACAGTTCGGAGCGCGTGGCCCTGGCCGGGCGGGTGATGATCGAACAGTCCGACATCATCATCGGCGTGTGGGATGGCGAGACGACATCGCTGGTCGGCGGCACCGGCCACACCATTGCCGCCGCGCTCGAACTGGGGGCGGCGGTCATCTGGATCAAGGTGCAGGCCCCGGAAGACTGGACCATCCTGCGCGCGCCGGAATCGCTGGCAGTTCCCGCCCCGATCCCGGCGGACGAGCGAGTCGCCGTGCTGGAGGCGCTGGTCCGGGCCGCGCTGCGCCCGCCTGCTGGCGGCCTGCGCGCCGGCATCGCCGCGCTGGGGCAGGAGGCATGGCATTCGCGCAGCAGCCGCTGGTGGACCGCATATCGCCGGATCGAGGCGCTGTTCGGCGGTGAGGGCAAGCCCTTCCGCTCGCTGCGGCAGATCTACGAATCGCCCGAGGCTATCGCCACCGGCAGCGGCGCGGGGGTGATCGCTGCCGCGCAGGCCCTGCCCGGCGGCGACGCTGTCTTTGCCGCGCGGATCGACGCCGGGGTGCTGCAACGCTTTGCCTGGGCAGACGGGATTTCCGCCCACCTGTCCGATTCCTATCGCGGCGGAATGATCGCCAATTTCCTGCTTTCGGCCGCAGCGGTCATCGCGGGTATCGCCTATCAGCCCTTTGCCACGTCCGAGCAGAAATGGATGTTCGCAGGCGTGGAGTTCCTGTTGCTCGGCGCCATCCTGTTCATCACATGGCTGGGCGGCAAGCGCCGCTGGCACCGGCGCTGGTTCGAAACGCGCCGGGTCGCCGAGTATTTCCGCCACGCGCCGATCATGCTGCTGCTGGGGGTGGCGCGGGCACCGGGACGCTGGCCGCGCGGCGCGGATACGGCCTGGCCGGAATACCACGCCCGGTCAGAACTGCGCGCGCTGGGCCTGCCGCGCGTGGCGATCACACCGGCCTACCTGCGTGGGACGCTGGCCGGACTGCTCGACGTTCATGTCGTCAGCCAGCGCGATTATCATCTGGCCAAGGCGGAGAAACTCACCCGCGTCCACCACAACCTCGATCACCTGTCGACGCGGCTGTTCCAGCTGGCGGTGGTTTCGGTGGCGATCTATCTGGGGCTCAAGCTGGCCGCGACACTGGAAATGGTGCCCCACGCCTGGCCGCATAACCTGTCCTACGCCTTCACCTTCATGGGTGTCGCCTTTCCGACGCTGGGTGCGGCGATCGCCGGCATGCGCTATTTCGGGGATTTCGAGCGGTTCGCCGCCATTTCCGAAGTGACTGCCGAGAAGCTCGACGCCGTCCACGCCCGGCTGACCCTGCTGCTCGCCGCCCCCGACGATGCCCTCCACTTCGCCCGCGCCGCCGAACTGGCGCACGCGGCGGACGACATCGTCGTCAGCGAGATAGAGAACTGGCAGGCGGTGTTCGGCGGCAAGCACATCACGGTGCCGGTATGAAGCCTGAACGCCCCAAGGTGCGCCCTTCCCCGCCCGTGCTGAGCGTGTCGAAGCATTGCACTTTTCTGCGTGCTCGTGGGGTTGTGGCCTGAAAAAACCACGGTCCTTCGCCACG
>JAGWTB010000006.1 GCA_028869175.1 Sphingomonadales bacterium
CCGATGGCCTGTCCTACTTCGTCAAGCCGGAAAGTGATGGTTCGGCTTTCGAGCCGCAACTGCTTATCGGCCAGATCGGTCTGGACTGGCGCATCGTGCGATAGACCGGTGCCGTCTAGCCGCGAACGGAGCGTTATTGCCGACGAATCCCGTGACCGTGCGCGATAATCCCTACGAAAGCGCTCTACCCCAGCCCAAACCCCGTCCGCCCAAGCGGTGCCCCCTTCACCGGCGCGCGCGTCCTGAGCAGGCGCGAGTTCTGTTCGGTCAGCGGCTTGCCCTCGGCCAGTGCCTGGGCTGAGGCAGGATCGACCATGGTGACGTAGAGATCACCCATGTCCGCGCCGCCGAAACGCAGGTTGGTGCAGGCCGTGCCCGGCAACGCCAGCCGCTGCAGCACCGCGCCGTCCGGGGCCAGGCAGAGCAATTCGCCCGAAGCGAAGCCGCTGATCCAGACGTTCCCCGCACCGTCCAGCGCCATGCCGTCGCAATCGTACTTGTCGAGCAGGGTGCGCATCGTGCCCAGTTCCAACCCCGGACCGACCGGGAAGGCCCGGGTGGCAACGAAGCTCTCGTTGAAATACAGCGTAGAGCCATCCGGGCTGAGCGACAGTCCGTTGGCGAAGGTCAGCCCGTCCTGCAGCAGGCGCAGCGTGCCATCGGCGGACAGGTGCCGGATGGTCGAAGGTCCGGGCCGGCGGCCGGCGAGCACGGCCGGCAGGTCGATCGTGCCGAACACCATGCCCCCCGCGCCGTCGCTGCGCATTTCGTTGACTCCGTCGAGCCCGGTCACCAGTTCGCCATGCGCGCCGCTGTGCGGATGGGCCCAGGCCACGCCGCCCGGCCCGGCGACGATCAGGCTGCCGTCCGCGTTCATCAGCAGGCCGCCGATCATCGTCCGTTCGGGCAGCACGACCTGCCCGGTGCGCGCGTTCTTCACGCCGCCCACGGTCACATCGGTGAACCACAGGTCATCGCCATCGACCAGCAGGCCTTCCAGGTAGAATCCGCGCGCGATTTCGGTCCATTCAGTGGTCATCGACCAAGGCTCCCTGTCTCCGGCGCGGTGCCGCCGTGTCAGGGACAAGGTTGCGGGCCAGCCTGCGCAGCGTCAAGCGGCTCGCGCCCTGCCCCGGCGATTGACAATCGCGGCGCGCGCGGCATTATGATACACATAATATCATATATTCGGGAGCCGGGCATGACCGACTACGCCACCGCCGATTTCTACACCGACACTTCGCTGGTCGACGATCCCCATGCCTATTTCGACTATCTGCGGGCGCAAGGCCCGGTCACCCGCCTGCCCCATCGCAATGTCGTGGCGGTGACCGGCTATGAGGAAACCGCGCAGCTGCTGCTCGATGGCGAGCATTTTTCCGAAATCAACGCGGTAACCGGGCCAATGGCCGAACTGCCCTTTACCCCGGAAGGCAATGATATTTCGGCGCAGCTTGAAGCCGCACGCGGCAAGATCACCTTCGCTGACCAGATCGTGGCGCAGCATGGTGATCGCCATGCCGATCTGCGCTCCATCCTTGCCACCCTGTTCACCCCCAGCCGGCTCAAGGCGCTCGAACCCAAGCTGCGCCAGACGGCGGACGATCTGATCGCCGAATGGGCAGCGGACGGGCAGGTCAACCTCGTGCCGCAATATGGCGCGCCCTATGCCACGCTGGTGATCTCCGACCTGCTCGGCATTCCCGAAGAGGGGCGGCAGAAGTTCCGCAAGCTGCTGGAAGGCGCGATCCCGGTGCGCATGGACGCCACCCACGAGGAGATGATGAAGAACCCGCTGGTCGAGGTGGGCAAGACGCTGTTCGGCTACATCGCCAAGCGCCGCACGCTGAACCTGCCGGTGATCAGGCCGATCGCCAGCGCCTTTGGTTTGCTGCCCAACGACATCCTCAACCAGCTGGCCCTCGCGCGGTTTCCCAGGGGCGAGAAGCCGTCGCTGGTCGACGTGACCAGCCTGGCCGCCTTCCTGTTCGGCGCGGGGCAGGATACCACCAACCGGCTGCTCGCCACCTGTTTCAAGATCATCGCCACCCACCCCGAGGTGCAGCAGGAACTGCGCGACAATCCGAAGCGCATCCCCGATTTCATCGAGGAAGCGGTGCGGCTGGACGGAGCGGTGAAAAGCGGCGGGCGCATCTGCCAGAAGACGACGACGCTGGGCGGGGTGGAAATCAAGGCGGGCACCTTCGTGCTGCTGTCACACCTCGCCGCCAACCGCGATCCGCGCCGGTTCGAGAACCCAGGCACGTTCGACATGAACCGCCCGAAGCTGAAGGAGCACCTCGCCTTCGGGCGCGGCCCGCACACCTGCATCGGTGCCCCCCTCGCCCGCCGCGAAGTGACGGTCAGCATCGAGCGCCTGCTCGCCCGCATGGGCAACGTCCGGCTGAGCGAAGCGCACCACGGCCCTGCCGGCGCGCACCGCTTCGAATACGAACCGACCTATGTGCTCAACGCACTCGCCAGCCTGCACCTGGAGTTCGACCCGATCTAGGCCACGTGGACAAATTCACGCCACGGGACGTGTCGGCTTTTGGACATTCGTTAGCCTGACTGGAATGGTGGGAATTGGGGGGAGGGGACGTTCCGGAATAGGGTTGAGACTAATACGAGCGGACGAAAAAATCTGCCGCCGACCCTTGAACATGAAGCTCGCAGCAACCATGTCTGGATAATCCGCATACGAAGGCGATTGCCGGGGGATGAGGAGCTATTGTTTGCAACTGTCAAACGAATTCGCAACGCCGTTAATAAGATTGATGAGGCACATTGCCGATTCCTTCCATTCTCGGTGGCGGCAAATCCGCAGCGCGAACTTCGCCATAGTTACAGTATAGACCAACACGTCGAATGTCTTAGCCGACATAGAGCTTGCCTCGGTGAGTTCGTGGCCAACAGTCGGGGCGGGGGAGAAAATCACAGGTTAGTGGTGCCCCCGTCCCCCTCGCCTTAGGGCTTGTGCATGGAATGGCGCCTCGAAGCTAAGAAGTTGAAGCGATACCCACACTTCGATAGCGACATATCGGCAGCCGATGCTCAAACCTTGGCGAAAAATCCTGAAAGCGTAGCTTCACACAGCTTCTATCCCTTCATGCGCTACATTGAGCGTTGGAACAAATGGTCAGAAAAAGGTCATAAGGGAAAGCCGAAGGAACGCCCAATCCGCTATGCGGCGCGTCGCGACTCCTATATTTTGAGCTACTACCGGCATCTGCTGTCGGTTCGCTATGAATCCATCCTCGAAAAATTTGATCTCAGTGACGCGGTGTTGGCCTATCGCCGAATTCCTGACGAGCAATCTGGTAGAGGAAAATGCAACATCCATTTCGCCCGGGATGCGTTTCAAAATATCATCAACCTCGGTCAATGCTCGGTCGTCGCACTTGATATCTCAAGCTATTTTGAATCTTTGGACCATGCCTTGCTTAAGGCAAAATGGGAGATGTTGCTCGGGGTGAATCGATTACCCAACGATCACCACCATGTTTATAAGTCGATCACAAAATATGCCTTTGTAGACAAATTGGAGGTGTACGAACGCCTTGGGTTCTTTGGCGACAAAATTGATCCCAAATCTGGTCGCATGATAAAGGGGTTTTTGAGAAGCTTTAAAGATATACCTAGGCCTCAGATTTGCTCGCCGTCCGAATTTAGAGAGAAGATCGCAGGCAATGGTACCCAAAAGTCCATCATACAGCGCCATGATAAAAATTTTGGCATTCCACAAGGTTCACCAATATCAGATTTACTTGCCAACCTGTATCTGATCGACTTTGATCGAGAGATGAAGGCCGAGGCAAGCCGCCTCGGAGGCTACTACTCGAGATACTCCGATGATATTCTCATTATCTTACCCGGCGCTGCTCTGGATGGCGAGGCCGCAATGCGATTTGCCCAGCAGTGCATCGGCAAATTTGGTGACGAGATCAAAATCAAAGACGAGAAATCATATATTTACGAGTTTTTCTCTGCGGTTGGCGGAGGCCAAAATTTCCGTCGGGTCCTTGGAAACGAGGGGCAAGGCAAGAACGGTTTGGAGTATTTGGGTTTCAGATTTGATGGCAAAAAAGTTTACATCAAAGATTCCACACTTTCGAACTTATGGAGAAAGGTGACGCGAAAGGCGATGAAGGAGGCCGTCGTGGCGGCTAAGCGATACCCTGATAAGACATCATCTGAAATTCGGAAACTTATCAATTTCGAGAAGCTTGTGAAGGAATTTGGTAGGGTTGAGGACTTCGAGGAGAAGAGCGACGATGTTCGGAGCTGGACGTTTTGGACTTATGCGAGCCGTGCCCAGGAAGTGTTCGGTGACCTTGGAAAACCGATTTCTGGACAACTGCGAAGGCACAGGGCGGTCATAAGTCAGAAAGTGAATGACGCTTTGGATCGGGCTGTTATACGACGAGACTCTTCATGAAGAGTGGTTGACGACCGATTTTGCGTCCGCTTTCGATGGGTGCGCTAAACTGAGAAAACGACCGCAATGTCGTCGTGTCCGGAAAGGCTCCTCTTGAGCCGGCAAGCGCCAAAAGCCGCCGATGAAATTTGCCTACTCCGCCTAATCCCTTCTCATCCCATCGCCACCCCCGCCTATCGTCCCGACGGTGTCGCCGGTGATTGCCATTCATAAGCAGGCTTAGTATCGCGCTGGGCAATGTCCGTTGCCCACGCTCCGATCACGCCCGCGCGCAAGGCGGCGGTTACCGCATCGGTGATGTGTTCGACGATGATCGTCGCGCTCGACGGCACGATTGCCAATGTCGCCTTGCCGCACATGCAGTCCAGCCTGGGGGCCTCGCCCGAACAGGTGGTGTGGGTGCTCACCTCCTACCTGATCGCCTCGGCCATCATGACGCCGCTGTCATCGTGGCTGGCCAGCCGGTTTGGCCGCAAGCTGGTCATGACCGTCTCCGCCGCCGGTTTCACTCTGGCTTCGCTGGGCTGCGGGCTGGCGAACAGCCTGGAATTCATGGTCTTCGCCCGGCTGGTGCAGGGGTTGAGCGGTGCCGGGCTGATCCCCCTGGGCCAGGCGACACTGCTGGACATCAATCCCCCCGAAAAGCAGGGGCAGGCCATGGCCATGGCCGGACTGGGCGCAATGCTGGGGCCGCTCGCCGGGCCGACGCTGGGCGGCTGGCTGACCGACAGCTTCACCTGGCGCTGGGTGTTCCTGATCAACATCCCCATCGGCCTGATCGCCTTCGCCGGCCTGTCGCTGACCATGCTGGAAACGCGCGACAAGGGCATGGCGAAGTTCGACCTGTTCGGCTTCGCCACGGTATCGCTGTTCCTTGGCGCCTTGCAGCTGGTGTTCGACCGCGGGGCGCAGCTCGACTGGTTCGATTCGACCGAGATCTGCATCGAAGCGACGGTGGCCGCCCTCGCCGGTTACCTGATGATCGTCCACATGTTCACCGCCCGCGACACCTTCGTGCGCGCAGCGCTGTTTGCCGACCGCAACTTCCTGATCGGCTGCGGCATCAGCGCGGTGATTGGTCTGGTGATCTTTGCCACCGTGCCGCTGCTGACGGTGATGACGCAGAATCTGCTGGGCTATACCGCGCTGCAAACCGGGCTGATCGGCATGCCGCGCGCGATCGGCACCGTCACCGGGCTGCTGATCGTCGGCAATCTGATCGGGCGAGTCGATGCGCGGGTGCTGCTGACCATCGGCCTTGCCATGATCGCGGCGGCGCTGTTCATGTTCTCCCGGATCAGTCTGGAGACGGATCGCACGCCGCTGCTGCTCGCCGGGCTGTTGCAGGGGTTTGCCGGCGGCCTGATGATCGCGCCGCTGTCCACGCTGACCTTTTCCACGCTGACCCCGCTGTTCCGCAACGAAGGCACGGCGATCTATTCGCTGTTCCGCTCGATCGGCAATGCCCTGGGCATTTCGGTGCTGCAACTGCTGGCCACCCGCAACACCGCCGCCGTCACCGGGCGGCTGAGCGAGGGCGTACGGCCCGACAATCCCACGCTGCAGGCGGCGATGCCGGACTTCGCGTTCGATTCGGTCGAAGCGACCTTGCGGATATCAGGCGCGATATCGCGTCAGGCCGCCATGGTGGCGCTGGTCGATACCATGTGGCTCGCCTGCCTGGTGGCCATGGCGACCCTGCCGCTGGTGCTGCTGCTGCGCGGCAAACGCAGCAGCCCGCAAGTGCCGGTGATCGACGCGGGACATTAGGGCAAGTTGCAAGAAGTCTGAGCCAATTCCCGTCCGTCCTGAGCTTGTCGAAGCACTGTCCTTTTCTCTGTGCCTCGTATGTATCGGCTTGAAGAAAAAGCAGTCCTTCGACAGGCTCAGGACGGGCGCGGTTGGGATCAAGCGATTCAGATTTTCAAGCCGCCGCTATAGGTGTTCCGGTTCAAGTCGAACACGAACGGGTGTCGAGCGAACGGTTCGAAAAAACCGCCCCTCGGCGCGCCCCGCCAAGGGCAGGAGAAGCGCCGCGCTTACTGCCAGGGTTCCTCGCCTTCCAGCTTGGTGCGGTGCATCATGCGGCCGGTGGTGGGATCGTACCATTCGGCGCGGTGGAGCGTGCCGGTGTTGTCCCACATCACGCAGTCTCCCACCGACCATTCGTGGCTGTAGGTATAGGTCTCAGAGGTTGCCCAATCGCGCAGGCCGACCAGGATGCGGGCGCTTTCCGCCGCGCTCTTGCCGATCACCGAATGGGCGGTATTGCCCAGCACCAGCGACTTGCGGCCCGACTGGTGCTTCCACACCAGCGGCAGTTCGTTCTCGCCGATCGCCTGATAGCCCTTCAGCTTGGCAAGGCTGGGTTCCGGCTCGTGATAGAACACCGTGGCCCAGGGGGCGTGCAGCACCTTCAGGCCATCAAGATCGGCCTTGGCATCCTCGGGCAGGTCGTCCCACGCGGCATAGCAGTTGGCGAAGCCGGTGTTGCCGGTGCCCTTGGGGCTCGGCTGCTTGCACGACAGCAGCGAAGCGAGGATCGGCACGTCGTTGCGGGTGCCATCGATATGCCAGTAGAGCGAGCCCTTGAGGTATTCGGCGGACTCGCCGGCCTCATTGGGATCGAGCGTGATCTTGCTGATCGTTTCATCGCCGCCCGCCCGCTCCGGCGCGAACTTGCCCAGCGTCTTGGTGAAGGCGATCTGCTCCTCGTCGGTGAACGAAACCTGCGGGAACACCAGCACGCCGCGCTGCTCGATCAGATCGCGGATCGCCGGACCAAGGTCGCCCGCAAGCAACTCGGCCTTGGAATTGAGCACACGGCTGCCGATCTTTTCCTTGATCGATTCGTGGCGCAGGGCGGTCATGGCGGGAATCTCCGGGACAAATGGAACTGGCGGCGAAATAGGCGCACCACGGCGCGCCGTTAAGCCCGCCGTGGCGATATGCTGCGCATCGCGGAAGCTGGTGGCGTCGCCGCTCAGCGAGCGGCGGTTTCCCAGGCCTCGCCGCCCTTGATGATCGTGCGGTGCATCATGCGGCCGCAATAGGGATCATAGGGCGTGGCGCGGTGCAGCGAGGTGCGGTTGTCCCACATCACGGTATCGCCCACCTGCCACTTGTGTTCGTACATGTAGGGCTCGCTGGTGGCGAATTCGCGCAGGCCGTGGAGGATGCGCTGGCTGTCCTTCATGTCCAGACCCTTCACGTAGTGCGCGGTGTTGCCCAGCACGAGGCTCTTCTTTCCCGAGCTGTTGGTGACGACCAGCGGAATCTCCGCCTCGCCCTTCGATTGCCAGTCGTCGATCTGCTCCAGCGTCGGCTCCGGGGTGTGGTAGAACGCGGAACACCAAAGCGAATGGACCACCCGCAGCCCTTCCAGCGCCGCCTTCTTCTCCTCGGGCAGATCGGCATAGGAGGTAGCGGTGTTGGCGAACAGCGTATCGCCGCCTTCAGGGGCGAGCACCTTGGCGGTGAGCATCGACGCGCGGATGGGGATCGGGTTCATCGTGCCGTCGATGTGCCAATAGAGCGAGCCCTTGAGATATTCGACGACGTTGCGGTGCTGCGCCTTTTCGTCGAGCGACACCTTGAACACCGCGTCCTGGTTCTGGCCGGCCAGTTCATCGGCATTGCCGCCCAGCGAATTGGAGAAAGTCACCTGCTCGGCATCGGTGAAGTCGATCCCGGGGAACACCAGCACGCCGCGCTCTTCCATCAGCGCAAGGATGTCTTCGGACAATTCGCCCGACAGCAGCTCTTCCTTGGTGTTGAGCACGCGCGCGCCGATCTTGGGCTTGATCGCTTCATAACGCAGGCGGGTGGCAGTGGCGGTGGCCATGATCGAATCTCCCGGTGTGGAATGCTTGTGTTGAACAGGTGTACAGCAATTGCGAGCGAGTTGCAACTGCGGCGGATGCAGGCCCACCCACGCGGAAACGCGTTTGTCCCGCCGGCGAATGCCGCTATGCGCAGCCGATGATCGCACGCGAACACATCGATACGGCCCAGGTCCCCGGCGGCGAGGAGCTCAAGCTCTATCGCCATGACGGCGATTTCATGATCGTGCTGGGCCAGAACGAGCTGATGTCCAGCCGCAAGAGCGGCTCGGAAGTGGCGCTGGCGACAATGACGCTGGACCGGCTGGGCAACCGCCCTGCCCCGCACATGCTGATCGGCGGCTATGGCATGGGCTTCACCCTGCGCGCCGCCCTGGCGCGAGTGGACAGGAACGCGCGGATCGTCGTCGCCGAACTGGTGCCCGAAATCATCCACTGGGCCCGCGGGCCAATGGCCGAACTCGCCGCCGGCTGTCTGGAGGACCGGCGCGTGCAGCTGTTCATGCAGGACGTTGCCGATGCCGTGGCAGACGCCGCCTTCGGCCATTCGGCCAAGTATGACGCGATCCTGCTCGATGTCGACAACGGTCCCGACGGGCTGGTGCGTGATGCCAACGACCAGCTCTATACCAAGAAGGGCCTGCGGCAGGCACTGAACGCGCTGCGCCCCGGCGGGGTGCTGGCGGTATGGTCGGCGGGGCCAGACCCGGCCTTCGCCAACCGGCTGAAGCGCACCGGCTTCGACGTTGACGAAGTCCGCGTCCCGGCCCGCGCCAATGGCAAGGGCCCGAAGCACACGATCTGGTTCGCCAGCGCGCCGGTGTAATTGGCGCCATTGACGGAGGGGCTGCTTCGCACCAGCGGCGCTTGCCGCGCCGCCCCCTCCACCACCCGCTACGCGGGCGGTCCCCCTCCCCTTCGCAAGTCGAAGGGGAGGATTGAGGCTGGCCAAATTCAGTTCCGGATAGTGACAGCCAGCAACGATCCTCCCCGAGCTTGTCTCGGGGAGGTGGCAGCGCGCAGTGCTGACGGAGGGGCAAGCCTGCGCCGTCAGTCGCGCTGCCGGTTCCCCAAGCCAAGCTCGGGGAAGATCACGCCAACCTCAGCTGAACGCCTCGTCCCCCAGCAGGATCGTCCGCTTGAGCAGGCGACCGCAGTCCGGATCATAGGGCATGGCGCGGTGCAGCGTGCCGGTGTTGTCCCACATCACGCTGTCGCCCACTTCCCACTCGTGGGCATAGTGGTACGGCTCGCTGGTGGCGTGCTCGCGCAGGCCGTGGAGGATGCGGGCGCTGGTTTCCAGGTCCTTGCCGACCACATCACGCGCGGTGTTGCCCAGTACCAGGCTGCTGCGGCCAGACTTGTGCTTCCACACCAACGGCAGTTCCTGCGTGCCCTTCGATTGCCAGTCCTTGAGCTGTTCCAGCGTCGGTTCGGGCGTGTGGTACAGCTGCGAGACCCACATGGCGTGGACCACGCGCAGGTCGTCGATCTGGTCCTTGGTTTCCTGCGGCAGATCGTCATAGGCGGCGTAGCAGTTGGAGAATTCGGTATTGCCACCCCAAGTGGGCAGGACCTTGCTGGTCAGGATCGAACCGCGCACCGGCACCGGGTTCATCGTGCCGTCGACGTGCCAGAACAGCGAACCCTTGAGGTACTCGATCACCGACTTGTGGTGTTCACCCTTGTCGAGCGAGATCGAGAAGATCGCGCCGCCATCCACGCCGATCTCGGTGGCGTTGCCGCCCAGCGAATTGGTAAACTGGATCTGCTCTTCCTCGGTCAGGTGGAGTTGCTTGAACACCAGCACGCCGCGCTGTTCGAGCAGATCGTTGATCTCGGCGGAAAGTGCGCCCGAAAGCAGCTCTTCCTTGGTGTTGAGGATGCGGGCACCGATCTTGTCTTTGATCGGCTCGCTGCGCAGCTTGACGTTGGTCATCACGTTCATGGTCGCTCTCCCGTGCGAAAGGTTGCTGAACACCTGTTCAAACTGTAGCCTGCATGACGTGATTCCGGGGAGCCATCCTTGACATATCTCAAATTCACCGCCGACAAGTTGGGCCTGCCCGCCGGGCACCACCTGCGCCGTAAGGAAATCCGATGCCCGAACTGACGATTGGCCACGCCGGCCTGCACCGTATCGAAGAACTGCGCATCCCCAACAAGATCGGCTATTTCACGCAAGACGCCGCACTGATTGACGCACACCGGCATTGGCTGGAACCGCACTTCCTGAGCGCGGCTGGCGGCTTCGATCTGGTTTTCCAGAGCTGGGTTTTCGAAACCGCCGGACGCGTGGTGCTGGTCGATCCGTGCACCGGCAACGGCAAGCCGCATGTCGTGCCCTTTTTCGACATGCTGGACACCCCGTTCATCGAGCGGCTGGAACAGGCCGGCTTCCGCCCCGACGACGTCGATATCGTCGTCTGCACGCACCTGCACCACGATCATTGCGGCTGGAACACCATGTTGCGCGGCGGCAACTGGGTGCCCACCTTTCCCAAGGCGCGCTATGTCATGCAGCGGGCCGAAGTTGACCGCTGGGGCCGCGATCGCCATCTGCACCCGGCCTTCGCCTACAACGATGGCGTGTTCGAACGCAGTGTGCAGCCAGTGCTGGATGCGGGACTGGCGGAAATCGTCACCGGCAAACGCCTGCTGGCTCCCGGACTGACGGTGGAGCATGCACCCGGGCACACCTCAGGCCATCAGTTGCTGCATCTTGTCTCCGACCAGCGGGAAGCGCTGTTCACCGGCGATTGCTTTCACCACCCCATCCAGCTGGTCGACCCCGGGAATCCTTTCGGCGACGCGGAAGACCCGGTTCTGCTCGCCGCCACCCGCCGCCAGCTCGCACAGCGCGCGGCCGATAGCGGCGCCCTGCTGATTCCGGCGCACCTGCCCGCCCCCTACGCCGTGCGCGCCTGGCACGAAAACGGTGCGATCCGCTTTGCCGCGGCAAACACGGGTTGATGTGATCAGCAACGCCTGCGCCGCCGGCCCCTCCGTCATCGCTGCGCGATGCCACCTCCCCATCGCAAGTCGATGGGGAGGATCGACAAGGTTCACGCAATCGGTTCTTCGCCGCCCGTCTTGGTGCGGGTGAGCAGGCGGCCGCAGTCCGGGTCATAGGGGCGGGCGCGGTGCATGGTGCCGGTGTTGTCCCACATCACGCAGTCTCCCACCGACCATTCGTGGGCATAGTGGAACGGCTCGCTGGTGGCATGTTCGCGCAGGCGGTTGAGCAGACGCGCGCTTTCGGTCCAGTCCATGCCCAGCACGTGATGCGCGGTGCAGCCCAGCACCAGGCTCTTGCGGCCCGACCTGTGCGTCCAGACCACCGGCAGTTCCTTGTCGCCGATGCCCATCATCCGCTCGAGCATGTCCTGCCCGGGCTCGGGATCGTAGTAGAACAGGCTGGTCCAGGCCGAATGCATCACGCGCAGGTTGGCAACCAGCGCCTTGTCCTCGGCAGACAGCGCGTCATAGGCGGCATAGGTGTTGCAGAATTCGGTGTTGCCGCCCCAGGTGGGCAGAACCTTGCTGGTCAGCAGGGCATAGCCGATGGGCAGCGCGTTCATCGTGCCATCGGCGTGCCAGTAGAGCGAGCCCTTGAGGTAATCGCGGTTGGGATTGACCTTCTCGTCCAGCGAAATGGCGTAGACGTCCTGTCCGGCCATTTCGGGCATGAAGGTGCCCAGCGTCTTGGTGAACTCCACCTGCTCGTCATCGGTGAAGTTGATCTGCGGGAACACCAGCACCCCGCGCTGTTCGATCAGCTCGCGGATTTCGGCGGAGAGTTCGCCCGAGAGCAGCTCTTCCTTGGTGTTGAGAATGCGGCTGGCGATGTTCGGCTTGGCATTTTCGAACTTCAGCCGGGTCCGGGTGGCAGTTGTCATGACGGTCTCCCAAAGGCGCGGCGCCGCGAGCGCGCGGCGGCGATACGGGAAGCAGGTCTATGCAACAGCGGCCGCGAGGAATTTGATTGCGCGCAACCGCACGCCGCCGGGGCGATGGAGCGTGGTGAACGGCGCGGACTACCCCTTCGCGGGTGCCATCATCCGTTCGATCATCCGCTCGACATAGCCCTTCGCTTCGGCGTGGCCGCTCTCCACCCCGAACGCGCCTTCCATGATCAGCGCGCGGCCGATGCCGGCGAGGATCAGGCTGAGCGCGGCGGGCGGGCAGGCTTCGGGGCCGGCCAGCTTGCCGCCCAGCACGCGAGTGAAAGCCTCCACCTGCCGCGCGCGCATCCGTTCGGAATGAGCGGCGATCTCGGCGCGGATGGCCTTGCGGTGGTTGGCCAGCGCCATGGTTTCCAGCGCGAGTTCGGTGCGGCTGGTGTCCGTCAGCAGCTTCCACAGTGCGCGCAGCGGATCGGGCGAGGCCAGCGCCTCGTCCAGCCAGGCGTCGCTCTCCTCCGCGCCCTTGCGGAACACGGCAAGCAGCAGATCGTCAGTGGTGGGGAAATAGTAGTGGACCAGGCTGGGCTTGAGCCCGGCCTGCTTGGCAACGCGCCGGGTGGAGGTGGCGGCATAGCCTTCCTCGCGCATCACGGTTTCGGCAGCCGAAAGGATCAGCGCGCGCGTTGCCGAACTTTCCGCCCCTACCCTGCGAGGTGCCGTTGCCATGCCCAATCCCTATCCGTGCCGCGCCGCACTAGACGGTGCGCGCCAGCGGCGCAACGCGGTTACTTGGCCGGCTTGGCCGGTTCGGCATCGTTGCCCAGCATCGACAGCGCCGGATAGCCGTTGCAGCCGGTGTAGTAGCAGTAGCGATCCTGCAGGTATTCGCGGTCAGCGTTGTAGCGTGCTTCCACCGGGCGGTAGGCGGAATAGTTCGCGCCGTCGGGCAGCGATGCGGCGTTTTCGCGCACCATGGCCTCATACCACTGGTTCTGCAGTTCGGGCTGATAGCGCCCGGTGCCGCCGACCTGCTCGGTGTAGATCTGGCCGATCTCGATCTGGTGCTTGTTCATCGCGAAGCGGAAGGGTTGCAGCGTGCCGCGCTGGTAATCGTCCAGCGCCGACATGCAGCGGTTGATCGCCTCCACTTTCTTGATGTTCACCGACAGACTGCGGAAATCGTCCTTGCAGCCCGGGTAGCCCGCTTCGGCGAACTGCGGCGCGGCGGGCATGACCGGCAGGCCGCCTGCGCCCATGGCAATAGCCGGGCGCGCTGCGGCAACGGCGACCGGCTCTGGCGCGGGAGCCACCGGCAGGGCGGGCGCGGGTGATGGCGCGGCAATGGCCACGGGGGTTTCGCGCACCGCGGCCACTTGCGGAGCGGGCTGCGATGCGCCCTGCACCGTGGCATCGCGCGAGGCGACCTGCACCGCTGGCGCAGCGCCTTGCATCTGGGCAAGCTTCTCGCGCGCCAGATTGGCGAAGATACCGCTGGGGAACTCGCGCAGGAAGGCCTGATAGCCGCCCGGCGAATTGGCCGCGACCACGCCCTGCCACATCAGGGCCTCGGTGGTCGAACGGTCACTCGACGCTACCGGCTGCTGCGGCTGCGCGGCGGGCTGCGCCTGCAGGAGCGGCGCGGAGACGAGGTAGATCGGCGTGCCGGTGACGCTGGCGCTGACGAAGGGGCGCTGCTGGCCGCCGGTTGCCGCCAGCACGTCATCGCGCACCATGCCGCCCAGCATCTGCACGGCGAGACCGGGCTGCGGCAGACGCTGCGCCAGCGAGCGGGCGAAAGGTGAATTTCCGCCCTGCCCGTCCGTCGCCACCTGCCCCGGCGCGGCAGCAAAGATCACCATCACGTCGTCAACGTCCACTTGCCCCAGTCCGTTGGCCACGGCGCGCACGCCGCGCTTCCAGTTGGTGCCGAAGGGATTGTTGCGGCAGGCATCGAGCACCACCATCCGCATCCGCGCGCCGATCATCGATTCGAGCAGCCGGTCCAGATCGATCGCTTCATAGGGCAGGTCGAATTCGGATTCGAGCTTGGCGTCGGTAGGGATCAGCCAGTTCTTGCCCTGCCCTTCGATGCCGTGGCCGGCATAATAGATCATGGCGACATCCGCGCCTTCCGCCTTCTGGCGGAAATCGCGCAGCGTGCGCTGGAAGGCGGCGTTGCCCAGATCCTGCGCCTGCACCACCTCGAACCCGGCGCGAGCTGCCGCCCCGGCAACAAGGTTCGCATCGTTGACCGGATTGGTCAGGACGTTGGTGTTGCCATAAGCCGAATTGCCGATCACCAGCGCGACATTGCGCGCCGCCGCTGCCCCCGGCAGAGCCAGCAGCGCCAGCACCAGCGCAACAACCCGTACAAACCGCATCGATCAGCCCCCTGCTGCCCTGCGCCCGGATAACGGCTGTTCCCGCAGCCATGCGCCGTACCCCCTTGGCAGCGGCGCGATTCCGGACCAGCGACGAATAGCAGGAACCCCGCCACTCGACAATTCGTCTTAAGCGCGGGGCGGACTGGCTCTATTCGAAGAAGGCCACCGCGCGAACTTCGATACTGGAGCGGGTTTTCGTGTCGGGCAGGCTGACGTCATGAAACGCCGTGTGCGGACAGCGCCAGGTCACCGAATGGTCGCTGTCATAGAACTTGAACAGCAGCACGTCGTCACGGTCCATGTTGGAGAAGTACCACCAGCGATGCTGCGCCCGGTGACGCAGGATGGTGGCGGCGATCATCTGGTCCTCGCCCTCCACCGGGGCGACCAGCGCGTCGCCGGTGGGGAATTCGTCGACCACGAACAGCGTGTTGCTCGCCAGTTCGTCCCCCACGATCGAGCGACCGTCCATCACCGCCAGCGGCCAGTCCTGCGGGCCGGGCGAAAAGGTGCGCCAGAACGAGACGGCGATGTGCCGCTTGAACCCCGGCCCGCCGGCAAAGCGCTGGTCATAGAGCCGCGCGCCCGAAGCCTCGCCGGTGCGCGGGTTGTAATCGATGTGCGCTTCGCCGGCGGTCGGCTGGATACCGCCCGAGTGCTGATAACCGGCCACCTTTTCCGCCGCGCGCTGCGTCAGGTCGGCAGAGGTGCGGATCATCCAGCCCTGCGCCGCCACCTTGTCCGCCCCGGTCAGCGCCTTGATCGCCTCTTCCACCTCGGCAAGGTACTTGGCGTCCACTTCCGCGCGGTCCCAGAAATCGCTCACCTGGCTGGTGTGCCTGCCCAGCACGAAGCCGTGTTCATCGAACCGGAAGTGATCGCGCATCGGCATGCCGTCGCGCATGTCGCA
Source organism: Sphingomonadales bacterium (assembly GCA_028869175.1). Taxonomy (GTDB): domain Bacteria; phylum Pseudomonadota; class Alphaproteobacteria; order Sphingomonadales; family Sphingomonadaceae; genus Novosphingobium. The sequence goes on from JAGWTB010000006.1 coordinate 15,480, forward strand.
TTCATAGTCGAAGTAGTCGCCGGTATTGATCTCCGCCCCCTGGCTGACATAGCGGCGGGTGATGTAATCGTCCGGCCCGAGATACCGGATCGTCGCTGAAGACTTGCGGGCGGTTTCCTCAAGGTCGGGTGCAATGCTGGCCATGCGCTCTCTCCGCTGGTTATCCTACCATTTGTTATGATGATACGCTTGTGGCGGCGGAGTGCAAGGGGGAGCGGAAAGGTCAGTACTGCCAACCGGTCGGGCAGGAATAGCACAACTATTCCGCAGCATTGGCGGTTCGCCGCGCGGAACCTGCTGCCGGTTTTCCAGCTTGCGGAATGCCTGCACAAAATCTAACCCGCCTTGCAGTGACGATGAATGAAATCGGGAATGCGGGGTTAGTCAGTATGGTTGTTGATGACCGGCCATTTCCCGGGGTGCCCTTGATAGAATCCCCGCTGTTCGGCACCGAACTTGAACGCATGCCGCTCTCGCCCGCAGAGAAGGACGTGGCCACCGCGCTCAACCGCGACGGGTTCGCCGTGTTCGACTTCCCCGATCCTGACATCGATGCGCGGATCGATCGCATCCGCAAGGAATTCTCACCCCGGTTCGGCATCGACGATACCGATCCCGCTAGTCCGAAGCACAGCCCCATCGGCCGCATCCAGGACGCATGGCAGACCAATGAAGACGTCAAGGCCATCGCCGCCAATCCGGACGTGCTGGACCTGCTTTCACGGCTCTATGGCCGGCGGGCCTTTCCGTTTCAGACCTTGAACTTCCCGGTGGGAACGCAGCAGCACCTGCATACCGATGCCGTCCACTTCTCCTCGATTCCCCCGCGTTTCATGTGCGGTGTGTGGCTGGCGATGGAGGACATCCATGTCGATGCCGGGCCGCTGTGCTATATAGCCGGATCGCACAAATGGCCGATGGTCGATAACTGCATGATCGGCCGGAAGGGCAGCGGCGTGACCCTGGAATCGGCGCAGTTGCCATTCCATGATGCCTGGGTGGCGATGATCGCCGAACAGCAGGCCGCACCGCAGGAATTCATGGCGCGCAAGGGGCAGGCACTGATATGGTGCGCCAACCTGCTGCATGGCGGCACGCTTCGCCGGGACGACCGGCTGACCCGCTGGTCCCAGGTGACGCATTACTACTTCGATGATTGCGTCTATTACACGCCGGCCATGTCCGACGAATATCTCGGTCGTCTCGCGCTCAGGCACCTGGTGAACATCGCCGACGGGACACCGCGCCCCAACATCTACCTTGGCGAGCAATTGGCGGCGGAGCCAGCCGTTGGCCGAAAGCTCCTGGGAAAACGGCTGGCGAGTGCCGTGAAGCGGTTCACCGCCCCGGCCCGCAAGGCGACCGCATCGTGAAGCGCCGTGGCTGGACCATGACCAGGCGGCTGCGCAAACTGCTGGCCCCGCAAGGCAGCGTCGATGCGCTGGCGGGATCGCGCATCGCGGGTTGGGCGCTGGGCCGCGGTGCCCTCACCGTCGAAGCCCGGCTGGGAGACCGCTGCATCGCCAGCGGCGAGCCATCGATCCCTCGTCCCGATGTTGCCCACGCCTACCCGGACAGGCGCGGCGCGGCGACCAGTGGCTTTGCCTTCGAACTGCCCGACGGCGCGGTGCCGCCTGACGCGATGGCGGAACTGCAGATCGTCGCGCGTCCGAAACAGCCCTGGCTGCCCGCCGCGGTGCTGGCCAGTTCGCATGTGGCCGGCAACCGGCTGGCGAAGACACTGGGAGAAGCCGGGGATTCCGGCATCGTCGGTCCGTTCCCCAAGCGCGTGATCGATGCGATTGCCGCCGTTTGGCCAGACGAATGCACCGACCTCGGTTCAACCGAAGGCCAGGCGCGCTTCCTTTCGCGCTTGCAGCGCATCATGCAGACCCCCGGGCTCAACGCCCTGCCGGTGTTTGCCGACTATGCCCGCTACCTGACGACAACGCTGGCGCATTGCCGCTTTGTCGAACGCCACTTTCCCGCATCCAACGTCCGTTCGGATGCCGGGGCTACCGATTTCCACTGCAAGCCCAATTCGGTGAGCGAGATATTCGCCATCGTCCATCAGCTCTATGTCCTGAAGTCATGGGGCCTGGCCGGGGATTTTGCCGAATTCGGCTGCTTCAAGGGCTATAGTTCGGCGATGCTGAGCTTCGCCTGTGCCCAGCTTGGCTTGCGGATGCACATCTTCGATTCGTTCGAAGGCCTGCCGCCGGCACCCGGTTCGGGATACGAAGCCGGGCAATATGCCGGCAGCCTTGATGAAGTGCGCGATCATGTCACGCGGTTCGGCGCGGTTGACAGCGTCACCTTCCACAAGGGCTTCTTCGCCGACACCTTCCGCAACTGGCGGCCGCCGCAGCTGATGTGCCTGTGGATGGACGTGGACCTGGAAGTCTCGTCGCGCGATCTGATGGTGATCGCCGACGCGCTGGACCCGCGCGCCAGCCTGTTCAGCCACGAATGCACGGCAGACATCTTCCAGCAGGGCCGGATTGTCGCCCGGCCTTCGCCCGACAACCCGATCCCGCCGATGCTGGAACGGCACGAACAGATGGGCCGTCCCCTGACGGGCCGCTACATCGCCGGCTATACCGGCGCGTTCTGGCCGATCACAACCGGCATCCCGGTCGTCTCGACCAGCGCGCTCGGCGATTTTCTCCGCACACTGCCTTCGTAACGCTCTGTGTTCCGCAGTTGACCGGTTGCTTTGGCGTCCGACCGGCAGGGTTGCCTGTGCACGGCATTAAATAAGAACGTCTCTGCACATTACCACTTTCCCGACTCGCTCCACTGCGATACACCCTGCCTCACAACGCGCCGCAAAGGTGCATGGCACGAGGAAAGGATTGCCCATGGCCACGGCTTCGGCAGTGAAGGATTTCGCGGACATCGATTTCGACCGTCTCAGCTATTCGATCTCGACCGAGCGTTACTGGTCGCAGGACTATGCCGACCGCGAGCGCGAGGCGGTGTGGATGAAAGTGTGGCAGATCGCCGGGCGAGCGGACGAACTGCCGCAGTCTGGCGACTGGAAGGAGTACAGGGTCTATGACCAGTCCTTCATCATCGCGCGCGGGCAGGACGGGGTGCTGCGCGGCTTCGTCAACGCCTGCCGCCATCGCGGCAACGCGCTGTGCAGCGGCAAGGGCCATGCGGCGCGCTTCACCTGCCCCTATCACCTGTGGACGTTCGGCACCGATGGGCGGCTGCTCGCCGTCGCGCGGCCCGATCTCGTCGGACCGATCGACAAGGCGGCGCACGGGTTGATCGAAGTGCCGGTGGATACCTTCGCCGGCTGGATCTTCATCAACCCGGATCGCAACGCCAAACCGCTGGCCGAATGCCTGGGCGCGGAAGTGGCGGAGCGGCTGGACGCCTACCGGCTGGGCGAGATGGTGCCGGTGGGCATGGACGTGCAGGAAGAGCTGGACTGCAACTGGAAAGTGGTGATCGACGCCTTTTCCGAAGGCTATCACATCATCGGCGTCCACCCCGAACTGCTCGCGGTGATGGACCTGGAGCCGGGCCGCAGCCGCCACGGCTTTTTCGGCGATCACGGCATGGCCGTCTCTCCCTTCGAAGTGAAGCGCACCCATGAAACCGGGCTGGAGGCGCAGGTGGAGGGCATCCGCTCGCTGCCGCAGACCTTCCCCACCGTCGCCGAAGTGCTGCCGCTGTTCGAGACGATGATCGCCGGTTACCGCGATGCCGCCGGTCAACTGGTGCTGCCCGAAGGCGTCACCGTGCGCACCATCATGCAGGCTGCAACGCGCCAGACGCTCACCGCCAAGGGGCTCGACGTGTCGGCTCTGGCCGATGACCAGATGTCGGACAGCCAGGGCTGGTTCCTGTTCCCCAACCTGTTCATGACCATCCGCGCCGGCGAGGCGACGACGATCATGGCCTTCCCCCACCCCTCGGGCGATCCCAACAAGTGCGTGTGGCGCTGCACCGCCTTCATGTGGCTGCCCGAGCCGCTGCGCGCGCAGTACCGCGCCGAGCTGGTGGAGGTGAAGGAGCGCGGCAGCTACCCCTATTTCCTCGCGCTGCAGCAGGATTACGACCAGATGCAGCGCCAGCAGCAGGGCCTGCGCAACCGCACGATGACGCATATTTCGATCATCCGCGAGGAAACCAGCGTCGCCCGGTTCCATTCGGTGGTCGATCGGTACATGAACGCACAGGGAGGACAATGACCATGCAGGAACTCGACAGCGTCATCGGCCAGTACAGCGGCCTGTCCCGCACCGTGCTGGAATACAGCCAGGTGATGAAGCGGCTGGTCGATCAGGCCAAGCAGCCCGGCTTCACCGAGGCAAGCTGGGCCCCGCTCGCCGCCATGGTCGATACCGCCGCGTTCGAGCGGGTGGGCAACTTCATGGAAGTGATGACCTGGGCGCAGTACATCGCCTTCCTCACCCCCTGGGCGCAGCATTCGGAGTGGGAATGCTCGTTCAAGCGGATCACCGAAAGGCCGGGCACGGTGTTCCTCGAACTGGAAGAGCGCAGCAAGGTGGGCGAGCATCGCAGCACGGTGAACTCGCTGTCGGTCTATGAATTCAACGACGCGGGCAAGTTGCGCCATCTTGACATCTACCTGCAGATGCCGCTGCCCGATCCCGCGATGCTGGCGAGCTACGCCGATGTCGACATGGGCGGCTGAGCGATGAGCGCGCGCGCGGCGGCGGGCCAGGCGCTGTTCACCGGCAAGGCGGAGAAGCCACCGCGCGTGGCCGGGCGCGGGCCGGGCCGCCCCTCGCGCGCGATGATCGCGGCGCGCAGCGAGGAACTGCTCGACCGCGCGCTCGACCTGTTCCTCGACCATGGCTTCGAGGCGACGACGATCGAGGCGATCTCCAGCGATCTCGCCATGTCGCGCCGCACGATCTACGCGCGCTATGGCGACAAGGAGACGCTGTTCCGCGCCGCGCTGCAACGGGCGATAGACGAGTGGATCGTCCCCGAGGCAGTCCTGCGCACCGCCGAGTGCGACGATCTGGAGGCCACCCTGCTCGCCATCGCCCGGCTATGGGTGGCCAAGGTGCGCGCGCCCTCCGGCTGGCGGCTGGTGCGCATCGCCAATACCGAAGTGTTCACTCGCCCCGAAGTCGCCGCCTACATGTATGGCCAGACGGCGGCTCCCACCATCGGCTACCTGACCGACCTGTTCCGCCGCCGCCTGCGCCCCGGACAGGACGTTCCCGATGCCGCGGATGCCGCCGCCGCCTTCCTCATCCTGGTGGTCGAAGGATCGATCCAGCTCGCCGTCTGGGGACAGGTGGAGAACGCCGACTTTGACCGGCAGGTTGCCTACCGCGTGCGGCTGTTCCTCAACGGCGCGCGCTGAAGCGCCCGGCCGCCTGCGGCAAAACCATTTTCCTACAGGCCTGCGATCATGGCATTTTCCCGGCCCCTTTCCTTTCGCCCGGACCACCCATGATCGACAAGAGCCGCCCCGCGCAGCGCCCCGCCCTGCCCGCCTTCACCCCCGTACCCCGCCGCCATGACCGCTTCGACGGCTGGACGCCCGAACGCCAGAGCGGCTTTGTCGAGGCGCTGGCCGATACCGGCAGCGTCAAGGCCGCCGCCCATGCCGTCAACATGACCCCCGAAAGCGCCTATGCCCTGCGCCGGCACCCGCAGGCCGGCAGCTTTCGCAAGGCGTGGGAAGCCGCGCTCGCGCTGGGCGTGCAGCGGCTGGAAGACCTGGCCATGGACCGCGCGCTGAACGGGGTGGAAGTGCCGGTCTATTCCTACGGCAAGCTGGTCGGCAGCCGCACGGTCTACAATGACCGGCTGCTGATGTTCATCCTGCGCAACCGCGCCCCCACCCGCTTCGCCCCCGACGGCCGCGTCACCGCGCGGCGCAGCAGCATCGCCGACCCGGCAGAGGCCAACCGCCTCGCCCGGCTGAAGAAGCAGTGGCGCAAGGAATGGGAAGAAGAAGTCCACCAGCCCCGCACCCGCGAACAGGCCGACCGCGTCTGCGAATCGATCAACGCCAAGCTCAGCGCGATGCACCGCAACTGGTGGAACGGCCTCAGCCCCCGCACCCGCGAACTCTACAATGCCTATCGGGAGTCGGAAGAGGCGGACAAGGCAGCCGGCTACATCGCACCGCTGGATGACGAGGACGAACTGCCGCCGGAGTGAGGGGCGTGGCGGGCAATCGTTGGGCACGAGACAATTTTGACTGCAGGTCGGCTTAGTTGTGCCGCAATGCATTACGCTACGTTCGTCTAATAGCCGTTGCCCCAGATTCCTGAACAACGACGCCACCGCGCGATACTCTCGTTGTCCGTAACAAATCCGCGCCGCGATTTTCGACAGCAAAGTCAACCGAACTGATCTCATTAGCCCGTCCACCGAAACAGGCATTGAACGCCGACAAAAGTTCAACCGAATCCAATGTTTGGGCCCTCGGATGCGGGTTGTTTCGCGGTGCCGGGATAGTCGCTGGAAACAAGTAGATGCACGGTGGCGGCAAACGATATGGGCCAACCATGCTCAAGCGACCTTCCTCCGCTCGCACTTTTGGACAGGGGCGTCCAATCGTGCCGCAGACCATATCCCAGACAATCAGACCATCCACGCGCTGCGACCGAGAAATAATTTCGGCGCTCAGACGAGTGTGAATACCCGACCAGGCGTTGTGGCGTGGATCGGCACCTGGGTTAGTACAAACGCTCCAAAGCACAAACTCATTGGCGTGCGGTGGGCGTTCAAAAATGTTGGTATTGTTTCCGTCAAGACAGCCTTTCAACTCTATTGCAGCCACTTTTCCGGAGTTCAAAATCACAGAGTAATCATGGCGATTGTTTTCACCAGCCGATTCCCAAGTCCCTATGTACCCACCAGCTTGCATGTAGTTCAGAACGTGAGCTACGAACTCTCGCTTCTCTCGCATAGTAGCCGAGAACTGACCCCGGATGCGCTCGATGGCACCACGAAACAACCCGCTGTTGTAGAACTCCGCCTCATCAAGACCGTGATCGCCAAGCATATGCGCTTTTGCCTTGAGTACTTCGGTGAACGCTTCGATTTTCTTGCGCAGTTCCGTATTCTGTTCACAGGGAATAATTGTCATGCAACTGCCCGTAGCATCTTTGTCGCCTGAAGTATCGGCTCAAATATTTGTTCTGCAAGATGTCGCACCACCGGCACAACGACACCATCTCCCATCAAATGATAGGCTTCATTATACTTTTCAGGCAAGAGATAGTCTTCAGGGAGGCCCATCAGGCGGGCGGTTTCCCGGCTTGAGATCAAACGCGATCTCACGGAGTTTCCTTCAACCACAAGAATGAGCTGTCGACTTGAACCACCTCCCGGAGTGCGCAAACATCCAGCAATGTCATCAAATCGCACTTCCGCGCGCTGAACTTTCTGGCCGCGCGTATCTAACCGGGTGCGCTTGTAGATTGTTCCCACCCACTTTTTCCCAGTGCGCTTCGCATGCTGCACTTTGGCCAGATTGACCGTGCTCATCATTGACAACAGCTTTTGCGTTTCGGCTTCGGAATGCCATGCCACGCTGGCAGGGGCGGCTTCGATCAAATCAGCAAAGCGCATATTGGACAAAGCTGGCGGATTCAGCCGCCACCACAGCCAACGGTCTTTGGTGGCGCCAGGCAACATATCGTATGCAGTGCGGAGCGCCTTGGGGTGCCATTGTGCCGAAGCACCATCGCCAAGAGCGGCACGTGGAATAGCGATGCCTTCCCGAACTCCGACAACAAACAACCGAGGGCGCGAGTGTGGAACAAAGAGGGCTGCATCAACCACTACCGCACCACAGCGATACCCTGACTTCACAAAAGAGTTGCAGATCGCCTCAAAATCCTTGCCTCCGTGTGAGGTCAACGTTCCGATGACGTTTTCAAGTGCGATAATATCCGGAGCTCGTCCGTCAGCAATCAACGCATCCATAAGCCGCCAGAATGGCCAGAACGTACCTGAGCGATCACCGCGCAGCCCCGCGCCGCCGCCAGCAAGTGAAAGGTCTTGGCACGGGAACGAGGCCCAAATCAAATTGGCCAACCCCGGCAATTTTGCCGTCTTCAGTTTGGCAACATCACCGCAAACGAGCGAATGCCCACCCCAATTTCGAGAATAAGAGTCGCACTTCTTTTCATCAAAATCATTGGCGAATAGGCAATGCCAATTGTCAGTACCAAGGCCGGCATGTGCCATGCCACCGCCAGCAAAAAATTCGTAGAACGTGTTCTTTGCATCAATCATTGGTGACCTCACTAGCAGTGAAGCGTACCGAAAGCATCAATCGAAATCAAGAACAAAAAGGAAACATGGGTACGTCAAATTATCGTCCGGAAACAACCGACTCAAACGCCATTTTGATCGTTTCCAGTTAGCGGTCGAAATTCGGCCAACATTCCATTCGGTGCGTCGCCAACTGGCACACCGCCAGCACGTTCCCTAGCACGCGATCCTGCCCCTCCCCAAACCTCACCCCTTGCGCTTCTTCCGCGCGGCATAACGCGCGTCGCGGGCGGCTTTGAGTTCGGCTTCCGTTGGCGCCGCCGGGACCGGGATGGCGGCGATGGCGGCGGCGGCGGCGAGCTTGTCGGCCTTGGCTTGCTGGATCGCGGCCTTGCGGGCGGCGCTCTTTTCGGCCTGGGCGGCTTCGCGGGCAAGGCGCGCGGCATTGCGTTCGGCCAGCACCGCTTCATCGACGGGCGGCTTGGCTGCGAGTTGCTTCAGCGCCTTTTCGCGGGCCTGGCGGGCCAGCGCGGTACGTTCCTGGAAGCTGGGGTCATTATAGGAAGCCATGATCTGTTGTTCTCTTGTATCTGTGGGGTTCACCATGAACCGCCTTGCTGAAGGGCCGCGCGGGGCGGCCCCTGCCCCTGTCCGTCCATCCTGAGCTTGTCGAAGGACTGCCTTGTTCTTCAGGCCTTCATGCCCCGGGGCGCGAAGGAGAAGTACAGTGGTTGACCTACGGTCGCCTTCGGCCCGACAGGCTCAGCATGGGCGGGGTGGAGCGATGTTGCGCCCTGCCTTGACGGCAACCTTACTCCTCTCCCATCCGCAGTGCAGCAATAAACGCTTCCTGCGGGATGGAGACGTTGCCGTATTCGCGCATGCGGGCCTTGCCCTTCTTCTGCTTTTCCAGCAGCTTCTTCTTGCGGCTGATGTCGCCGCCATAGCACTTGGCTGTGACGTCCTTGCGCATGGCGGCGATGGTTTCGCGGGCGATGACCTTGCCGCCGATCGCCGCCTGCACCGGGATCTTGAACAGGTGGCGGGGGATCAGGTCTTTCAGCCGCTCGCACATGTGCCGGCCGCGTTCCTCGGCGACGCCGCGGTGGACGATCATCGACAGCGCATCGACCGGCTCGTTGTTGACGAGGATCGACATCTTGACGAGATCGCCCTCGCGCAGCCCGATCTGCTCATAATCGAAGCTGGCGTAGCCGCGGCTGATGCTTTTCAGGCGGTCGTAGAAATCGAACACCACTTCGTTGAGCGGCAATTCATAACCCACCTGCGCGCGGCCGCCGACATAGGTCAGGTCGGTCTGCACGCCGCGCCGGTCCTGGCAGAGCTTGAGGATAGAGCCTAGGTATTCGTCGGGCGTGTAGATCGTCGCCTTGATCCACGGTTCGTCGATCTGCTCGATCCGGCTGGGATCGGGATAGTCGGCTGGGTTGTGCAGCATGATCTCGCGCGCGTCGTCGGTCTTCGATTTGCGCAGCTGGATGCGATAGACCACCGAGGGGGCGGTGGTGATCAGATCGAGATCGTATTCGCGGGTGAGCCGTTCCTGGATGATTTCCAGGTGGAGCAGGCCAAGGAAGCCGCAGCGGAAGCCGAAGCCGAGCGCGGCGCTGCTTTCCATCTCGAAGCTGAAGCTGGCATCGTTGAGCCGCAGGCGGGCGATGGATTCGCGCAGCTTCTCGAAATCTGCCGCGTCGACCGGGAACAGGCCGCAGAACACCACCGGCTGCACTTCCTTGAAGCCGGGCAGTGCCTCGGTCGCGCCCTGCTTGACCGTGGTGATCGTGTCACCGACGCGGGCCTGGGCCACTTCCTTGATCTGGGCGGTAATGAAGCCGATCTCGCCGGGGCCGAGTTCGGCCAGCTGCTCGATCTTGGGGGTGAAGCAGCCGACCCGGTCGATCAGGTGTTCGGTTCCGCCGGCCATGAACTTGACCTGGAGGCCCTTTTTGATCGCGCCATCGATGACGCGGACGAGGATGACGACGCCGAGGTAGGGATCGTACCAGCTGTCGACCAGCATGGCTTTGAGCGGCGCAGCGCGGTCGCCCCTGGGCGGGGGGATGCGGGCGACGACGGCGTCGAGCACGTCCTCGATGCCGATGCCTGACTTGGCGCTGGTGAGCACGGCCTGGCTGGCGTCGAGCCCGATGATCTCCTCGATCTCATTCTTCACCTTGTCCGGCTCGGCGGCGGGGAGATCGATCTTGTTGATGACGGGGACGATCTCGTGGTCATGCTCGATCGACTGATAGACGTTGGCGAGCGTCTGCGCCTCGACCCCCTGGGCGGCATCGACCACCAGCAGCGCGCCCTCGCAGGCGGCGAGGGAACGGGAGACCTCATAGGCGAAGTCGACGTGGCCGGGGGTGTCCATGAGGTTCAGCTCATAGTCCACGCCGTCCTTGCCGCGGTACTTCAGGCGGACGGTCTGCGCCTTGATGGTGATCCCGCGCTCTTTCTCAATGTCCATGTTATCAAGGACTTGCGCGCTCATCTCGCGCTCGGTCAGCCCGCCGGTGAACTGGATCAGCCGGTCGGCAAGCGTGGACTTGCCGTGGTCGATATGGGCGATGATGGAGAAGTTGCGGATCTGGGCAAGGTCAGTCATCCCGGCCCGTTAGCAGCGCAAGCGCGCCATGCCAATCAGCGTGCGGGTTTCGCCCGGTCAGACGCCGAAGCAAAGCGCGGCAAGGTAATCTGCTGGGCAAGGTTCGGCATCGGCTGCGCGGTAGCCGGCATCCCCGCCGCCGCCAGGATATAGGGCGAGACGCGGTGACGGGTGCACAGACCGCCAGCACCGTCATCGACCATCGGCATCTCGAATTCGAGGCCCATCATCGAATCGGCCGAACGCATGACCTTGGCCACCGCCAACTGGCCTTCGCCCAGGTCGATGACGAACTTGACGCCCAGCGGTACGTCGAGCAACCCCTCGATCAGGCAGCCGGTGCGCGAGAGGTTGCGCATGGTGCCTTCGTAGCGGTGGTCCTCATGGATCAGGCCGACCTTGCGGAAGGTGGTCATGCGGTCGGCGCGGTATTTGCTCGGCCCGTTCGGCTCGATCACCCATTCGCCAGAGGTCATCGCTTCAAGGACTTCCTCGATCACGACCGGCCGGGCATAGATGAAGCCCTGGATCTGCTTGACCCCGAGCTTCTGCATGGTCTCAAGCTCGTCGTGGGCTTCGATCCCCTCGGCCGTGGTCGTCATGTTCAGCCCTTCGGCCAGACTGACGATGGACTTGATGATCGCGATGTTGCGACTGCCTTCCTCGGTCACGCCGCGAATGAAGCCCTGGTCGATCTTGATCTTGTTGAAGTCGGCCTTCTTGAGATAGCCAAGCGCCGAATAACCCGTACCGAAATCGTCCAGCGCCAGACGAACGCCGAGTATCTTGAGCGACTTGAAGGTCTGGTCGGTAATGTCGTCATCGGCGATGAAGATCGATTCGGTCACTTCCAGTTCCAGCCGGTCCGGCGCGAGTCCGGAATTGGCCAGTGCCTGCGCGACCACTGCCGGAAAACCGAGATTGGCGAACTGCTTGGGCGAAACGTTGACCGCCATGCGCACATTGCCTGGCAATTGCATCGCTGCATCGCAGGCGGTCTTGAGCGCCCAGTCTCCCATGGCGATGATCTGGTTCGATTCCTCGGCGATGGGGATGAAAACGCCCGGCGAGACGTTGCCCAGTTCAGGATGCAGCCAGCGCATGACCGCTTCGACGCAGACGACCTTGTTGGTCGCGACATCGACGATCGGCTGATAGGCGAGGTAGAGCTGCCTCTTGGCAAGCGCGTCGCGCAGGTCTTCCTCGATCTGCCGGCGGCGTTCAGCCTCGTTATGCAGGTCCTTCGAATAGAAACGGAACTGGCCGCGACCGCCGCCCTTGGCTGCATAGAGCGCCAGATCGGCGCTGCGCACCAGCTCTTCCGCGTCCGCCCCGTCATAGGGGGCGATGGCGATGCCCACCGATGCACCGATGACGCAGCGGCTGCCATCGATCTGGTAGGGTTGCGAGACGATCTCGATCACGCGCTTGGCAATGTCGCCAAGCCGTCCGCGATCATCGATGTCGGGCAGGATCGCCTGGAACTCGTCGCCACCCAGACGGCCGATCTCGCCGCCTTCGGGCACGATGCGCTGCAATCGCTGGGCTACCTGCTTGAGCAGTTCATCACCCGCAGGATGGCCCAGCGTGTCATTGACCTGCTTGAACCGGTCGAGATCGACCATCAGCAAGGCGCAGCTGCGTTTCGCCGCTTTGTAGGCGGTCAGCGTAGCGGTCAGCCGCTTGTCCATGCGGTGGCGGTTGGACAGGCCGGTGAGCGAATCGTACATCGCCATGCGCGAAGCGTCACGCTGGCTGCGCCGGCTGTCGGTAACGTCCGCCCCGTTGCCATAGTAACCCGTGAAATTGCCCGCACCGTCATATTGCGGACGGCCGGAAATCGCCCACCAGACCTCGCGATCATCAGTGAGGCCGCGCACCGGCAGGCTGGAAAAGGTTTTGCGGGCGCTCAGAATCAAGGGGAGCGTCCGCTCGATCCGGTCGTCTTCGTCGCGCTCCAGGATGAACAGCTTGTGGAACGGCTGGCCGATCAGTTCTTCGCGCGGCCTGCCATGGCGCTCGGCCACGCAGTCCGACACATAGTTGAGCCGCCCCTCGCCATCAGTCGACCAGAACCAGCCAATTCCGGACTTCTCGAAGTCTTGGAACAGCAACAGCGCCTGGGCACGGAATTCGGGGATCACCGCTTCCTGCGGGACATCGCGCGCGGACCTGCCCTTCAGCAGTCCGCCGATCCTTCCCAGTCCCTGTTTGGCCGTTGCTGACAATGCGGTTGTCCAAAATCACTGGCGATGTTTCGCCCGCTTTCCTGTCTAGTCGAACAGGGTTAACGAAGTGCCAAGTACCTATCCTGACTTGCAGAACCTGCGATCAACCTGCCTGCCGCGCTTGCTGGGCCGGGTCGGCAATCACCCGGCGGACGGGTTGCGGTGACAGAATGGCAATGCGCCCCGATTCGTCGAGCGGCAGCGGCGTGGCGAACTCCACACCCATGCGATCGTCCTTCGACCAGCGTGAGGTTGCCGTGACCAGCACGCCTTCGCCCAGGGCAATCTGGAAGATCGTGCCGGGCGGCACGTTCCACAGGCCCTCCACCAGAGCACCGGAACTGGAAATGTTGCGAATGGTGCCCTGGTACTTTTCACCACCATGTTCGAGCGTGACCTTGCGTAGCATGGACTGCCTCTGTGCTCTTGCGGATCGTGGCCCCTTGGCCATGGCACCCAGCCCTTCGGCCAGACGCATTGATGCCTTTTGCGGGCTGAGCGGTTGCTCATAGATATAGCCCTGGACGTGGCTGCACCCCAGCGCACGGACCAGATCCAGTTCGTCCAGTGTTTCGACGCCTTCAGCGGTCGTTTCCATGCCCAGCGCTTCGGCCAGGCTGACGATGGACGAGATGATCGCACCGTTACGGCTGCCGGCAATGGTCGCGCCGCGCACGAAGCTCTGGTCGATCTTGATCTTGTCGAACGGTGCTTTCTTGAGATAGCCGAGCGAGGAATAGCCCGTGCCGAAATCGTCGAGCGCCAACCGCACGCCGACACGTTTGAGCGCGGCGAACATGGCGTCGGTGCCCTGGCTGTCGTTGAGGAACACGCTCTCGGTGATTTCCAGTTCAAGCCGCGCCGGATGGATCTGGGCCTGGGCCAGGGCATGGGTGACGATGGCCGGCAGCGCCGGATTGGCGAACTGCAGCGGCGAAACGTTGACCGCCACGCGCACCGAATCGGGCCATTGCGCCATCTGGGCACAGGCGGTGCGCAGCGCCCATTCGCCGATCGGCCCGATCAGGCCAGCGTCTTCGGCGATGGGAATGAATTTCGCCGGCGACATCCAGCCAAGATGCGGATGGTTCCAGCGCAGCAGCGCTTCAAAGCCGGTGATCCGCTCGGTCGTGGTATGCACGACTGGCTGATAATAGAGCTCGAACCCGCCGTTGGTCAGCGCATCGCGCAGATCCTGTTCCAGCAGGCGGCGCTCTTCGGCGTCGCTGTGCAGGTCCTGCGCGTAGAAATGATGCCGGCCGCGACCGCCGTCCTTGGCCGCATAGAGCGCCAGATCGGCGTTGCGGATCAGTTCTTCGGAGTTGTTGCCGTCATCGGGCGATATGGCGATGCCGACAGAAGCGCCGATAACCACGCGGTGCCCGTCAATCGAGTAGGGCTGCGACAGGTTCTCGATCACGCGCAGGGCAAGGGCGGCCAGATCGTCGCGGCTGTTGCGACCGGGCAGGATCACCTGGAACTCGTCGCCGCCCAGCCGGCCAACCCGGCCCAGCTGGTCAACAGTGCGCTCCAGCCGCAGCGCCACCTGCTTGAGCAGGGCGTCACCGGCGGGATGGCCCATGGTATCGTTGACCTGCTTGAACCGGTCGAGATCAAGCAGGAAGACCGCGCAGTTGCGGTGCTCGTGATTACGCGCGGTCAGGATCTTCTCGAGCGTCAACGACATTTGCAGCCGGTTGGCCAGCCCGGTCAGCGAATCGTAATGCGCCAGACGCGAAGCGTGTTCTTCCGAGCGGCGCTTTTCGGTAAGGTCGCTGCCCGATCCCCGGAAGCCGAGGAAATTGTTGAAGTGATCGTAGATCGGACGGCCCGTGACCGACCACCAGCGGTCCTCCTCTTCGTCCGTCGCCGCGCGAACGGCGAGGTCAGAAAATGAAGAACGCGCCGACAGGTGGAAGTTGAGTGTCCGCTCGCCATCCTTGTTTGCGGCATCGAGGATGAACAGTTCAGTGAACGGGCGGCCGACCAGTTCGTCGCTGCCCAGACCCAGAAGCTTGCACACGGTGGGCGAGACGTAGGCGATACCGCCGCGCCGGTCGGTTTCCCAGAACCAGCCCTGCCCGGTCTGCTCGTATTCGTTGAGTATCTCCTCGGCCCGCACCTGCGCGCGCTCGATCTCGCGCTGGCGCGCGGCTGCGGCGCGGTCGAGGCCTGACTGGCGGACAACTGCGATCACGCCGACGGTCAAGCCAGCCGCCAGCGTGACAAACGTACCCGCCGTACCGGAAATGATCGCCACGCCCGACCACAAGGCGACATTGGCAGCCACCAGCGCTGGTAGCCGGCCCGTGCAGACAATCGAACCGATGGACGCGACGATGACCAGTTCGCCCAGCGCATTGGTCCAGCTCACCTTGGGAACGCATTCGATCCAGTAGGCAAGGCCCAGGCCAAACAGCAGCATGGGCACGGCAACCAGCGCCACCATCGCGGCATAGCGCTGCCACAGCGGGCGCGCTTCGGAACGTTCAAAGCCTACGAAATACCGCGTCAGTCCCGGCAGGATGATCGACACCGCCACCATTGGCAATGTCCAGTGCGCCGGCAAGGACATCGTCGTCAGCCCGGTCAGCAGGAATGCGGCGGCGAAGAGCGGCGCCATCAGCGTCCATTCGCGCGGAATCATGTAGTGCGCGGCAACAGGATTGCCTGCCGGGCGTGGCCCCGCCGCACGCGGCCGGACCGGCGGTCCTTTCATCGATTTGGGCTTGCGGCGGGCGCGCGGCGGCTCCGGCGCGGGGTCTTGCCGCTCCGTATCGTCCTGCGCTGCGCTTTCTGCCCGCGATGCGTTCATGCGCCCTCTCTTGCCGGACAGCGCTTGAGAAACCGTTAAGTAACCATCGCGCAGCCCGGCTGGGGCCGAAATTCCGTCAAACGGCGTCGTTGCACCCGGATCGCCCCGCCGATCCTGCCAACTGGCCCTTTTTTCACTTGCGATCTCATCAGAAACGGTAATGTCCTTGGGCAAAGCCGGACAACGCGGGAGAGGACAGGACGTGCACCACATCGCCATCATCGGATCGGGGCCGGCAGGCTATTACACCGCCGAAGCCGCGCAAAAGCAGTGGGGTGACGATGTGCGCGTCGACATCTTCGATTGCCTGCCGGTGCCCTATGGCCTGATCCGCACCGGCGTTGCGCCCGATCACCAGTCGATCAAAGGCGTTTCGAAGCGCTACGAAGCGGTGGCCCTGTCCGAGAATGTGCGTTTCATCGGCAATGTGATGATCGGCCGCGACGTTTCGATTGCCGAATTGCAGGAGCTTTATGATGCGGTGGTGCTCGCCACCGGCGCACCGCATGACAAGAAGCTGGGCCTGCCGGGAGAGGACCTGCAAAACGTCCACGGCAGTGCTGCTTTCGTTGGCTGGTACAACGGCCACCCGCAGTTCGCGGCGCTCGACCCTGACCTTGGCGGCAACACGGCGGTGGTGATCGGCAACGGCAACGTCGCGCTAGACGTCGCGCGCATTCTGGCCAAGACCCGCGCAGAGTTTGCCGGCGCGGACATTGTCGCCCACGCGCTCGACATGCTCGATACGTCGAAACTCAGCCGGATCGTCATCCTTGGTCGGCGCGGGCCGCACCAGATCGCCATGACGCCCAAGGAACTGGGTGAATTGACCCATCTTTCCCGCGCCTGCCCGCGCGTCGATCCCGCCGACCTGCCGGCGGAGGAGGAAGACGCCTTCCTCGAACCTGGCCAGCGCAAGTCGGTCACCCATCTGCGCAGCTTCGCCGCGATCCCCGAATCGCACCGCGATGACAAGCCGATCGACATCGAATTCGATTTCTTCGCCGCCCCCAGGGCGATCCTCGGGGAAAGCAGGGTCGAAGGGGTGGAGGTTGAGCGCACCGAGCTGAAAGACGGCCGCGCGGTGGGCACGGGGGAAACCTACACCATTCCCGCCAGCCTGGTTGTCGCCTGTATCGGCTACCAGACCTCGCCGATCCCCGGCGTGCCGTTTGACGAGGCGGCGGGGCGCTTCGCCAACGACGAAGGCCGTATCCTGGACGGCCTGTACTGCGTCGGCTGGGCGCGGCGCGGGCCTTCGGGCACCATCGGCACCAACCGGCCCGACGGCTTCGGCGTGGTCGAGAAGATCGCCGAAGACGCTGCCTCGGGCGTGATCGCGCAAGGCAGCGGCGGCGGTCCTGCCGGGTTCGATAAGCTGGCGGCACAACGCGGGCTCAAGGTGGTCGAATTCCATGACTGGAAGAAGATCGAGGAAGCCGAAGTCGCCCGCGCTCGAGACGATGCCCCACGTGAGAAATTCGTCAGCGTCGATCACATGATCGAGGCCGCCGGCAAGGCCTGAACCCGCAGCATTCCGTGCAGGTTTACGCCCGGTTTACCATTGCGCTCTAGCAAGGCAGGATGGATCGAAGCTCTGCAAGACTGACAACGCTCGACGGCCTGCGCGGCATGGCCGCCATTCTGGCCATGCTGTTCCATGGCGGCCCGACATCGCCCATCGCGATGCCGCGCGGCTATCTGGCAGTGGACATGTTCTTCGTGCTGAGCGGTTTCGTCATCGCCCAGAATTACGAACCACGGCTGGCCAGCGGCATGACGCTGCGCCAGTTCGTGCGCCAGCGCCTGATCCGCGTCTATCCGATGTTCTTCGTCGGCACGCTGGTCGGGCTACTGCTGTGGGGCGCGCGGCCCTTCGCCTTCCTGATGATCCCCGATCCGGGCAATCCGGTGCTGTTTCCGTCAAACGGACCGATGTGGTCGCTGCTGTTCGAGCTGATCGTCAACGTCCTGTTCGCGCTCTTCGCCCTGCGACTGGGCCCGCGCGGTCTGGGGGCGATCCTGGCGGTGAGCGGCGTGTTGCTCTGGTTTGCGGCCAAGGCACCGCATGGTCTGGACGCGGGTGCCTTCTGGCACAATGCACCGGCCGGCATGGTCCGCACGGTCTATTCGTTCACCGCCGGCGTCGCCGCCTTCAGGCTCCACCGACATCTGCGGATCGAGCGGCGCGAAACGCCGCTCGCCTGGGCGCTGCTGCCGCTGCTGATCGTGCTGTTCTGGCCCGATTACGAAAATCGCGCGCTTGCCGATGCCCTGGTGGCGCTGTTCGTCCTGCCCGCCATCGTCTGGCTGGGCGCGATGTGGCAGGCCCCCGGTGCACGGGCGATGGAGGCACTGGGCGCCATGTCGTTCCCGCTCTACTGCATCCACCTGCCGATCATCTACGTGGTGATCGCCCGCACCGGACCGCAGGCACAAGTGCTCTATCTGGCGATGCCGGTCATGGCGCTGGCGCTTGACCGCTATGTCGATCGCCCGGTCCGGCGCGTGTTGAGCCGACTGGGGCGGGCCACCGCCCCCGCGCTTACGCCGGCATAAGGTCCAGGCGCGCCTTTGCCGCCTTGCGGCTGCGGCGTCGCCAGGCGTTGAGCGGTTCGTCCACCCATTTCCCAAGCCCCCAGGCCACCGGGAGCAGCGCCAGCGCAACGCCCCACACCAACCCTTCCGGGGCGTGGCGCGCGTGCAGCACGCCGAAGGTCTGATAGTGGATTGCGTAGATCGGGTAGGACAGCGTGCCGAGCGCCGTCGCCACGCGCCCGCCACTGGCCTCGACGCCCAGCATGGTCAGCAGCGGGAACAGCAGCAGCACCGCCACGCAGTCATAGCTGCCCGACCACGCACCTAGCGCCTGTGCCAAATCGACCAGCATTGCCACGCCAACAAAGCCCGCTGCGGGCACGACGAAAGGCGTGGCTGGCACGAAACGGCTCCAACTGGCGTGCGTACGGCACAGCAGCACGCCCGCAAGAAAGCCGAAGCCGACGCGCGGCAGGCCATAGACGAAGCCATCGCGGGTAAAACCGATGTTGAGATGGCCGAAACGGCGTGCGGTAAGCAGCAGACCCAAAGCGCAGATCGCGATCAGCAGTGCCAGCATTCGATTGCCGAGCATCGGCAGCGCCAGCGCGTGGCCGAAATTGGCCAGCAGTTCCAACACGATGGACCACTGGGGGCCGTTGAACACAAAACTGAACCCCGGCACCGTGAACGGTATCAACAGAAATTGACCGGCGAGTGCCAGCGCCAGTTCGCCACCTCCTGCCGGCCTGTATGGCAACAGGCCGGCCGCATAGAGCGCCACGCCAATCGCCCCGCCAAGGAACAGCATGGGATAGAGCCGCTCCAGCCGGACCAGCACATAGCCCCGCAAGTCCAGCGATCCGCGCTGCAACTGCGGTTCGTAACTGCGGGCGATAACGAAACCGCTCAGCACGAAAAACAGGTCCACCGCCAGATAGCCGCGCGAAATCGGCAGCGAGGCGAGTTGGGCATGCATCAGCATGACGGCAATCGCCGCCACGCCGCGCAAGCCATCGAGGGCATGGAGGCGACCGGTAGACATGACGCCCGTTTAGCGGCGACAGGTTTCCGCTTGGCTAACTACGCTGCGGTTGGCTGCAGCGCATTGGTTTACTCCGTTGAAAAACCGAGGAAGCGTCGGCTGCGCTGCGTCCGGCAGGGGTATGCCGAACGATGCCCGTAAGCCCCTCCCCATCAGAGAGAAGTTGGGGTGGGGACCACGCTGGCGACAACATGTTTACCAGGCACCCGTTCGTGTCGCGCGAAGTCGAGACACGTGGCGCACGATACCTCGACTTCGCTCGATACGAACGGGATCAGCTGCTTCAGTTCAAATCAGGCGGGAACTACACCCGCATCGGCATCAGCACGTAGAGCGCGGGGCTCTTGTCGTCCTGACGGATCAGCGTGGGCGCGCCAGCGTCGGCGAGGTGGAGTTCCACCGTATCGCCTTCGATCTGGCCGAGGATGTCCTTGAGATAGTTGGCGTTGAAGCCAATCTCGAAGCCTGCCGACTTGTAGTCAGCCGGCACTTCTTCCGCCGCCGTGCCGTTGTCCGGCGAGGTTACCGACAGGGTCACCCGGTCAGGCTCCAGCGCCATCTTCACCGCGCGGGTCTTTTCCGTGGCGATGGTGGCAACGCGATCAACGCCTTCGTAAAGACTGCGCGGGTCAAGCCGCAGCAGCTTGTCGTTCCCGGTCGGGATGACGCGGGTGTAATCGGGGAAGGTGCCGTCGATCAGCTTGGACGTCAGCACCACGCCGTTCTCGCCGCCCAGAGTGAAGCGCACCTTGGAGGCGGAAAGATCGACCTCGACATTGGTATCGAGCGCTTCTTCGAGCAGCTTGCGCAGTTCGGCAACGCATTTCCTGGGCACGATCACGTCAGGCATGCCCTGCGCGCCATCGGGGCGGGCAAGTGTGTAGCGCGCAAGGCGATGGCCGTCAGTCGCCGCGGCCTTCAGTTCCTCGTCCGTCACGTGGAGGAAGATGCCGTTGAGGTAATAGCGCGTTTCCTCGGTGCTGATCGCAAAGCGCGTACGGTCGATCAACTGGGCAAGCGTGGCCGCGGGAATTTCGAAGCTGGTAGGCAGTTCGCCCTCGACGATCATCGGGAAATCGTCGCGCGGCAGGGTGGGCAGCGAGAAGCGGCTGCGCCCGGCCTTCACCGTCATGCGGTTATCCGCTGTTTCCAGGCTGACCTGGCTGCCATCGGGCAGCTTGCGGGCAATGTCGAACAGCAGGTGCGCCGAAACGGTGATCGCCCCCGCCGCCTCCACCGAGACCGCTGCCATGGTTTCCACCACCTGCAGGTCAAGGTCGGTCGCCATTACCTTGACCGAGCCCGAGCCCGAAGCCTCGATCAGCACGTTCGAGAGAATGGGGATGGTATTGCGCCGCTCTACCACCGACTGGACGTGGGACAGGCAGCGCAGCAGCGTTGCACGTTCGATGGTGGCCTTCATGGTCTTGCGTTGTCCCCCTACGGCGGCGGGTTTGGTCCCTCCGCGCTTGGAATTCGGACCATATTCCTTAACGCGGGCGGGCCAACGGGCAAGCGCGAACATGCTTGGTGCAGGCGAATCTGGGGATAAATCCGGGGGTTTTGCCGCAGACCCGTCACATAGCCTGCGATTGCAGCGCATTGCATCGTGGCACGAAGCCAGCAGCCGCCCCCCGTCTTGAACCTGAAATCCCCTTTCCCGTCCGTGCTGAGCCTGTCGAAGCACTGCACTTTGCTTCATGCCGTTGCGCGCGAAGGCCAGAAAGACAGGCCTTCGTCGGGCTCAGCACGGACGGGAAAGGGTGGTTCGGGTTGGCGCGCCGTTACGAAAGCATCGCCATGCCGCCGTTCACGTGCAGCGTCTGCCCGGTGACGTAGCCGGCTTCCTTCGAGGCGAGATAGGCTACGGCTGCGCCGATATCCTCGCCCTCGCCCATGCGGCCCATCGGGATGCGGGCATTGAGCGCATCCTTCAGGGCATCGGGCAGCACCTCGGTCATCGCGGTGCGGATGAAGCCGGGGGCGACGCAGTTGACCGTAACGTTACGGCTCGCCAGTTCCTGCCCGAGCGACTTCGACATGCCGACCAGTCCGGCCTTGGCGGCGGCATAGTTGATCTGCCCCGGATTGCCCGTCGCGCCGACCACCGAGGTGATTGTGATAATCCGCCCGAACCGCGCCTTCATCATCGGCTTGGTCGCCGCGCGCATCAGGCGGAATGCGGCTTCAAGGTTGACCTTGATTACCGCGTCCCACTCATCGTCCTTCATCCGCATCGTCAGATTGTCGCGCGTGATGCCCGCATTGTTGACGAGGATGTCGATCTTGCCGAGCGTATCGACCGTGGCCGGCACCAGATGCTCAACCTGTTCGCTGTTCGAAAGATCGCAGGTGATCTCGACATGGTCATGGCCGTAGGTATCGTTCAGTTCTTCGCGGAACGCACGCAGCTTGCCGGCATTGGACCCCGATAAGGCAAGCCGCGCGCCCTGGTTCGCCAGCGCATGGGCAATGGCGGAGCCAATACCCCCGGATGCACCGGTAACAAGGGCGGTCATGCCGGTGAGATCGAACATGGTACTCTCCACAAACAGGATGATGTTTGGCCTATCGCCCATTGCGGCACGGTTTGGCGACATAAAATTTGGTTCACACGAAGACACGAAGATGTCGCACGCGCGGCGCAGCCAGCTCAATCGGGCGTGTCGACGCCTTCTGCGTCAAGATTTGCCCGAATCGCAACACCCGCAGCGTCACGGAACATCTTCGTGTCTTCGTGTGAACCGCCTGCTTCTCTCACAACCCCGCCAAAAGCGCTTCGATGTCGGCCATCCCGACCACGCTGGTTACCGTCACGTCGCTGGCAGAGCGGGTGATCATCGGGCCCAGCACCTTGCCGCCCAGTTCGACGAAGTTTTCAACGCCCGCCGCCTTCATCGCGATGGCACTTTCGCGCCAGCGGACGCGGCCGCAGACCTGTTCGACCAGCAGGCGCCTTACCTCGGCCGGGTCGGTGACAACGGCGGCGGTGACGTTGGCGAACAGCGGCACCCGCAGCCCGCCCGGCGGGGTCCTGGCCAGCGCCTCGGCCATGGCATCGGCGGCGGGCTGCATCAACGGACAGTGGAACGGCGCGGAAACCGGCAGGGCAAGGCCCCGCTTGATGCCATGGTCCTTCACCAGCGCGATAGCCCGCTCGATCGCACCCTTGTGCCCGGAGAGGACGACCTGCCCCGGATCGTTGTCATTGGCGACGGTGCAGACCTCGCCCTCCGCCGCCGCATCGGCGAGCGCCTGCGCCTTATCGATGTCCGCGCCCAGCAGCGCGCACATCGCGCCGACGCCCACCGGCACGGCAGCCTGCATCGCCTGTCCGCGCAGCTTGAGCAGGCGCGCGGTGTCGGCCAGGCTGAACGCCCCGGCGGCGCAGAGCGCGGTATATTCGCCCAGGCTGTGCCCTGCGACGAAATCGGCCTTGTCGGCCAGGCTGATGCCGCCTTCGCGCTCCAGTACGCGCAGCACCGCGATGGCATTGGCCATGATCGCCGGCTGGGCGTTCTCGGTCAGCGTCAGCGTCTCTTCCGGTCCTTCGCGCATGATCGCGAACAGGTTCTGGCCGAGCGCGTCGTCCACTTCCTGAAACACTTCGCGCGCGGCGGCGCTGGCATCGGCCAGTTCCACGCCCATGCCGACCTTCTGGCTGCCCTGCCCCGGGAAAACGAATGCACGCATCTGCGGCCCCTCCTCTTGAGTTATGGGCCGCGTCTAGTTTTGCCGTTACCCCGCCGCAAGTCCGAACGGCACAATCCTGTTGGCGGCGTCATGCCCGATATCCGCCGGCCCGAGGAACGGGATCGCGTGGCGGGCGCACCAGTGGCGGGCGATATCCTCGGCTTCAGCCCCAAAGGGACGGTCATTCTCCGGCACGTCGCTGACCCGCCCCAGCCGCAATCCGGCTATGCCGCCCAGATGCGCGGTGACGTGGAAGAACAGCCGGTCCACCGCGTATAGATATTCCGACACTTCCTCGACCATGACGACATGGCCCGCAAGCCCTGGCATCAACGGCGTGCCGCACAGCATGGCCAGCGTCATCAGGTTGAACGCCGCCACCGGGTGGTGGCCATCGAGCGAGGGCTCCAGCCCGGCGTTGTCGCCGCACAGATAGGCCAGCACTCGCCGCACCGCCGCCGCGCCGCCCTCGCGCCGGATGTCAGCGGGCATCGGCGCGTGGACCGGCTGGCCAATGCGGGCGCGGTAAAGCGCGGCAAGCAGGGTGCCGCCGTCCGAATAGCCGAGAAAGCGCTTGCCCTGCGCCGCATGGTCCAGCCGCCGCACCGCATCTTCGGCAATGCGGTTCGCCCCGTAACCGCCGCGCACGAACCACACTGCGTCGAAGGCGGGGTCATTGGCGCATTCGAGCAAGGCAGCAAGGCGTTGTTCGTCGGTTCCGGCAAAGTGGCCCTGCGTGAAGAAACATTGCGGGTGGAAGTGCAGTTCCACATGCGGGAATTCCGCAGCCGCCAGGGCCAGGACGCGGTCGGCGTCCTCGGGGGTGAACGGGGTGGACGGGGCGCAGATGGCGATGCGGGGCATGGGCCGTGTCTATCGGGTGGTGCGCGGCGGGGAAAGGGCGGTGTTGGGTTTCACACGAAGACACGAAGATGTTGCGCTTACGGCAAGGCCGCACTTCAAATGCACCGGTTCGTTCAGACAAGACGTGTTTGAGGATTGAGGGGCCTGCGGCCCGGCATTCCATCTTCGTGTCTTCGTGTGAACCCAAATCCACACCCGCCACCCCGCACAAGGTTGCCTTACCGCGCAACCGCGCATACCGCCTTGCGCCATGAACGACCTCACTTCCCACCCTTGGTTCTTCTGCGGCATCGGCGGATCGGGCATGTTGCCGCTTGCGCTGATCCTGCGGGGACAAGGCGCAGAAGTGGCGGGATCGGACCGCAGCCGCGATCAGGGACGCACGCCGGAGAAGTTCGGCTGGCTCGAAGGGTTGGGTTTCACGCTGTTCCCGCAGGACGGCAGCGGCGTCACGACGGCGGAGCAGACACTGGTCGCCTCGGCGGCGGTGGAAGATACCGTGCCGGAAATGGTCCGCGCGAGGGAACGCGGCTGCCCACGCATGAGCCGCGCGGAATTGCTTGCCACCCTGTTCAACGCCGCGCCGCGCTCGGTCGCGATCGGCGGCACCAGTGGCAAGAGCACCGTCACCGGCATGGCCGGCTGGATCCTGACCGTGGCGGGCCGCGACCCGACGATCATGAACGGCGCGGTGATGAAGAACTTCGTCCGCGACGATGCCCCCTTCGCTTCCGCCCGGGTTGGCAATGGCAAAGTGTTCGTTTCGGAAGTGGATGAAAGCGACGGTTCGATCGCGCTCTACCAACCCTCGGTAGCCGTGCTGGGCAATGTAAGCCTTGATCATAAAAGCCTTGAAGAACTGCGCGAATTGTTTGGCGATTTTCTCGCCCGTGCAGAGGTTTCCGCGATCAACCTCGATGACGCCGAAACCGCCGCGCTGGCGCACCGGGCGCAGCGACTGGTGACCTTTGGCGTCAGCAGTTCCGAAGCGATGATCGGCGTCGAACCCGACAGCGTGGTGGAAGGGCTGACCGCGCTCAGCGCCACGGTGCTGGACCGGCGGGAGGGTTCTTCGCACGCGCTGGCGCTCAAGGTGCCGGGCCGACACAACCTGTTCAACGCCCTCGCCGCGCTGGCGGCTGCCAGTGCTGCCGGCGTGCCACTGGCCGAAGGCGTCGCCGCACTGGCCACTTTCACAGGACTTGCCCGCCGGTTTGACATCATCGGCACCTCGCCGGGCGGCATCACGGTGATCGATGACTTCGGCCACAATCCCGAAAAGTGCGCCGCCACGCTGACCACGCTGAAGGCCCATCCCGGCCGGGTGATCGCCTTCTTCCAACCGCACGGTTATGGCCCGCTGCGCCAGATGGGGCACGAACTGGCCGAAACCTTCGCTCGCCTGCTTGGCCCGGATGACATCACGATCCTGTGCGATCCGGTCTATTTCGGCGGCACGGTGGATCGCAGCGAGGGCAGCGAGCGGATTGTCCGGTTGATCGGCGAAGCGGGCGGCAAGGCGGAATATGTGCCGGAACGCACCGATTGCGCCACCCGGATCGCTGCCCTTGCCCGCCCCGGTGACCGTATCGTCATCATGGGCGCGCGCGACGATACGCTCACCACCTTTGCCAAGGATTTACTGGCGCAATTGCCCTGATCGTGGTCAAATGCCGCCTGAGGATTTTCAGGGGAACAAGACGTGCGCAAGTCCACGCTCCGCATCGCCATTTCGCTGCTCGCTGGCGGCACTGCCCTCACCGGGCTTTCTGCCCAGCAGACGGAAACCTGCGCTTCGGGAACCACCTGCAGCGAAGAAGCAAATCCGCCCGCCACGCAGGACATGCCCGCAACCCGCGGCTTCTCCATTGCCCGCCGCCGTCCCGGCACGCCGACTCCTCCGCCACCACCGCCACCACCGGCTTCCGGCGGCGGATCGTCGCAGACATGGCATCCCGCCTCATCGGGTTCGGGCGGTGGTGGCGGAGGCGGCAACCCGGCGCCGCCCCCGCGCCAGACCCGCCCGACGTTCGATCCTGACGGTAACGTCAACGTGCCGGCTTTCGACCTGCCACCCTCGGCCTTTCTCAGCCCCCAGGCGCTTGCCGCGCAAAAGGCGCGGGCGCGCGTCCCTGCCGGTGTGCCGTCGAACGACGCCGATATCATCACGGTGCGACGCGGGCTGGAAACCATGCTTGCCGGGCAAGTCGCCCGGATGCGTGAGGCCTATCCGGTCGATGTCGTCGATCAGACCATTGGCGGCGTGCGTACCAAGGTTGTCACCCCCAAGGGACGCGCGCCTGACAAGGGGCGCGTGCTGATCAATCTCCACGGCGGCGGCTTTTCGATGTGTGCCGATGCCTGTGCCATGCTCGAATCGGCTCCCATAGCCTTCTCCGGCCTGTTCAAGGTCATCACCGTCAACTACCGCATGGGCCCCGAAGCCCAGCACCCGGCGGCACTGGAAGACGTTTCCGCCGTCTATCGGGAGTTGCTCAAGAGCTACAAGCCAAGGCAGATCGGCATCTACGGCTGCTCGGCCGGCGGTGCGCTCACCGCGCAGCTGGGTGCCTGGCTGCCGGCGCACCGGCTGCCACAGCCCGGCGCGTTCGGCATCTTCGGCGCGGGCGGGGTTCGCTTCATGGCGGGCGATTCCGCCTGGATCGCCGGCTATGTCGATGGATCGTTCCCGCCGCCCAGCCAGGTGCGCGGTGACATGACGCGCGGCTATTTCGCCCGCGCGGACCAGAACGATCCGGTGCTCTCCCCCGCAACCCACCCGGAAGTGATGGCGAAGTTCCCGCCCTCGCTGCTGATCACCGGCACCCGCGCCATGGACATGAGCCCGGCAATCGTCACCAATTCGGTGCTGATCAAGGCGGGCGTCCGCTCCACCCTGATCGTCGGCGAAGGCATGGGGCACTGCTACATCTACCAGCCCGACCTGCCCGAAGCCCGCGACGCCCGCAGCGCCATCGTCAATTTCTTCCGCGAGAACCTGAAATAGCCGTGCTTACTCGCATATCGCAGTTGCAGCATTAATCGCTTGACCCTGTCGGGGGTTGCCCGGCAAGAGTCGCAAGCATTCTGCGGGCAATTGGGGCTTTGGAACGATGGGCGACGACTTGAAATCGAATGAAGAGTGGCGCGCTTGGGGTGAGATTGATCCCATGTTCGGCGTCGCGTCCTGGCAGGGCCGCAAGCAGGGCGAAGACAATGCCTGGACAGCCGAGGAGTTCTACCGACTCGCCCGATCAGACTGGGACGATTTTCGGCACATATGGCTTGCGCTTTACCCGCCGAAGCCAGGCACGGTGCTGGAAATCGGTGCGGGAGCTGGACGCATGTCTAATCAGCTTGCCGATCATTTTGCCCAGGTCAAAGCTGTAGATGTTTCACCTGGAATGCTCGACTTCGCCCGCAAGCATGTCACCAAACCTAACATTGAGTGGATCCTGGGTGACGGATTGCGGCTGCCAGCCAACGATGCGTCGGTTCAGGCGGTTTTTTCGGTTCATGTTTTCCAGCATTTCAATGATGTAGAGGCGGTTCGCCATAACCTGCTTGAATGCGTGCGAATTCTCGAGCCCGGCGGATCGCTGTTCATCCACACCTATGTCCATGCCTTTCCCGAGGCGGGCCAGTCATTTTCCCGGCTTGCACGCAAAGCCTATCGACTGTTCATGCAGGCTTCGGCGCGCAAGGCTGAACGCAGGCGGCGCGCGATGCGTTCGGGCGGTGCAGAACCTTACATGCATGGACTTAGCCACGAGGCTTCCGATTTACTGGCTTTGGCAGCCGAAGTCGGTCTGGCCGAGCGCCTTGTTGTGACCATGCCGCCCAGCATAAGCGGCGGTATGCATTCAGTGCTGGTAGCCCGGAAGCCATAACCGGTCCAAGCGCGGCTTGCATTTTACTGAAACTCGGCTAAGGCCCCGGTTCCGCGCAAGCGCTCTCGCAAGTGCGGAATCCAAGAAAGCCGGAGGGGCCCCGCAATCCTGCGGATCAGCCAGCGATCGGTTATGACAGAGAAAGGCAAAGCATGCCGCTTTACGAGCATGTGTTCCTGGCACGCCAGGATCTCAGCCAGGCGCAGGTCGATGCGCTGGCCGCCGCTGCGACGGAAATCGTCGAAAACAACAATGGCAAGGTCACCAAGACCGAAACCTGGGGCCTCAAGGGCCTCGCCTACAAGATTGCGCGCAATCGCAAGGCGCATTTCGTGATGCTCAACATCGAGGCCCCCGCCGGCGTCGTTGCCGAGCTGGAACGCCAGACGCAGATCAACGAAGACGTGATCCGCTACATGACCGTCCGCGTGGACGAGCATGAAGCCGGCCCTTCGGTGATGATGCGCAAGAACGACCGCGAGCGTACGCGCCGCCGCGACCGCGAGGAGGGTTGATCCATGGCACGTGCATTTTTCCGCCGCCGCAAGTCCTGCCCGTTCTCGGGCAAGAACGCGCCGAAGATCGACTACAAGGACGTGCGCCTGCTGCAGGGCTTCATGTCCGAGCGTGGCAAGATCGTTCCCAGCCGCATCACCGCCGTTTCTGCCAAAAAACAGCGTGAACTCGGCCAGGCGATCAAGCGCGCCCGCCACCTGGGCCTGCTGCCCTATCTCGTGAAGTAAGGGGAGAGACGACATGGAAATCATCCTCCTCGAACGCGTCGAGAAGCTGGGTTCGATCGGTGACGTGGTCACCGTCAAGGACGGTTACGCGCGCAACTTCCTGCTGCCGAACAAGAAGGCGCTGCGCGCCAACGAAGCCAACCGCAAGGTCTTCGAAGCCAACCGCGCCAAGATCGAAGCCGACAACGCCGAGCGCAAGGCCGCTGCCGAAGTCGATTCGAAGTCGGTCGATGGCAAGTCGGTCGTACTGATCCGCGCTTCGTCGAACGCCGGCCATCTTTATGGCTCGGTTTCGGTGCGTGACATCGTCGATGCCCTGAACGCCGATGGCGCGCAGGTCAGCAAGGCGATGATCGTGCTGGAACGTCCGATCAAGACGCTGGGCATCTTCGACGTCCGCGTCGCGCTGCACCCCGAAGTCTCGGTGACCGTCAAGGTCAACGTCGCGCGTTCGCCCGACGAAGCCGAGCTCCAAGCCCAGGGCGTTGACGTCATGGCGGCCATGTTCGACACGGATACCGGCGGTTTCACCGAAGCCTACGATCCCAATGCCGAACCGGGCGACATCGCTGCCGACCTGCTCGACGAGCCGGCCGAAGGCGCTGCCGAAGCCTGATCGGCTACGACAGACCAGACACGAAGGGGGCGCTGCGGCGCCCCCTTTTTCGTCGGGCGGCAGGGGATCGACAAGCGCACCGTCCCTGCACGCATTAACCGTTCAACCAACCTCGCCAGGCTGAGGGCGGGGGCGGGCTGATCTGGCGGGTGAACCGGGGAACGGACACCTCGCCCGCCAAGCCCCATTTGAAATGTAACCAGACTCGGGTTATCCCCCCAAGATGGATACACATGAAACGATCATTGCGGAGCTGATCCGCCTCTACGACACCGCTGTCGCTACCCTCCGCTCCGATATTGCCATTTTCGCGCAGGGTGGCACGCCGCCGCCACCCGAACGTCGCAGCAAGCGCGCCTGGTGCTACCCCGAGATCCGCCTGCACTACCGTGGCCGCGAAACCCGGCCCGATCTCGCCCGCGCTTTCGGGCGTCTGGCGCGCAGCGGCACCTATACCACCACGGTCACGCGCCCGGCCCTGTTTGCCGGATACCTGGCAGAGCAACTCGATCTGCTGGCCGATGACTATGACATCGCGGTGGAAGTCGGTCCTTCGGCGCAGGAAATCCCCTTCCCCTACGTGATCGACGCCAGTTCGGGCATCGGCACGGTTACGCCGCAGGAACTGGCCAGACATTTCCCCGCCACCGAGCTGGCGCTGATCGGTGACGAACTGGCCGACGGCATCGAACTTGATGCCGAGGACGAAACGATCCCGCTGGCCCTGTTCGACGGGCTGCGCACCGATTTCAGCCTCGCCCGGCTGGCGCATTACAGCGGCACCCCGCCGGAGAACTTCCAGCGCTACATCCTGTTCACCAATTACCATCGTTATGTCGACGAATTCGTCGACTGGGCGGGCAGGCAACTCGGCAAGGATGGCTATGTCGCGCTATCGGGCGCGGGCGGGCTCCACCTCGATACACCGACCGACAATGCGCGCGAGCGCATGTCCGACACCGCCTGGCGGCGGCACCAGATGCCCGCCTATCACCTGATGCGCGAAGGGCGGCACGGCATCACCCTGGTCAATATCGGCGTCGGCCCCTCCAACGCCAAGACGATCTGCGATCATCTTGCCGTGCTGCGCCCCGAAGCCTGGCTGATGATCGGCCACTGCGGCGGCCTGCGCGATACCCAGCGGATCGGCGATTATGTCCTGGCCCACGCCTATCTGCGCGATGATCACGTGCTCGATCCGGTACTGCCGCCCGAGATTCCCATCCCGGCGATTGCCGAAGTGCAGGTGGCGCTGGCCAAGGCGGCTGAAACGGTGAGCGGCGATGCCGGGGCAAACCTCAAGAAGCGGATGCGTACCGGCACGGTGGTGACCACCGACGATCGCAACTGGGAACTACGCTACACTGCCTCGGCCAAGCGATTCAGCCTCAGCCGTGCCATCGCCATCGACATGGAAAGCGCGACCATCGCCGCGCAGGGATACCGCTTCCGCGTGCCCTACGGCACCCTGCTCTGCGTCTCGGACAAGCCGCTGCACGGCGAACTGAAGCTGCCGGGGCAGGCCAACCGCTTCTACGAGGAAGCCATCGCCGCCCACCTCGCCATCGGCACCACCGCAGTCGACTTGCTGCGCGCGGAAGGAGCCCGGCTGCATTCGCGGAAACTGCGCGCGTTCAACGAGCCGCCGTTCCGGTAGGGTTGATCCAAGCAACCCGTCGCAATCCCTCGTTCGTCATTCCCGCGAAGGCAGGTTGTCGCGGTGCATGCGGAGCCTTGTTATCGGCCTACCCGGCAAGAAACCCGGCAATCCCCTCGCCCAGTTCCTTGCGGGTGACGCAGCTCATGTGGGTGCCAGGTATCTCGACATAGCGCGCATCGGGCAGCGTCTCGGCCAGTCGGGGGGCGGAGCCATTGTCCTGATCTTCGGCACCGCAGATCACCAGCGTCGGCATGGTCAGGCCTGCCAGCGCCTCTGGCGGGGTATCGTCGACCGAATGCAGCAGCAGCCGCGCCGCCACCCGGTCGATGGCCATCGATTTCATGAAGCTTTGCGCAAAATAGGCCGGATCACCGCGCTCGATGGTGCCGAAACGGTCGATCACGTCGACGAAGAACCCGCCACGCCGCGCCCAGCCAGTCAGGCCCTCCAGCCCCATGCCGCCCAGCACCAGCCGGCGCGGTGTCAGGCATGCGAGCACCCCGCGCACCGCAGTGCGTGCACCGAGCGAGAAGCCAGCAAGGTCATAGTCCTCCAACCCCAGCGCCGCGACCAGCGCCGCCAGATCCTTCACCAGCACGTCATGCGGATAGGCCGCCGGATCGTGCGGCGCAGCGCTTTGCCCATGGGCGCGCAGATCGGGCATCACCGCCTCGAAACCGGCATCAGCAATGCGCTGCGCCGTGCCGTACTTGATCCAGTTCACCTCGGCGCTGGAGAACAGCCCGTGCAGCAGCAGCACCGGCCTGCCCTGCCCCAGCCGGTGCACGGCCAGCCGCGCGCCGTCATGCCCAGGGTGGAAGGTGGTGCGAGCCTGGGTCATGCGATCTTCCTTGGCCTGCAACAGCGCAATGCCCCCTCCTTTGACACGGAGGGGCAAAGCCCGTCACCCCTTCTTGAGGTGACGCCGGCCGAGCAGTTCGGCGATCTGCACCGCGTTCAGCGCCGCGCCCTTGCGCAGGTTGTCCGAAACGCACCACAGCACCAGACCGTTGTCCACGGTGGGGTCTTCGCGCACGCGGCTGATGTAGGTGGCGCTGTCACCGACGCATTCGATCGGGGTGACGTAGCCACCGTCCTCGCGCTTGTCGACGAGCATGATGCCGGGGGCCTCGCGCAGCAGGTCCTGCGCTTCCTTGGCGGAAATCTCGTTCTCGAATTCGAGGTTGATAGCTTCCGAGTGGCCGACGAAGACCGGCACGCGCACGCAGGTGGCGACAACCTTGATCTTGGGATCGAGGATCTTCTTGGTTTCCACCACCATCTTCCACTCTTCCTTTGTGAAGCCATCATCAAGGAAGACGTCGATGTGCGGGATGACGTTGAAGGCGATCTGCTTGGTGAACTTCTTCGGTTCGGCCGAATCGCCGACGAAGATGTTGCGGCTCTGCTCGAACAGTTCGTCCATGCCTTCCTTGCCCGCGCCGGACACCGACTGGTAGGTGGAGACGACCACCCGCTTGATCGTCGCGGCATCGTGCAGTGGTTTTAGCGCGACGACCATCTGCGCGGTCGAGCAGTTGGGGTTGGCGATGATGTTGCGCGCCTTGTAACCGTCGATCGCCTCGGGGTTCACTTCGGGGACGATCAGCGGCACGTCCGGGTCCATGCGGTAGAGCGACGAATTGTCGATCACCACGCAGCCCTGCGATGCGGCGCGCGGAGCGTGGATCTTGGTCGGGCCGGAGCCGGCGGCGAACAGGGCGATATCCCAGCCGGTAAAGTCGAAATTGTCGACGTTCTGGACCTTGAGCATCCGCCCGGTTTCGCCGAATTCGATCTCGCTCCCCTGCGAGCGCGATGAGGCCAGAGCGGCGATCTCGTCGCAAGGGAACTCCCGCTCGGCGAGGATGTTCAGCATTTCGCGGCCCACGTTCCCGGTGGCTCCGACGACGACTACCCGATAACCCATCTCAACAACTCCATGTGCTTGTGCGGCCCGATAGCGGCATTGGCCACCGCCGCAAGAAATTTGGCCTTTCGGCGCATTAACGCCACGTTTTGCGCTATTTCGGCGGCACTACCCCGTGCCGGGCGAGGAACGCGAAGATCGTGTCCCACACGTGCACGCCAACCTGCGGCCCACCAACGCGGTGAGTGTAGCCGGGGTAGAACATCATCTCGAACGGTACCTTGCCCGCCTGCATTTTCGCCGCGAGCATGGTGCTGTTCTCGAACACCACGTTATCATCCGCCATGCCGTGGATCAGCAGCAGCGGATCGGCGATTTTGCCGGCATCGGCAAGCGCATCGGACTTGGCATAGACCTGCGGCATCTTGCCCGGATCGCCCAGATAGCGCTCGGTGTAATGGGTGTCGTAGAGTTCCCACTTCGTCACCGGCGCGCCGGCGATCCCGGCGGCATAGGCCCCGGGGTTTGCCTGCAACATCTTCAGCGTCATGTAGCCGCCATAGGACCAGCCGTAGGTGGCGATCTTGTCCGGATCGACGTAAGACAAGCCCTTCAGATAGTTCAACCCGGCCATTTGGTCCGCCACTTCGACCGAGCCCATCGCGTGCCAGATCTGGCTTTCATAGGCCACGCCCCGGTTGGCCGAGCCGCGATTGTCGATCTGGAAATAGATATAGCCCTTGTCGACGATGGCCTGCGCCAGCGCCCCGGTCCAGCCGCGCGTCACCGTCTGGCTGTGCGGGCCGCCGTAGTGTTCGAAAAACACCGGGTAGCGCTTGCCCGGCTCCATCACCGGGGTAATCATCTTCCAGTGCAGTTCGGAACCATCCGCCGCTGTCACCGTGCCGAAAGTCGGTGCACGGTGATCGGTGAGGAACGGCGTGTAGGGATGCGCGGCATCGAGCGCGTTTTCCTCTACCCACGCCAGCCGCTTTCCGGCCTGATCGGCGATATAGACCTGCGGCGGCTGCGCCTGGGCCGAACGACTGACGACCAGCGTCTGCCCCTGCTTGTCCATGCCGGCACCGTTGACCCACCCCGCCTCGGTAAGGCGGGTCAGCTTCGCCGGGCTGGCAAGGTTGAGCGCATAGACCTGCGGGGCCAGCACATCATCCCTGGTGGCAGAGAAGAACAGCTGGCCGGCCTTCTCGTCCACCCCGACCAGATCGGTGACCACCCACGGCCCCCTGGTCAGCTGCTGCCACTGGCTTTCCGGGTAATTGCCGGGACGGTAGCGATAGAGGTGGCCAAAACCGTCACGCTCGGACCACCAGATCAGGCTGCCGTCCTTGAGGAAGCGATAGTTATCGGAAAGGTTGATCCAGCTCTTCGGCGCAGCGTTCTCGGTGAACAGCACGCGCGATGCGCCGCTTGCCGGATCGACCGCCAGCATGTCGAGTCGGGTCTGTTCGCGGTTCTGGCGCTGGACGTAGAGTGTCTTGCCATCCCTGGCCCAGTCCACGCGGGCAAGGTAGATGTCCTTGTCCGCCCCGAGATCAACCGCAACGCGGCCTGAGCCATCGGACTTCATCACGTGGAGCGACACCTCGGCATTGGCGCTGCCGGCAGCGGGATAGCGCTGCTGGAAGGTTTTCGTCCCGTCCGCGCCGATGGCGGCACGGGTGACGACGCCCACCTTGGCCTCGTCGAACCGCTCCACCGCGATCCGGTTGTCGTCGGGCGACCACCAGTAGCCCTCCATCCGCGCCATTTCTTCCTGGGCAACGAACTCCGCCTCGCCCCAGTGGACGGAATCCGCCGATTCCACGGGCGTGACCGGCCTGGCCTCGCCGCCCAGCGGCCCGGTCCACAACCGCCGGTCGCGCACGAAGGACAGCATGGTGCCCTTGGGGCTGATCGCCGGGTTGAGTTCTCCCTCGGGCGTGTCGGTCAGCCGCTTTACCGATCCGTCAAGCCCGGCGAGGTAGAGATCGCCGTCAAGCGGCACGAGTATCGCCTTGCCGTCGGCCGCCCATTCGTATGTGACGATGCCCTTGCGGTCGCCGATCCGCTGGCGTTCGCGCTGCATCTTCTCCGCCTCGGACAGTTCGCGGCCCGAGCCGAGCTTGAGCGAATCGACCAGCATCCGCCAGGTGCCCGCGTGCCGGTCAAAGGCCCACAGGTCATAACGCTCGCGGTCCTCGGCGCGATTGCGCAGCAAGGTGACGTAGCGCCCATCGGGCGAAAGCTTCACCGAAGCGGGCACCTTGCCGTTAAGGCTGGGGCTGGCGAAGACGCGCTCGAACGTCAGCGGGGTACCCTGCACGGCGGCAGCAGGAGCAGCGGTCACGCGGGCTTCCTCGGCATGGAGCACAGGCGCGGCGGCCAGCATGGTGGCTGCAAGCAAACAACGAAGCATTCGCATGGCAAGGTTTCGCTCCCGGTTGGCAGAAAAGAGAAAAGGCGCCCTGGCAGTTAAGCCAGGACGCCTTTTCACGGAATACCGTTTTGTGGCGTTGGGCCCTAGCCCTCCCAGCTCAACCCTCCGCGCCGGTCTTGATGACCTTGCGCTCGGCAATACGCGCGCGTTTGCCGGTGCGGCCACGAAGGTAGTAGAGCTTCGCACGACGCACGACACCGCGGCGGACCACGGTAATGCTGTCAATGTTCGGCGAATAGAGCGGGAACACACGCTCCACGCCTTCACCGAACGACATCTTGCGCACGGTGAAGTTGGAGCCGATGCCCTTGTTCGAACGCGCGATGCACACGCCTTCGTAGTTCTGAACGCGGCTGCGTTCACCTTCGATGACCTTCACGCCGACGCGCAGGGTATCCCCCGGGCGGAAATCGGGAATGTCCTTGGCGGCCTTGGCGATTTCCTCGGCCTCGATCTGTTGGATCAGGTTCACTGGTCCCAGTCCTTCGTTTTGCACCGCGCGCCAGAGGCAGGTGGCCCGAGCGCCGGATTGGCGCTCCCGAAGGCCGGGCCTGCATAACCGATTGTTGACCTGCCGCCCCCCGATCGCAGCACTTCAGGGGCGAAGGCCCGGATCGCACTGGTTGCCCAGAGCATGCCGGAAGGCGCGGCCCTTAAGGGCAAACGGGAGGAAATGCAAGCGGTTCGCGGAAGGCTGCTTCAGTCGGTGCCGGCGCGCGCCTTGCCCCACAGGTCGGGTCGCCGCTGGCGGGTATCCGCCGCGCGCTGCTCGCGCCGCCACTGCGCGATGCGCGCGTGGTTGCCTGATCGCAGGACTTCCGGGATTTCGCGCCCTTCCCACTCCGCTGGGCGGGTATAGTGGGGGTATTCCAGCAAGCCGCCCTCGAACGATTCTTCCTCGCCGCTGGCGTGCGCGCCCATCACCCCGGGGAGCAGCCGCACGCAGGCATCAAGCACCATCAGCGCCGCCGGTTCACCGCCCGAAAGGATGATATCGCCAACTGATATCTCTTCAACCTGCCGACCGGCGAAGATGCGTTCATCGAATCCCTCGAACCGCCCACACAGCAGGATCACGCCCGGCCCCGCAGCCAGTTCGCGCACTCGTGCCTGGCTGACCGGCTTGCCGCGCGGGGTCATCGCCAGCACCGGCACACCGGGATTGGCCGCGCGCGCATGGTCAATCGCGGCGGCGAGCACATCCACCCGCAGCACCATCCCTGCCCCGCCGCCGGCCGGGGTGTCATCCACCGTCCTGTGCCTGTCGATGGCGAAATCGCGGATCTGCACGGCATCAAGCGCCCACTTGCCATCCTCCATGGCCCGCCCGGCCAGACTGACGCCGAGCGGCCCCGGAAACATTTCAGGGTAGAGAGTGAGAACAGTGGCGCGGAAGGTCATTCAGATCGTCCAGTTCTCAAGCATCAGGCCCGGCACGTCCGCGAAATCGGCTTCGTTGTTGGTCACCACCACCGCGCCGATACTCAGCGCGTGGGCTGCGATCAGGCGGTCGAAACTGCGGCGCTTGAAGGGCATTGTGGCATAGGCCCGCGCTGCCGCCTCATCGAAGGCCAGCATCGGAATGACCCGCAGGAAAGCTTCGATAACTGGCATGTCGGGCGGTTTACCCTTGCTCTCCCCCATGACGATTTCGGCGAAGCTGATCGCCGAAATCGCCACCTGATCCGGCTCACAGGCTATTAGACGAACCGCCAGAGCCGGAAAAGTTCCCAGCATGGCATAGATCGAACAGTCCGTATCCAGCAGGTATTGGATCACCCCTCGCCCCGCGCCAGCCGCGCTGCGAGCGTGCTGGGACGCTCGTCAAAATCGCGTCGCTCGGGCACTTTCAGGCCCTTGGCCTTTCCCCAGAAACCACTGATGTCGATCCTGCGGCGCGGCGGTTCTGCCTTGCGCAGCGTCATCGCGCCGCCAGCCAGCACTTCGATGTCCAGTTCCATTCCAGCCTCCAGCCCCAGTGCCTTGGGCAGGCGCAACGCCAGCGAATTGCCCGACTTGAACACCTTGGCGCGATAGACTTGTGCATCGCTGCGCGTCGGAGCCGCGCCTGAGGCACCAGCGCCCTCCAGGTTGAAGGTCGAGCGCGCTTCACCAACGCGACTGTGCGAGTTGTCATCCATCGCAAGCTCCGTATATACGCCATGTATATACATCAATCCCACTCCCGTCAACCGCCCACCAGCCCGGTCCTCAGCGGCACCGCCCAGTCCATCCGACCGTTGGCCTCGGCCCGCGCTGCCGCTGCGCGGTGGTCATATTCGACGGCAACCAGATCGACGGCGACGTCGTCCGCCTGACCAGTCAGGATGGCATAGCGCGCATGGGTGGAGCCAAGTTCCATGCGGTGAACATGTGGATATTCCCAGGCATAGGCTGGCAGGCCGACGCTGCCGGGGTTGAACACCCGCCGTCCGTCCGCCAGCGCGACATGGCGCGGCAGATGTGAATGGCCGCAGGCGATGACATGGCTGCCGCGCGGGCCAACCATGGCGGCGATTTCGTGGACATGGGCATCGCGGATCAGGTCCGGCTCCACCCGGTGCATCAGGTAGTGGATATCGTCATCGGGATTGCCGTGGCACAGATAGACATCCTCGCGCCATTGCAGCGTAGCAGGCAGACGCGCGAGCCAATCGAGGTGATGGCGGCCCAGTTCAGCCAGCGCGTGGCTGTCCGAACGCCCCATCTCCGCCGAATCCGCGGTGACCAGTTCGCGGTCGTGGTTCCCGGCAATCGTCACCCAGTCCTGCGCCATCAGGAAATCCGCCGTCTCGCGCGGCCAGAGCGGGCCGGAGAGGATGTCTCCGAGATTGATGAACTCCCGGCAACCCCGCGCCCGCGCATCGGCGACCACGGCTTCCAGCGCGGGCAGGTTGCCGTGAATGTCGGACAGCACGGCGATCATGGAGCGAAGACTATCGTCGGCCCGAGCACCAGCGCAAAGGCGAGCGTCGCCGCAACGCCAAGTCCAATCAGCGGCCAGTTGCGACCAATGACGAAGGGTTTTGCCCCCGCCCCGGCGCGGGCCGAATAGCCGATGGAGATCATCCCCGCCTTCCCCCCGAAACTCGCCGCCGCCGCCGAGGCGAGCGTGATGAACAAGCCGACGGGATTGGGCAGGCTCGCCGCCACCGCCGCCACGCAGATCACGGCGTAGAACACATGGGCCACGGAACGGCGGGCGGTCCTGGTGTCTTCGCCCTGCCCCACCATGGTTCCCAGCGCGGCGATGCCCGCCTTGACCAGCAACCAGTAGGCAATGCCGCCGCCCAGTGCGAAAGCTGCACGCCACACCAGCGGATACGGCAGCGGACCGATACCGCCGCCTTTGTCCGGCCCCAGATCGCCGATCCCGGAAACACCGGAGAACAGGAAATAGCCTGAGGCCGAAAAGGCCAGACACAGCCAGACATACCAGCCGATCAGCCGCGGCAGATCGCCCCTGAGCCGGCGCCACACCCGCCAGGCGACCAGTGCCAGCACCGCGTCCATGCCCATCCCCGCCAGCGCGACCAGCCGCCGCGCCATGTCACCGGAACTGTCACACTCGACATAGAACGCGCCAAGTTCCCGCAGCTTGCCGCCGGTGGCGAGGCACATAGCGGCGTGCCCGCCGATCTCGTGCGCCATGGTCAGCAGCGGCATCAGCAGCAGGGCCAGTCCCGCCACGGTCCATCGATCAACCCGTTGCTCACCCACCAAGGCCTTGTCCCTTCCCGTCAACTGCCGCACCCGCCGCACCCGCCGCCGCCGCAGCCACCATCGCCGCCGCTGTCGGACGAGCCGCCATCGCCGCTGCCTCCCTGGCTGCGCATGCGGTGAAAGTCTGACAGCGATGATCCCGCCAGCACCGCCGTACCGAACAGCGCCACAGCCAGGCCGGCTTCCTCCTGCCGGTGCGCGCTGCGCATCCGCTCGGCCGACCGCCGCGCTTCGATCACCACCGCCTGACCGGCGCGGGTAAACGGGCGGGCGGTGACGAAGCGGATAATACCGCAAGCTGCGGTGACGACGAGCGCCATGGTCAGGAAGCCAACCGGCCGGTCACGCATGGTGCCCACGCCCCATTTGGCTGCACCGAACAGGAACAATGCGCCGTACGGCATGACTTGCCAGAACCGGTGCTGCGCCCGCGAGGCGGCGTCCATCAACAGGCCCCGGCGCACCAGCCGGGCGTCGATCACCGAGGCTTCGTCCTGCAGCGCGGCGACCGCATCCTTCCACTTGGCCGGCGAAGCGAGGGCCAGCACCCGGCGCTCTGCGGCAGAACGCTGCGCGGGGGTTGGCCGCATCCGCAGTGCGCCCTTGTCCGTCAGTTCGATCTCGCGCTCGGCCATGAGGTGGGTGATGGTCGCTTCGGCGAGCCGCACGCGGCCGCACGCGAGATAGGCCAGTTCGTCGGCTCCGGTGACCAGGCCGCCGCCGCTGCCATCGGGCCGCAACCATTCGGCGAGCAGGAAGCCCGCCATGACCGCGATGACGAACAGCACGGCATAAAGCAGCAGGAACGGCCCGCCCATCATGTCCAGTGGCCCCAGTCCCATCACCCCATGCTCCACGCCGCCAAGAACCCCAGCGCCATACAAAGCACACAGAGCGCCCCCAACGCCAGTCTTGTCAGCACTACCCCGTCACGCGGATGGACGCGGCGGGCGCGCGGATCGTCCAGCAACCGGCGGCGCGCGTCTGGCCAGATTGCGGCAGGCGGCGCCGCGCCGAAGGCTGCCTGATAGGCGGCTAGGGTGCAGGCATACTGTTCAAAGAACCGCGCGCGCTCGCCCGGGCCGCCTGCGGTCGGCCCGTGGTGCAGATCGCCCCCCAGCACATGCGGGCAGAAGCGCTGCCAGTAATCGCGGCTGTAGCTCAGATGCAGGTGCCAGGCCTGATCGACCGCATCGGACGGGGTAACCTCCTGCCCCGCAGTCATGGCAAGGAAGCAGAACCGGCGATATTCCTCGATCACCGTTGCGGCGAATGCATCGCTCCAGCCGTTCTCCCGCGCCAGTCGCTGCGCGAAGGACATTGCTGCGCCGGGAATGCCGAAATCATGCGAAACGATGGCCTGCCAGACCGGATGGTCACGCGTGGAGGCAGGGAGGCAATCCATCACCGGGCCTGTAGCAGCCCGCAAGCCGGTCGCCTACTCTGCCCAGCCCTCGCCGACGATCAGCCGCTCCGCGTTCCATCCGGGCACGGCGGGTGGTCGCATGGGGACCATGAAACGCGCGCCGCGCTTGCCGTCTTCGCCAACGGGTCGCTCGATCTCGATGACGTCGCCCGCGCCGAAGTTCTCGACTGCGATGCAGGTGCCCAGCAGGGTGCCATCGGGCGATTGTGCGCGCAGGCCGATCAGGTCGGCGTGGTAGTATTCGCCCTCTTCCAGCGGCGGCATGGCCGAACGCGGCACGGTGAGCGCGGTACCGCGCAGCCGCTCTGCGGCGGTGCGGTCGGCCACTTCGGCAAAGCGGGCAATGGCACCGCCCTTGCCGTCATCTTTCAGTTTTTCGACTGTCAGGCTGGAATCGTTGAAGGCGCGGTAGCGCTTGAGCGCCGCCACGC